>JBMOHR010000031.1:0-20622 GCA_049317745.1 Ignavibacteria bacterium
GTTTTATCATTCCGCAAATCATATAAAACGTAGTAGTTTTGCCGGCTCCGTTAGGACCAAGCAGCCCGACGATTTCACCCTGCTTTACTTCAACAGATACCTTATTAACAACAACACGCTTTTTATATTCTTTAACTAATTCAATCGCTTTTAGTTTACTAGCCATAATATCAGATTTTAGAAACTATTTTAATCATATCCTCAACAGCACGCTGAAGTCCTGTGAATACTGCTCTTGAAATTATAGCATGTCCGATACTGATTTCCCTTATTTCAGGAATATTCAGGAAAGGCTGGATATTGTAATAATTCAAGCCGTGTCCCGCAGTGACTATTAAACCCATTTCGGAGGCCATTCTTGAAACTGTTCCTATCTTGGCTAATTCCTTTATCTGAGACTTTTCATCGATAGCGTTTGCATATTTACCTGAATGGAATTCAATAATATCGGCACCAACTTCCAGTGCAAGGTCAAGTGCTTCAGGTTCCGGGTCAATAAAAAGACTAATTAAAATCTCCTTTGATTTTAATTCATCGATTGCATCCGTTAGTCTTGACTTCATTGCTGCAATATTCAGACCTCCTTCAGTTGTTAATTCTTTCCTGTTCTCAGGTACTAAAGTAACAAGGTCGGGTAATATTTCACAGGCAATTTTAACCATCTCGTCAGTAGCTGCCATTTCAAGGTCAAGCTTGGTTTTAACAACTTCCCTTAGCAACCTTACATCACGGTCGTTAATATGCCTCCTATCCTCTCTGAGATGGCATACAATGCCTTCTGCGCCTGCCAGCTCGCATATACCTGCTGCTATTACGGGGTCAGGCTCAATCTCTCCCCTTGCTTCACGCAGTGTTGCTACGTGGTCAATATTTACTGCTAATTTCATGTCAGAATGAACTATTATTGATTAAAAATTATAATTAAACCTTAATACTGAAATTACATCTATAGAAACCATTACCAGCCAGTGTAATATCCAGCTGTAAACAAAAGACCTGCTTCTTAATGCCTGAATTCCAAGTATAATTCCTGCAAGGATTGAAGCAAATAATTCTATCTCGGGTTTTCCTTTATGCAAGATAAAGAATGGAATCATTTGAATAAATATAGTATACAATCCCAGTTTCTCTTTTAATCCGAAAAGCATATATCCTCTCCAGAGAAATTCCCAGCCCAGCATATAAACAAGAATGCATAATTCATAAAAGAAAAGCAACTGATAATTATTCCTGAGAGCTTCGCCACCCTGCGGGTAAGCGAGTTTAAACTCAATAGACGAAGAAACAATCATCACTATTATAAACATAAACACGAAAAATATGGCAGAAGTAAGAATCCCAAATTTCTTATCACCAAGAGTAAAACCAAAATCACTCAGTTTTTTCTTAAATACAAACTTTATAGATATTACAGGGATTAAAAACATAAACGAACCATCCATCAGAAACCAATAGATGCGCGACTCAAGTCTGTTTTTTCCAAAATGGTCATAATAGAAAGATGGGCTGGCAACAGTAAGAGATAAGAATACAATTATGGCAACAGAAATAAAGATATATACTGTCTTGAAATCTAAAGTTTTAGTCTCTTTAATTAAATCACGAAATTCATTTTTAAAGTAATCTATCAATTTTCTGACTGTTTTTTCTTAATAATATACTGGAACCTTTGCGGCTCAACTTTGATCAGAGTAAATATATCCGATAATTCAATAGTCGGTTCAACTTCTCCCTGTTCATCAGATTCAATCTGTTTAAAATTTATACCTATCTTTATATCTTTCTGTGTAAGTTTTGAAAGTTCTTCCACACCACCTCTGAGAGATATCGATATTTTTGGCGGGATAATCAATACATCTTTATCAATAGGTACTCCATAAACATTTACATCTATATCATCAAATGTTTTTTCAGCCGATAGCTCCAGTTTAAAGCTTACATTTACGACCGTTGGATCAATCTTTACCTGATTTCCCAATGAATCAATTAACTTAACATCCTTACTTATATTTGTATTAACATCTTTAAAAACTATATTTTCAGTCTGAACGAATTTTATTTTCATAACAATCGAACTGGCTCCCGAAACCCTCACCGAATCCGGGGATATTTTTACTCCTCCAATAACCGTATATCCGTCTTTAGTTTGAACGGATGTATTATTCTTTACTTTTATCATTCTTGATATAGTATTATCAAATGATACATCAACGAAATTTGGGTTTATGCTCTGAACATAAACATCGGAAGGAAGATTAATAATCTCACTGACGCTCTGCATTAAATCAATTTTCGTATCTTTCTTAAAAGCAGTTAAATCAAGATAGTATACAAGATTCTTCGATATTAATATTTTCATCAATCCCCAACCTTTACCTTTAAAAACAACATCAAGATTGTTTGGTATTTCATTAGAAATACCCTGAGACTTTCCTGACTTTATCTGCAAGGGTATTGATAATTCAATAGTATATGTAAGGTTTAAATTTACATAAGCCCAGATCAGAACAGCGAAGATAAACGTATTTATCAGAATAAAAATATTTCTCTTCATCTTACTTTTTAAGTTTCGCTAACCAGTTAGGATCTCTGAATTCGTTTCGCATTGTTGAATGCACTAAGAAATACGAACCTTCCCCTGATGTTGATATTTCGGCAAATACACAAATTGTACCACCCTCAACATAATCGAAAGTCCATATCTCATAATTTCTTATATCAGTTTCCATAAAGTGCTTTTCAACGTCCGTAGGTGCTCCATAAATAACATATATTCTACCTCTGTCAGATTTCCATCCATCAGTAAAACTTTGCTTGTATAATTTATTTGCTTCTTTAACCCTTTTAAAGTAATCATCCCGTGCTTCATTCCTAGGAGTTAAGAGATTAGGGTCCCTTCTTTTCCAGAAATTAAACAGATATTTTCTCTTATCATCAAGAGTTTTTAGGTTTTCCCAGTCTTTATTTTCAGTAGTTGACCTTAAATAGATTATTTTATTAAATTCATCTTCAACCTGATCATCTTTCATCGTTACAAATTCAGATTGCAGAAAATCCTTCTCAAAAGTTAACGCATAACTATCTTTCTTCAAAGAATTATAAATGTAAAATTTCTTTTCGCGTGTAATTTTCTTATTTGAAGGATTATCAACCAATGATACTGTTAAAAGATATGAACCTGTAGGTAAGGAATCGAGTTTAATCAAACCTGTTTCTGCGTACACTTCATTTTTAATGTTTACAGATTTTCTCTTTTCATAAATTATATTACCGGAAAGGTCATTAATGTTAATTATCACCAGTGAGCTGTCTGACTTAAAATCTACAGAAGGGAAATATACTTCTATGTAATAATACAATTTGTTTAAATTGCTTCCGAATAACAGATTTGGATTAGGAGTTATTTCAAGCCCGTTTTTATAGAAAATACTTGCTTTATCATTTGATTTATCTATCATTGAGGAAAGCTGCAGAGAACTTAAGGAAGACTTTGTTTCCTCAAACTGATTTAGATTAAGAGCCAGCTTGATTGTGTCTTTTCTCGACTGATTATTCTGATCAAAGCCAATGAATGATATTTCATAATTTCCGATTGGGATTGTAAGATTCTGCTGACCGATTAAGCGACTCAGTAAATTTGATTTCGAAGTATCCTTAACTACTGACTGTAGTCCATAAGTTTCGTTGAATATTTCTGTAGAACTTGTCTGGTCTTTTATGATTATCTGTGTATTTGCAATACCGGCAAAATCATTTCCTGATTTTACGTATAGTAGACTGTTCTGAGTAAAAGAAAAGTAAACTTCAACAATTGATTTTGCTGGCGAATATCTGAATACTGAATAATCTGCATCAAAATAGAAATTATTTGCAGAATAGGAATTACCCAAAAAGAGCAGAACAAAAATAGCAGCGTAAAGTAATTTTTGTAGTTTCATAATTGATATTTCAACATTAAAGTTAATTTATTATAAATACAAATTAACAAAAAAAGGTAACCATAGAGACTATGATTACCTTTTATTTATAAAAACAAATACTAGAATCCTAAACTAACAGTAAAGAATTGGTTAGTACTGTTGAATGCGCTAGCTTCTGAGTTGATAAATCTGTAAGCATAGTCAAATCCCAAATTAATGCCGCCAAACGGATAATGGATACCAGCACCGATTGATGGACCGAATATTGAGAGTTCTTTTCCGCTTTCTTTATCTACCAAAACGTTATAAGCACCTCTTATATAGAATACTCTCTTGTAGGTATAGTCAAGACCGAATTTGAATTCGTCGCTTGTAAAGCTGTTATTAGTGAAACTGACAGCAAGATTCACGCCCATATCGTTCTTAAACATTTTACCCCAGGAAATACCTATATCGAGAGCTGTAGGAAGATCGAAATCCTGTAATACAACTCTTTGTGTTGTAACTTGACCGTTTATACCTTCAATTGATCTATCAAGACCAGGACCGTTAAACCTCATAGTTGATCCTAAGTTTTTAATAGCTATACCAAAGTTAAAACCGGTTTGACCACCTTGATACTGAATACCGAAATCAAAAGCAAAACCGTTTGCAGATACATCTGCTACAGATTCACTGATTAACTTTACATTGGTACCAAAACGAATTCTATCTGTCATTTGGCGTGCAAAGCTTAAGTTTGCGGTAATATATGTTGGTTTAAATATAGTTCCGGTACCTTCCGGAGCTATTTCGGTTGTCTGTTCTATATCACCAATATTGAAAGATTTTATACCTGCACCGATTACACCAAGACTACCAATTTTTGATGCAACACTGACGTATTCAAGCTTCATATCAGCGAAATAGTTAACATGCGAGAACATTACTTCTCCTGTCCTGGAATTGATACTTGCAAGTCCAGCTGGGTTCCAATACATTGCGTCAACACCTGAGATGTATGACATATTCGAGCCTAGGAGTGATGTTCCGACTGAGCCAACCGGTATCAGTAGTTCAGGAGCAGCAGAAGTTCCATATTTTTTTCTAGGACCTGCATACGAGATGCTTGCTGCAAACATAACTACCAATAAGATTAGTATTATTTTAGTTTGACTCAATTTCATTTTGAAAATCTCCTTAAATTTTTAATTAAATCCCTTTTCATTTGGATTTCAATTTTAATTTAGAAATTAATTCTTTCTTGTGACGTAAATATAGCAAGTTTTAAGACCTTTGTTCCGATGTTCGGAGCATCGATTAATGCTACGTAAATACCAGATGCAACCGGAACTTTATCTTCATTCTGGAGATTCCACTCAATTGTAGAATTGAATGTTGGATCTCCTGTTCCAGTCTTATTTATTGTTTTAATCAAGTCACCGTTAAGTGTATAAATCTTGATTGCACAATTTAATGGTAAATGTGTAAAAGTCACAAATTTATCAGAACTACTCCTGTCAAGTGTTGAGAATCCATAGTATGGATTTGGAACAACTTTAATTTTGTTCATCTCACCCTTAGCGGAAGTCATATCACCAAACGCAGGTTTCTTAGTAGTAAATTCATAATATAGTGGTGCTGTACCGTTGTAATACGGTCTGGTTACAGTATATGGATACATATAGAACTCTTCTCCAGGTAGTCCAGTACGACCCGTACTGACTAATCTAGGAGACCACGTAAACATAATGTCATATTGACTTTGCTGTATAAACAAGTTTCTGTTCTTGTAAGGAGTCGTAATGTTTGTATCATAACTTGTACCAAATGTATAAAGCAGAAGCTTACCGCCGAGAGAATCTATTGATGGATTCCAGCCACCGGTAAACGGATTAATATCAGCAGATTCCAGGAATCCACAGTTAACTTGACGTCTTTCCCATCTGAATAAAGGAATTGCGGGGTCTTCAACAATTAATGTATCAACAAATACCTTAAACGGAACCTGCTTAATACCTTTAAAGACATAGAAATTGTCAGAAGTTAATGAAGTATCCTGATAATAATATGCATATTGTCCTTGTCCAGGCGCAGTCCACTGAATAGTTACTTTTCTTAACTTATCAGGTGTTAAAGCTGATTTTAAGTTAGTAAATGTACCGGCCATTGGATACGATATTGCCTGAGAGATTGATTGCCATGGTCTTGAAGCATCTCGCTGATATTTACTTCCTGTTAAGAAAGGATTCGCAGGATTTGACCATCCCCAACCACGAACGTTATTTTGAATACTGTCTGGTTTCAATACTGTTGTTGGATCTTTTAGAATTCCAACATTTCCAGTATAATTACCATTTGTACCAGCCCATCTTATCTTCTGAACATTTAATAAGACACCATCTATTGTTCTAGAAACCTCATCTGAAGAAGATTTATAATCAGCAACTTTTAGTTTTGATCTTAAAACCTCATATACAGATGCTCCGTCTATCTTTCTCAGAATTTTAAATGTTGTATCTATTCTGATTGTATCTACTAACGGTAATATATGTGATGTATCACCGTAAGCATATTTCTTGTAAAAAGTAGTATCAACACCAAAAACAACACGATATGCTGCATTCAGCAACAAATTAGAATTTTTTATTATTGGTGCTAATGCGAGATCATTAAAGTTTGTTTTTAATGTATCGCTATTTTTGTATGTAAATACAGTACCAGCTGGAGGAGCAATAGGTCTAACTTTTAACACCTGGCTCCCTACTGAGTTTCTGATTACTTTAAAACCACGTTTGATTTTTCCTGATGTACTTACGGCATACGCAACAACAGCGAACTGATATTCCTGACCGTAAACAAAACTGGATTGACCTCCGTAGTTTTGAGAGAATTGGGTAGTTGTTAGAGTAATATTCCTTGAAATCCCTTTTCCCGGGAATCCGCTTGGAGTGGTCATATTAAACGGAGGAACTATTGGGAAAGGAGCAAAAACTTCATTACTGTTTACAATTGTTCCGGTAGATAATGTGTCAATAACAAGACCTATCTCTTCCCTTCTAATCAGAGTATCTTGATATTGATTTGGGAATAATGCCTTAGGTCTATTAACAAGTGTGTCTTTCCCATTTCGTAAGTCAAAAATATCTATCAGCCTAATGACACTTGGGTCAATAGTATATGGCTTTGTAAAGTCAGGTAACTGATTAGCAAATTTATTAATTTCATATACTTCATAACCTTCAAACCTGTAAATATTGGAATCACTTTCCTGATAGAATATTGTATCCCAATAATTATAAGATTCAGAAGCGTCACCCCATGATAATGTAATATTGCACAATCCGTTTACTAACGGTGTGAATGATGCATTTACTGCAGGTGGCGGAGGCGGAGGTGTAACGTTAAAATTATTATCATAAATAATCTGTGCCGTTTTACTCATCCTCTTTAATAATGTAACAGAGTTTTTGTTATTTGACCCTCTTTGTACAAATTGTGCCAAAACAATATTCTGTGTATCACCAGGGTTGACAGTAAAATCAAGAGCACCAGAGTTAAAGATAAACCTTCTGTCTCCAACAGGGTTTGTTGCCAAAATTGTTCCGGTAGTGTCACCACCGCAATTCTGCATCGAACCTTTTGTCTCTGTCCAACCGGAACCTGATTCAGGATCACCAGGATAGACGAACTTAGTTCTTGTTGGTGGATTCTGAGTTACATCCATAAATGGAGTTCTGTCCTTTTTCATACCTTGAAGCATATGATATGCAGGAATAGGTTCACCATTCGGGTCAGATTCACAAGGAATTGGATTGTTACCGTTGTTAGTGAAGAAAACAAAAGAAGTTAATCCTAATGTATCACCAGTTGTACGGTTAATAGGACTCTTGAAATAGTCCATACCAAATGCCGGTGGAGATATCCCATAAATAGGATCGTTGTTATCACCATTGTAGCAATAACCTAAATTTAAATTTATATCGCAGCCAATATAATCATCATTTGCATCTCCAAGGTCAGGGTCTACAACAACACCCATAAACGTTGAGTCCCATCTTGCAGGTCCGTTATTAATAACAACATAATTTAGGAATTGTAAATCCTCAAGACCGGGAGTAGTATACGCCCATGCTGCAAAGTGAATTTCAGCACCGAGGATTGGTATTGAAATACCACCACCAAAACCTTCGCCCGGACTTCTTTGAGATAAATCACCATCACCCATGCATTCAAATATTGTCTGACCTGCATTTGGCATTCCCGGAATATCAACTCCGTCGTCATACTGATGATTATTATTTAAATCTTTATAGGGAGCTCCATAAGGAACCATTTTGTACCAGTTAGCATAGTCGGGATTGTTTGTTGCATTATCTCCGAGCCTTACTGTGTACATTTTGAAATCTCCGTTGGTTTCCCAGGTACCATCGGCTTTAAAATGCCCAGGAGCATACTCACCTTTGTAAGATGCCATTACCTGTGCATACTGACCTCCAATACCACAACCGATGGAAAGGCCTGCGGTGAAACTTGCAGTTTTTCCCGAACCCTTTGGCCATTCAAGACCAGCGGTATTACCGGAAGTTGTATTTTGGTCAAAAATTCCTGTATTCTGGAAATAAGCAGCCATATTGTTTGCATTCAAGATAATCCTTTGCAGAACAACTACATCAGGACTCATCCGGTATGGATTACTGCCGAAAATTAATCTCGGTTTTGCCATACTAACAGACGTTACTGCCAAAATGAACAGGAGTATTATTATTTTATATTTATAAAATTTCATAATAAACTCAAATTTTGTTTAAAAAAATTTTCAAGTTGATTTTAGAAACTAATGTTAACACCAAATCTTACTTGTCTTGGTGGACCCCAGTTTGATAAGAACTTAATTCTTTCAGGCCACAAACTTGCAAAGACAGGATCTGTCTCAAATTTTGAAGCGCCTGTTGGTGTGTTCAAATATCCATTATCATCTGGTTTACCCGTACCATCAAAAATATTATTAATGATTTCGGTATTAAGTAAATTGATTACATAGACATAGAAATTCCAGTTTGTTTTCCAAACAGGAATAGTCTTATCAACTCTAAGATCTAACCTGAAGTTCCAGTCACGGTATATTTCATTCTTTGCAGAAAGAACATAATCACCTGCTGTGCCTGTTGCTGTGTTGGAAACTGTTCTTGCAGTATAAGGTCTGCCGCTATTGAAACTAAACAATAAGTTCAATCCGGCATTTTTCAATACTTTCCCTACAAATCCTTTAGGAACGTCTTCGTCACCGCCGAACCTATAGTCAAGGTTAACACTTCCTGTATGTCTCTGATCATAATCCAAAGCATACACAAACTGTGGTAACTCCTGAGTAGCGTCGTTTGCTAAAGATGTCTTTGAGAATGGGTCTGAACCTGTTCCCGATGCATAAGATAATGTATATGCAAGGTCAACAGACATTCTGTTCCATCTTCTCATAGATAAGTACATATCAAGACCTCTCGAAATCGAAAAGTCAGTATTTAAATATGTTACAAAACCAACGGGTACTTTACCGTCAGTTGTTGCTTTAATTCTGCCTGCACCGATTTGGTCAACTGCTTCTTTGTAGAATGCAGTTATACCTAAATTGATGTAATCTCCAGCCTGCTGTTTGAAACCAATTTCGTACTGTGTTAACTTGGATGGTTTTAAAGATGAGTTTTCGATAACATCCTGTAAAGCTGTAGATAAGAATCTCTGCATTGTTGCCTGGTTTACATAAAGTAAGTTCAACTGTGGTAACTGAACCATCTTACCGTATTGAGCAACGAATATAACTTTATCAGTAATCGGGAATGAGAATCCAAGTCTTGGACTAACATAGAAATCCATTTTACTGTCTGTAAAGTCATCTGCTGTAGCAACAAGTCCGTCAGGACCTACTATATCTGTTGCAAGACTCTTAAACACTTTATCATTTACATTAAAGAAGTCGACTCTGACACCACCGTTGAAATTAAAGTCTGCAAAACTGACTTTATCTCTCACGTAAAAACCTCCAGTTATTGGATGTTTGGCAGCAGTTCCTGCTTCTTTATCATTTTCATTCGCTACTAAGATTCCGCTTACAGGATCTGTAATATTAAATCCGTAAGTTTTTAATCTTGCCAGGTTTGTACCATAATATCTGTCAAGAACGTTTTGGACTGTCTGATCTGCAATTGCAGCCGGATTAATCGTTAAACGCCTTAATGTATTGTATTTATACTCACCACCAAATTTTATTTCATGGTCACCATATTGCTTTGATAATAATGCCCACGTAGCATCAAGTTTAGTGCTTATATAACTGACATCAAGTTTTTGATATACGTCTATTACGTTACCAATTCTCTGATAAAGGTATGATGTATTTGGATCGGTACCAAGTACCTGACCATTCCTTAAACCATATGTGGTAAGTAAAGGATTGTATAATGTATCACCGTAGTGATTCAGCATATCTCTGTGAATAGGGTCCATTTGTTCCGAAACAGTCTGGAAATAACTACCCTGTAATTCAAAGAAGAATTTGCTTGAAGCGTTAACAGAAATTCTTCCAAAATACTGCTGGTCTTTACCTTCAGTTAATGGATTTCTGCTTGAATTATTAATCATTTTTCCATAAGTAGGACTGCCAACAACATTATCAATTCTGTTGTAAATACCAGAACCGTAGAGAACTCTGCCGTCTGTTAAGTTATAGGTTGCACCTAATCTTAAATTGACAGGAACTTTACTGTTTTTTATTTCTGATAAGTTGATGTTTAATCTACCGTTGAAAGACTGTGTACTCTGTTCGTTATCTCTTAATTCACCGTTTGGAACGATTGTTGGTAACTTATCGAGTATCCATGATCCGATTGTAATTCTCTGGAAAGTCTTCTCATAACTTAAGAAAACATTCATTACCTTTGCCAGGTCTTTTGTAGGAATAATCGGACCACCAAGGTTTACATTGTATAAATTATAACCTTGTGATTTTGTATCTATCCATTTGCCTGCAAATTGATCTGTTATGACCTCTGCAGATCCCGTAAATCTATCTGTTCCACTTCTTGTTGAAACGTTAATAACACCTGAAAGCACGTTACCGTATTCTGCACCGAAACCACCGGTTAATACTGTAATTTCCTGCAAGAGGTTATTCGGTACGAATGCTCTTGAAGAACCATCAAGTGGGTTTGTTGTTTCAACACCGTCAACGATGATAACACTTTCGTTGCTACGACCACCACGGATATTAATTGAACCACCTCTTTCGTCCTGAACAACACCAGCTGTTTTGGAAACGATATTAGTGATACCGCGTGTACCGGAGTTTTTAATATTATCGGTTTCGATAATTCTACCGCTTTGTTCGACATCAATACCTTTTCTCTCGGCTTCTATAACTACCACATCTGTGCTAATTTCTCCACCGGTTGTACTGAGGTCAAAGTTTACCTTTGTTCTGCCGTCAACGGATACCCTAACGCCTGTTAGTTTTTTAGATTCATAACCGATGTAAGAACACAATAATGTATAGTTTCCTACATCAACGTTTAAGATAACGAATTCTCCGTTATCATCTGCTACCGCACCCATATTTGAACCATCAATCTTGATGACTGCTCCAACTAAAGGAGAACCGTTCTTAACATCAGTTACGTGGCCACCAATTGAGCCTGTTGACTGAGCAAAAACGCTTATAGGTATGATAAGCAAAAATGCAAATAGAAAAAGGGAAATAATCCTTAAAATTGTATTATCCCTCATTTTTCCCTCCGAATAAGATTTATTTTAAAAAATGCAACCCTCTTAGTAATTTTCTTACTACTTAAGAGGGTTGCTGTAATTTATTAATTAAAAGTTTTCAATTAATTACTTAATTAACATCATTTTCTTTGTTTCAGAGAAATCGTTTGCTCTGATTGTATAGAAATAAATTCCACTTGATAATTTCGAACCGTCAAACGCATAACTGTATGTACCGGCTGAAAGATTGTTATTTACTAATGATGCAACTTCTTTACCTGATAAATCATAAACTTTCAAAGTAACAAAACCTGTTTTTGCAACTGCAAACTTAATGTTTGTTGTTGGGTTAAACGGATTTGGAAAATTCTGTGAAAGTGAATAATTTGAAGGTACTTCATTTGAAATTGTATTGATTGAGACGAATGATACCTTTGCTCTTATTGACCAGTATTCTTCGTTTGACTCGCCATTACCAACACCATTTACGTATGATCCAGGAATGTGACCTTTTAAAGTTACCATGTTGCAATAATAGTCTGTTCCGACTTTATCGTTCCAAGGTGATACACTTACGTATCTCCAGTCTTTTCTTGGAGTTGTTGGGTTAATTTTTCCAAGTTGTGGCCATGTTAATCCACCATCATTCGATGCTGCTAAATATTGATCACCAAATGTTGTTGTGTCTGCTACTCCACCTACTTCGTCTGAAGGTACCATGAATGCAATAAATAATGCACTACCGTCTGAAGATACACCAATGTTTGGACGGCATAATGTTGAAATAACGTCGTTTACACCAAGGTATGGATGATAACCGACTCTACCAGTATCTGCTACTACTACACTTCTGTTAGGATCTGTACCTGGTAATGTATTTGACCAGAATCTTATCTTTGCAGGTGCACCAGGGAAGAAACTTCCGGCTTCAGTTTGTTTTACTGTTTCAAAGGCAACTGCAGGTGCATTTCCTTTGTATGTAATACTTACACCTCTGAGTGGACCTAAACTATCTGTTGCAAAGTTTGCATCAAATATCTTGATAGGTGCGCCGAATGATGTACCGTTATTTGTTGATTCCATGAACCAAACGTCAGCATAACTTGAAGGCTGAGTTCCGTCATTATTTTTGTATACGATACCGATTCTGCCGTCTGTTCCTCTTCCAAGTCCGTATGTTTCTGCCTGGTCTGATGGGAATGTTGTCCAGCCTAACCATGTTCCAGGTGTTGCGTCAAAGTTGGTACAGGTGTTCATTCTTGTTGTATCTGAACCGTTCATTGAACCGATCATTACAAATTTGTTTGCAAGAGATACTGTGTTTGTAGCAAGGAGTCTTACCCAAATGTATGGACCAACGTTACCAGGTGCATCTAATCTTGTGAACGAACCAAGACCTGTTGCTGCATCTTTAAATGCCTGACCTCTAACTGTTCCACCACCGGCTGCACTGTGATTTCCAATCATCGCAGAACCGTCGCTGAATCCAGAGATTGTCGGGAATCCGGCTCTTTCTGTTGGTACGTCGGCTACAAAAGTCCATGTTGCACCTTTGTCAGTTGAGTAGTAATATTTTGCAAGTCTTACACCAAAACTTGGGTCTCCTGTTGGGCTGCTAACAAACACTGCGTGAATGTTATCAGGTGTCAAAGGATCCTGCCATACTTGCACAGGTGAACCGTTTGAGCATAAATCATAGATTGATCTTGCTCCAATATCAACTAACGTAAAAGTAATACCGTTTGTTGATTTGTCATTTGATGATTTAAACTTTTTTACGAAATCTTTTACTGAAGGTAATCCATATGTATTAGATTTACCGTCAGCTCTGACTCCGACTAAAGCATCACCATTCATTTGAACCTTAAATTCGGTTCTCAAGAAATTTAACTCTGCTTTGTTGAATTGTGCACTTGCGGTACTTAGACCGATTAAAGCAACCAATGCAACTAAAAGTAGTCTTTTTAGCATTTTTTTATCTCCTTTTAATTATTTAGGATTTTTAAAAATTTATATAATTCAATATAATACTATTATAAAATCTTGTCAATATATAATTTCGTAATTCAAATTTAACAATTTTGTAATATGTCAAGTGAAAAACCTGCATATCCGGATTATTAATTTTTCCTGTAAACATTTTTGACTTGCATAAACAATTCATTTCCAATACTTTGCTCGCCCTCCAGCGTCTTACCAGCCACATGATTCGTCAATATTACGTTTTCCAGTTTAAATAAATTTTTATCAATATTTGGTTCATCCCAGAATACATCCAAAGCTGAAAAAAATAATTTTTCACTTTTGAGCTTTTCTATCAAATACCTCTCATCAACCACATTCCCTCTTGATGTATTAACGAATATAACATTATTTTGCATAATGTCAATACTTTCTTTATTTATGAACATTCTGTTGTTTTCATTCATCGGTATGTGTACTGATATAATATCCGAATTCTTAAGAAGATACTTAACATCATAATACTTTAAATCTTTATTCAACTCCCTGACTTTGGGATCAATATCGTTTGCCAGAACTTCCATATTAAAAGCTCTGGAAAATCTTGCTACCTGAAGTCCGACTTTCCCGGTTCCTATAATACCGATTCTCTTACCTTTTAATGTACGCCTCTCATAATTCCAATTAGTAAAATTTCCGAGTCTTACAAGTTTATCAGCATAATGTGTCTTTTTAATCGAATCAAGTATTAGGGCAAAAGTATGTTCTGCTGCAGAAAGAGTATTTCCTGTCTCAGAATTTACTATTTTTATGTTTCTTTTTTCAGCGTAAACAACATCTATATGGTCAAAGCCTTTTGATGCAGTTCCAATTAAATCATAACTGCATCGGGAAAGGAATACCTTATCTATCTGTCTTCTGGATTTTATTAAAAGAACATGAAATTTCTTATTATATGAGTAATTTAAGAGGTCTGTATTTGACATCCCGTATTTTATAGTAATGTCAAAATATTTTCTATTGAATGTTTTTAGATGTGTAAGGTCTATCTTATCAGCTATCAGTATATTAACCTTTTCTGACAATAAACTTTTCCCTTAATCAGAATTTTAAATTATTAATTCTATTCTTCGTCTCTTCTTCTTGGATTCTTTAAGCATTTTGAGACTAATGCAAGAATTTCGTTTCTGCCTTCACCTGTAATAATTGAAAACGGTATATAATCAATACAAAGGTCGTCATTATTAACTATCTTTGAACATCTGTATATCTGCTTCTCCATCTTATTTTTGGATATCTTATCAGATTTCGTTAATACTATTACGTAAGGTATTTCATAATATTCTAACCAGGTTACCATCAATTCGTCTAAATAAGTGGGCTCGTGACGGGCATCAATCAATACAAAGACCATACTGACATTCTGTCTGTCACTTACGTATTCTTCAACTAATTTTCTCCAGCCTGCACGTATTTGCTCCGGAACCTTCGCATATCCGTATCCGGGCAGATCAACAAGATAAAACTCTTCATTAATTAAGAAATAATTTAACTGGCGGGTTTTACCGGGTACAGATCCGATTTTAGCCAGACTTTTTCTATTGCAAATCTTATTCACCATGGATGATTTACCCACATTCGACCTGCCTACAAAAACAAACTCCGGCAACACAGACTTTGGTAATGTTCTTAAATCATATATACTTGTAATAAATTCTGCAGAATTAATCTTCATTTTTTCTTTAAAAATTAATTGAAAATCCTTAACTCTTCCCGGAAAAATACTTTGATATTTGATTGTTTATCCAAAACGTTAGGGATTAAATGTTTTACTAAAAGTAATAAATTTGTTTTATTATTAAAATGCTAAAATTAATCTATTATTATTATTATTATCTCTTACGTAGTTTGAAAATGGGAACAATTAATTGCTATAGAATCTTATCCGATGATATTAAGTATTAAAGATAAATTCTGCTGACCCATGTGTAAAACATGAAAGCGGGGTGAATGCGGAGTGAAAGCGGGGTGAATGCGGGTTTAATTGGTTTATATTTGCTTTAACCTGGATTGATCAAAGTATTTTTAAACCAGGGGGGGATGTAGATCCCTGTAAAATTAAAAACGGTTGCTAAATAATTAGCAACCGTTTAATATCTGATAAGATCTATTCTTATTAGTCTTCTTTTTTCTTCTTAGTTGTTGTCTTTTTAACCGCTGCTTTCTTTACAGGTTTTTCTTCTTTCGCATCCTTTGTCTTTTTTGCAGTTGTCTTCTTTACAGGCTTTGCTTCTTTCTTTTCTTCAGTAACTTCGCTTTTTACCTTTTTCGAAGCAGACTTCTTCGCAGATGCACTGGCAGTTGTTTTTGCTGTCTTTGTTTCTGCTTTTGGTTTTTCTGCTATTCCGAAATCAACAAATTCTATAATTGCACGCTCACCGCCGTCACCTAATCTGAAACCATTTTTAAGTACTCTCGTATAGCCGCCGTTACGATTTAATATTTTCGGACCTACTTCTTTTAAAAGAATATTAATTGCTTCTTTATCTTTAAGAAATTTCCTAATTTCTCTTGCATAATGTACATAAAGTTCAGGACTTTTATTTGCGTTCTTTGCTTTGGTGAGCAACGGTTCTACATAAAGTCTTAAATCTTTTGCCTTTGCTAAAGTTGTGGTTATTCTTTTATGTTTAATCAGAGAAATACAAAGATTCATGAACAATGCTTTTCTATGACTCGCAGTTCTGTTTAATTTTCTACCTTTTTTTCTGTGTTCCATTCTTTACAAAAAATTTGTTTTCAAAATATTAACTGAAGCAATTTATTTCTTCTTTTCTTCACCGATATACTTATCAACGTCCATTCCGAACGTTAAACCGAAACTCTCTATTAAATCTCCAAGTTCCGCTAAAGATTTTCTTCCGAAATTTCTATAGTGCAACATGTCTGATTCCTGTTTCCCTACTAATTCTGCTATGTTTCTTATGTTCGCAGAACGTAAACAGTTCTGTGACCTTACTGATAAATCCAGTTCATCAACAGGTGTTAATAATATTTTCTTTACATTCTCAAACTGCTCATCTTTTACTTCTTCTTCGGTATCTCTTATTTCTGCATCAGGACTTAAGTTTAAGAATAACTGTACGTGGTCTTTTAATATACGTGAAGCAATAATTATTGCCATTTCGGGTTCCATTGCACCATTAGTAGTTACATCAAGTACTAATTTTTCATAATCTGTTCTTTGTGCTACACGTGTATTTTCAATAATATAGTTTACGTTCAATACTGGTGAGAACAATGAATCTGTAGATATAAAGCCAAGAGGTAAATCGTGTTTCTTGTTTTCCTCTGAAGGTACATATCCGATTCCGGTTCCTATTCTTAATTCAACATCCATCACACCTTCTTTATTCAGAGTAGCTATATGTAAATCCGGGTTTAATATCTCAAAGTCTGCCGTAGCTTCCTGTATATGTTTTGCTTTCAGCTCTGCAGGTCCGGAAATCTTAAATTCAATCTTTGAAGATTTACCGGTCAAATCTTTAAAGCGGACTTCCTTCAGATTTAAAATAATTTCTGAAAGATCTTCGACAACACCCTTTATTGTTGTGAATTCGTGATGTACATCGTTAACCTTAATAGCAATTATTGCTGTTCCGGGAAGAGAAGATACAAGAACCCTTCTTAATGCGTTACCAATTGTAACACCATATCCTCTTTCAAGAGGTTGTAATATAAACCTTCCAAAAGTATCAGTATAAGTGGATTCTTCTTTAATTACCTTCTCCGGTAAATGTAAATGATTAATTTTCATTATTAGTATTTATATTAAATTTTATTTCGAATACAACTCAACGACTAACTGTTCATTTCCGATGAACGGTACTTCAGTTCTCTCAGGAATATGTAAAAATGTACCGGCCATATTTGCTTTATCTAAATTTAACCAAGTCGGAATCATATTATCTTTCATTCTTTTCATTGCATCGTGGAAAGCAGGAAGTTTCTTGCTTTTCTCTCTAACTGTTACAACATCGCCGGCTTTTAACATATATGACGGAATATTTACAATATTTCCATTTACAGTTAAATGCTTATGAAGTATTAATTGTCTTGCTGCTTTACGCGATGGAGCCAGACCTATTCTGTATAGTGTATTATCAAATCTGCTTTCGAGAATTTTAACAAGGTTTTCGCCTGTTATTCCTTTACGCTTTGCGGCTTCCGAGAAATAACCCCTGAATTGTTTTTCAAGTAATCCATAGGTCTTACGAATTTTTTGTTTTTCTCTTAACTGAACTAAATAGTCAGATGTCCTTGGTCTTTTGCTCATTCCATGCTGACCAGGAGGATAATTTCTTGATTCTATAGGGCATTTATCTGTAAAACATTTAACGCCCTTTAAAAACAACTTAGTTCTTTCTCTTCTGCAGAGTTTACAACTTGCATCAGTATATCTTGCCATTTATAATTTTCTCTTTAATTATAATAAAATTTTTTAAACTCTTCTTTTCTTTGGAGGTCTGCAACCGTTGTGTGGCAGAGGTGTAATATCCTTAATCGAAGTTATTTCTAATCCTGCTGTATTCAATGCACGAACTGCTGCATCTCTACCGGAACCAACACCCTTGATTAATACTTCAACCTTCTTTAGTCCAAGATCACAGGCTTCTTTTGCTGCGGCTTCAGCTGTTAACTGTGCTGCGAAAGGTGTATTTTTCTTCGATCCTTTGAATCCCATTTTCCCTGAAGATGCCCAGGATATTGTATTTCCGTAGTTATCAGTCAATGTAACAATAACGTTATTGAAAGTTGCTCTGATTCTTGCTACTCCGGTTGATTCAACCAGAATTTTCTTCTTCGTCTTTTTTACGGTTTTTGCCAAATCTGTTAAATATTAATTATTTAAAAATTCTGTTTTATATTACTTCTTAGCTGCGGCTTTTTTCTTTCCTGCAACTGTCTTTCTCTTACCTTTTCTTGTTCTAGCATTGGTACGAGTTCTCTGACCTCTAACAGGTAATCCTCTTCTGTGTCTTTTTCCTCTGTAAGTTCCGATATCGATTAACCTTTTAATGTTCATCTGAACTTCTGATTTTAATGCTCCCTCAATCTTGATAAATCCAATCTCTGTCCTTATCTTATTTACTTCATCATCTGTTAATGCGGAAACTTTGGTATGCTCGCTGATACCAAGCTTACTTAAAATCGATTTTGATGTCGATACACCAATGCCGAATATAGAGGTTAATCCTATTACTACCCTTTTGTTTCTCGGAAGGTCAACACCTGCTATTCTTGCCAATTTATACTCCTGTTATTTATTAATTTTTAAAAATTATCCCTGACGCTGTTTGTGCTTTGGATTTGTGCATATAACTCTTACTACGCCTTTGCGTTTTATTATTTTACACTTATCACACATTTTCTTTACAGAACTTCTGACTTTCATATACTATAGAATTAATTTTTTATTTGTACCTGTAAGTTATTCTTCCTTTAGTTAAATCATAAGGTGATAATTCAACACTAACTTTATCGCCCTGCAGAATCCTTATATAGTGCATTCTCATCTTCCCGGATATATGTGCTAAAATCTCATGCCCATTTTCTAACTTTACTTTAAAAGTTGTATTGGGAAGTATATCTGTAATTACACCATCTACTTTTATTGAATCCTGTTTAACCAAATGTATTTTATAATGTTAATATTTCTGCTTCTGTTTCAGTAATCAGTATCGTATGCTCGAAATGGGCAGATGGCTCTCCATCTCTTGTTACTATCGTCCATCCATCACTAAGTGTTTTAACTCCATACGTTCCATAATTTACCATTGGCTCTATTGCTATCGTCATCCCTGCTCTGAGTTTAAAATTACTCGATGTACTGTAAAAATTCGGTACTGCAGGTTCTTCGTGCAAATTCTTACCAATTCCGTGTCCTACTAAATCCCGGACA
The DNA here is from genome assembly GCA_049317745.1 of Ignavibacteria bacterium. GTDB lineage: Bacteria > Bacteroidota > Ignavibacteria > Tepidaquicellales > Tepidaquicellaceae > CAIKZJ01. The sequence continues at coordinate 19,582 of JBMOHR010000031.1, forward strand.
ATTCCATACCCTGAACCTTCTACATAAGTCTGTATCGCAACAGCTATATCGTTTATACTGTTTCCGGCTGTTGCCTTTGCAATCCCCTTGTATAATGATTCCTCTGTTATCTTAAGTAATTTGCTTTTCTTTGAGTTAATCTGGCCAACTGCAAAAGTGTAAGCTGAATCTCCGTAATAACCATTCTTTAAAACCCCCACATCAATCGAAACTATATCACCATCTTCGAGTTTTCTACCTGAAGGAATCCCATGAACTACTTCTTCATTTATCGAGATGCATGCACTCGCAGGAAAACCATTTCTCTTCCTTGTTCCACCGTATCCTTTAAAAGCTGGTTTCGCATCTTTACTGAGTATAAACTTTTCAATCTCATCATCTAACTCTTTTGTAGTAACTCCAACTTTAACAAAACTTCCAACGTGTTTCAATGCTTCAGCAACTATTCCGTTGCTAATTCTCATCAACTCTATTTCTTTTTCACTCTTTATTAATGACATTTAAATAAGAATTACCTTCTGGATTTTAATTTAGTACCCTTCATAAATCCATCGTAATGTCTCATTAATAAATGCGACTCAATTTGTTGCAATGTATCCAAAGCCACACCAACAATAATCAATAAGCTGGTACCGCCAAAGAATTGTGCTAATCCTGTACTTATTCCCAGCTTCATTAAAAAAGAAGGGATAATTGCAATTATAGCTAAAAATATCGAACCAGGTAAAGTTATTTTAGTTAGTATGTTATCTATAAAATCAGATGTAGGTCTTCCAGGTCTTACACCGGGAATAAACCCGCCTTGTTTCCTCATATTTTCTGCAACGTCTTTAGGATTAAACGCTATAGCCGTATAGAAATATGTGAAAAATATTATCAGCAGTGCATAAATAAATGAGTAAAAATAACTTTGATAATCGAAGTATTTAGCAACTGCCTGCATAAAATCACTGTTAGGGAAAAACGATAATACCGTACTCGGTATAAACATTATTGACTGAGCAAATATTAATGGCATAACACCAGCCTGATTAACCTTTA
>JBMOHR010000032.1:0-20189 GCA_049317745.1 Ignavibacteria bacterium
TGTGCTGCTGCAATATTACTTAGTATAAGTATAATGCAAATTGTTAATATATTTTTCATTAGTGAAGATTAATTTGTCAATATTGTAAAATACTCATTATAATATTAATTATTAATCTAAATGATTTCCTTTGCAGCGACTTGAACCCCGAATGTGTAAGATATTTATTGCACTTTGTCTTCTCGTGAAAACACCCGGAAAGACATTATTTATGTCGTTTATTGAATGAATAATTTCTACTTAAGGACTATCATTCTTTTTGTTTCAACAAAAGTGCCCGATTCAAGTTTGTAGAAGTAAACACCTGACGATAAGTATGATGCGTCGAAATCAACTATATACTTTCCCGCTGATTTTTCTTCACTGATTAACGTTTTAATTTCTTTTCCAAGTATATCATATATTTTAAGAGAGACAAAAGATTTCTTTGGAATGTCAAAACTGATTTTTGTAACAGGATTAAACGGATTAGGATAATTCTGCTTCAACGAATACTTGTTTGGAATTTCTGTGCCGACTTGTTTTATATCTATTATTGAATTTAGTACGAATGCAAGGTTCGGTCTGTTTGCCTGTAAGCCGCCTCCTGTTAAATCCGTGCAGCCACTACCGCTTGGTAAATCCTGGTATTGATGCCACGTTAATCCAGGCTTTGGAGTTGCTGTTACTGCCGAGTTTGAATTTATTGCCGCATTATTAAAGCATATCTCAATCAGTATGTTGCTCGTTCCGTCCCAGATAAAAGGAGAGAAGTTGAAGAATATCCATCCTGTGTTCGTTATCGTATAATTGTTTGAATAAACCGATGTCCACCCTGTGTTGGTAAATCCTGTTAATGAAGTCAGGGTTGTGTTCTGAATTTTCATAGTAAGTCCGTTCATCATCTGCGGAGATGCATTAAGCACATTAAATCCTATCGCATTTACGCGTGCCTGTTCGGTACCCCAGACAGGTGTAAGTTCACTCGCAAGATAAAGCATGTCAGTCTTTGCGTCCATGTAAAATGTCTTAAAAGGATGTGATGCAGTAACTGTTCCGTTTCCGGCAAATATCAATGCCTGAGAATTTACAGTGTAATGATATAGCGCCGTTGAATCAGAATTATGATTAGTAGAGTTGTCCTGTGCATATACCCTGTAGTATATGGAGTCGTTTGGAAATATTTGTGTTTTGTTTGAATTGAAAACACCTTTGAATATATCCCCTGACACATTGTTTAACTTAAAATGTTTAATCCCTGTTGAAGGATTGTTTCTGTACCACCTTACCCACACTGAGTCGATTCCGCGGTTGTCAGAAACATACGCGTTTATTGTGTCCGGCCAGTATGTCCAGTTTGAATATGTAATAGGTGTATGATTTATCAATGGCTTTGTTACGTCGCTTCCTGCTTTAAATGTAAATGTGTTCGCAGGAGCATTAATTGGCAGAAATGACACTCCACTGTTAAGGTCAGCCGCCTTAATGTAATATAGGTAAGTAGATGCCGACCCATTTCCCGGGATGGAAGCTGTATATGTGTTTCCGCTTGAATTGGTCATTGTAACACTATCCGTAATAGAACCAACCCCATAAAAAACCTTTTGTTCTCCGGTCGCAAGAGTGGTTCCGAATGAATAAATATTTGCAGATACTGAATAGGGTCCCGTTAGGTTTTCAGTATCCTTTAAAGGTGTATGTGTTATGTATGGTTTGAGTTCTATCTTTGATGTATAAATCTGTACTACTCCGTTTCTGTTGTCTGCCCATGTCGGATAGATGGTGTTATTGTCTGCGGCTATTCCTATGTAATCAGAATAATATCCGTCTGCATATCCGCTTAACGGTGTTGGTCTGTGAGTTCTGTCACTTACCTTTATGTTTGTGAATGTTGTTCCGCCATTGGTTGATACAGCAGTAAAGATATCACACGAGTCAGAAGAATACGCGTCACGGTTATCGTAGAAAGCTATAGCGATATTATTGTTTATGTTATCTACGGCTATCCACGGCAGGAATTGATTCTTGCCGTTGTTCAGTGCGTCATCGTTAACCCTGACAGGTGTCGAAAATGAGGTACCGCCGTTTGATGAATAACTGAAACATACATCGGCGTCAGTGCCGGCTGGGGCAAGGTTTCTCTGTGCCCATGTTACAAATATTTTATCTGTGTTGTCTATTGCTACAGACGGAAATGAATTTACACGTATTCCGTTTGGTAATAAGAACCCCCTTATTCCGTTAATCGTTATTGGATAAGTTGGTGCCGACCACGTTATTCCGCCGTCAGTTGATTTTGTAAAAGCTATTTTATCTTCTATGTTATTGTTGGCAATGTTTGGAACAGCCCATAAACAGTATATAGTCCCGTTTTGTCCTACCACAAGTTTTGCGCCCTGTTCGTAATGGTTGGCCTGTGGCAAACCTATTGGCTGTGATGTGCTGAATGTTAATCCGTTGTCAGTTGAATATGATAAATAAATGCGTGGCTGAGTAAGATTGAAATTACTCCATGCAGCATAAACTCTTCCGAAATACGGACTTGCAGGGGCATTGTCAACTGCAATAGTGTTCATGTCGTAAAGCGTCGAAGAAGGTACCACCATTCTTCCGCCCCAGTTTAAACCGTTATTGAATGAGCGGTCAGTTACTATATAATCGTCTAAATAATTATAGTATAGTGCACCTGAATTGTTGTATGCAACGTATGGATTGGTTGAATAGTATAAAGAACCCGGAATTATATCTCCACCGCTGAAATTTGAACCTGCATTAAAAGACGAGTAGTAACCCATTCCGTAATCAGTATTCGCACCTATAAATAAATTGTTTGAACTTGCTGGTGAAACAGCGATTGAAGGTTCTGTTTGGTCGAAGGGACTGCTGAAAACACGTATGTTTGGATATTGGGTAACGACATTCAACCCCGAAACCGTATAACCCGATGTGTTTGTGGTGTTCCCCGTATTATAATAGTTGATTAATCTACCGGGATTAAAATCTTTTGGCTTCACTATCATCTGCTCTTGAGAAAATAACTGTGAACTCATAGTGATAACCACGGCTATCGTCAGGGCGTATTTTAAAAAACTCATCTTATTTGTAAGAAATTTATATAAATCTAAAGAAAAAATCCCTATTTATCAATCAATTAATAAAACTCACATTATTTGGAAAACTTAATAATCTCATCAATTACTTCCTCAAGATGCGGGGTCGTTCCCTCAAAAGGATGTACCGCACCGAATGTGTGTCCTGTTTTTTCCAGTATTACTAATTTTGTTATGTCTTTATTGCATAAATTATAAAGCGTTTCTGCCTCGCTTTTTTCTACAGCTAAATCTTCAGTGCCGTGCATTATCAGCGTAGGAACGGTTGCTTTTTTCATGGCATCTTTTATGTTTAAGCGTGAATAGTTGTTCTCAAGGTCTTCCAGTAGCGACACATTCATTCTCATTTTTTGTCTTGTTCGTGTATTCAAAGCCTCGATGAACCCTCTTTCCTTCCACATCCTTTTTGTTTCGTCCCCGTAGCGGTTGAATTCGTCTACCGATGCAAGTGTTATCAGTTTCTTTATTCTTTTATCCTCTGCCGTCTTCAGTATTGCTATTCCGCCGCCGCGGGAATGACCTGCCAGTATAAGTGAATCAAAATTATAATTGTATTTATCCTTTACCTCTTCAAGATAATCTATCACACACCCTAAATCGTCCAGCTCTTCCGAAAAAGTATTCCTGGCAAAATCATCAAGCCGTTCAAAGTCTATCGGGTTATCCTTTTCTTTATCAACTCCGTTCAGCGAGAAATTGAAAGAAACAGTGAATATGTTGGCATTCGCAAATTTATCAAACATGTACGGAAAGCACCCCCAGTCTTTAAATCCTTTGAATCCGTGACAGAATATAAGAAGTGGTAATTTACTTTCCGTCGCCTCAGGATAACGAAAGTCTATGTTTATGATATTCCCGTTTTTATTTTTGATTTTAATGTTATACATTTTATTATTATTTTAAATATTATGCTTTAATTTAAAAATTATACAGATGTAAGAAAAGTTAATAAGTATAATGAGAAATGAAAGCCTTAAATAATATTAATATATGATTTGCGTTGTAATTCCCTGTTATAAAGTAAGAAAATCAATATTGAGTGTTATCAATAAGATTCCTGAAATTGTTGGGAAAATAATTGTTGTTGATGATTTTTGTCCCGAGGGGACGGGTAAATATGTAGAGGACAACTGCTCGGATAAAAGAGTAGAAATAATATCTCATGTCCGTAATCAGGGAGTTGGCGGGGCAATGATATCAGGCTATATGAGAGCTATTGAACTGGGGGTTTCTGTTGTGGTTAAAATCGATGGTGACGGACAGATGGACCCAGCCCATATTGAGGAACTGTTATTTCTCATTAACTCTAAAGAGGCAGATTACGTTAAGGGAAGCAGGTTTTATTTTGTTAATGATTTGAAAAACATGCCTTTTATTAGGTTGATTGGTAATTCAATTCTTTCGTTTTATAATAAATTAATAAGCGGTTACTGGGATATAATGGATCCTACGAATGGGTATACTGCAATTCATACTGATATACTGAAAATGTTACCTCTGCAGAAAATAAGCAAAGATTTCTTCTTTGAAAGCGACATGCTGTTCCGTTTAAACACAATACGGGCTGTTGTAAAAGAAGTCCCGGTACCGGTCTCGTATGAAAACAATAAAAGTAACCTGAGCGTATTTAAGGTATTGTTCACTTTTCCTTTTAAATATTCTTCAAGGTTGGTAAAGAGAATAATGTATAACTATTTTATAAGAGATTTTAATATAGGAACTTTAGAGTTATTAATTAGCCTTGTCTTTACTATGGTCGGAGTTTCCTTCGGTTTATATCATTGGTGGAAGAGTATATTGTACAACGTGCCTGCAACTGCGGGAACAGTAATTATCTCAGCGTTATTGGTAATACTTGGTTTTCAATCGTTTCTTGCTTATATACATTTTGATTTAATAAACATTCCCAGAAAAGTATTAATAAAAAACAGGGTAATTCATGGACAATAGTTTTAAATTAACCCGGAGATTATTTAAGTCCGCCATCTCAACTATTCTGAAAGAAAAAGGTAACACATATGTATTAAGTGAATCCGCTTTTCCGGCCTATGCAAATAAAAATTATTTAATAGACAAATTATTCTGGGGAAGGGTATATCACTCATACAATTATATTCTGAACAATTATATTAATGCAAAGATACTGGACTTTGGCTGTGGCAGCGGCATCCTTTCGTATCTGCTTGGAAACAAGAACTTCGAAGTTTTGGCTTATGACATTATAATTGACCCTTTAAACATGGTCAGAGAGCAAATAAGTTTTGGAGATAATATTACGGTTTCTGATTTACCTCTTGAACAAATTGTCGAATCCAACAAAAACATGTTTGATTGTATTGTAGCACTGGATGTTTTAGAACACATCGATGACCTACTTCCCTACATGGAAAAGTTCAAACATCTTTTAAAAGAAAACGGGCAGGTTATATTTTCGGGTCCTACTGAAAACATTTTATATAAATTAGGCAGAAAGTTTGCGGGAAACGATTACTCCGGTGATTATCACGTATCAAACATTAACACAATCAGTAACTTTTTCAGAAATTACGGTAAAGTTGAAAAGATTAAAACACTTTACCCCGTAATTCCCCTGTTTGAAATATACAGCTTTAAGTATTTTAAATGATTGACAGGGTTAAATATTTCATATCTGGGAACAAGTTGGTTTGTTTAATGTCTATAGTTGTATTATTATATACAGTATTAAATATTTTCTATCTTTTGACGATTGGAATTCACGACCCCATAGATGGTGATGCCCATTTCTATTACTTCTCTGCAATAAGTATGATAAAAGGCCAGGGGTTTTACTATTTGGGTAACCCCGTTGCCACATTTCCAATCGGGTATCCATTATTTATTTCTACGGTAATATTTATTTTTGGAGAAAGCGCATTTTATGTTTCCGTTATGCAGATTATTATCGGGTATGTTGTTATTGTTTTGCTGACTAAAATTATAATGGCTTACACAAAAAACGTTTACGTAATTATTCTTCCTTCCCTGTTTTATGTTTTGAATTATAAAATGATGTCGTTTAATTCGATGACCATGAGCGAATCATTTGCAGTGTTTCTCTTGGTTCTAATTATTTATTTACTGCTCAAGTATCTCAATAATTTTAACAGCCTGGTCTTTTATTTGTTGTCGGCCTTATTCGGATTATTGATAATTACAAAACCAACATATCTGTATCTGATATTACCGTTTGAAGCCTTTATATTGTTTCACTCTATAAAACAAAAGAAACGGAAGTACTTTATAGATATTCCTGTCTCTGTAATTTTACTTTTCCTTGTGATTTATCCCGTTATGAAAAGAGGACACGACCTTTTTGGTGGTTATAAGATTGTGTACCAGGGGGGAGGCGTTCTGTTCTGTGCTACCAACCTTGAAACCGATGGTATGAAGGCAGTAAGAATTGATGACTTCGTCGTTACAGAAAGAGATGAAGACCATTCATTCTTGACGGAAGAAGTTTTTCAAAGAATTAAGGGAAAGAGAATAAACGAGAAAGATGATATTTTAAAAGAAGAGGCATTCAACAACATAAAGCGAAATGGGATTTCTGCTGTACCATTGTACCTGAAGAATTTCTCCAGGATAATGTTCGGTCATCCCTATGAAAGAAGTTTTTTAAAACGTCAGCCGGTATTAATATATTACTATTTTTACGGAGTCCTGTGTGTAATTTCTTTTCTGGTTTCTTTATTCTATTTGTTTAAAACCAAAGGTTATAAAGATACTTTTATTCTGATGTTGGTTTTATTTGCTTTGTTTAATCTGATGTTTCACTTCCTGGTTGGCTTTGATCCGAGGTATGGGTTTACATCATATATCATTATTTATACAATTATACCAATCGGACTCAGCAGGGTCAGGTTCCTGCAGGCTTCTTAGTTTTTATAACGGTAGTGAATAATAATTACCGCGCCTTCTTTTTACCTTCCTCGTAAATACGCTGGTGAGCAGGGTCAAGCAAAATTAATTTGTCGTAAATCCCTCTGTCACCATAATTCAGGTATACGTCAGAAATTTCCTGAGCTTTGGTTTCGAGGAAATAATCTATGTTAAATGTTTTTACCTCTTTCTTTTTAACTTTGGTCATTTTTTCTATGGCGTTATATATGTACGCATATGCATTTCTCGATAAACCAAGTGAATCCAGACCCAGCCAGTGATATTCATAAAAAGCATTTCTAAAGTCATCAAAACGCGGGTTCATTAATTCCTGAACCATTTGAAGTCTCGAGGGCTTTGAACCGCCACCGGTTTCTGTCCATCCCGTTCTGTCCGACATAGGTTTATTGCAGATATCAAGGGCTTTTTGAAAATAGATACTTCTGTTCATCGGATGGTCCTTCGGGAAAAATGAATCCTGGTCATACCCAAGCATTAAATATATATAATAGTCGAAGAAACTTATCAGAGGATCAAACCTGAATTCATTCTTAATAAACTGTATCGCCCTGTTATACGTAAAACTGCATCTTTCATCAATATATTTAAAAAGAACTGTATATTTTGGATTCTGCCTTTTGTCTTCTTTGTCAATAATTCGCTGGCTTAAAATTAAGACCTGTGCAGTATATTGGTCTATACCGCTTACTCCCTTAAAAGTTATTTGTATACTCGACTTAATTTTATAAGCATCTGCACCCGGCCTGTTTGTTTCGTTAAACAATGCATTATCATAAAATTTATTCTTGTTTATGTAATCTTCAAGTTGTTGCTTTAAATCTTTCACTCTATCCTTTGCGTCTGCGGCCAATGCATCGGTATTTAATGTAACAGTAGCTTCAAAATCCTGCGCTTTTAAGGCATCAAAACTTCCAAAAACTAATATTATTAAAAAGAAATATACTAATAAGTTTTTAAACATTTATTGTTTTATTAATTTCTAATTAAATTTTGAATTCTTATTTTAATAATCAATACAAATGAAACGCTTATTTTTAGTCATATTAATCCTATGGGCAGTTAATTTATCGGCCCAGTTTGAAAATACTGACGTAGGTGCACGTCCTACGGCTTTAGGTGGGGCGTTTACGTCCCTATCGGATAACTCTCTTGCTATTTTTTATAATCCCGCAGGCCTGGGTCAGGTAAAATACCGTGAGTTTTCTGCTTTCTACAGCCCTGCTCCTTTCGGACTGACAGACCTTTCAACGGCTTCTCTTTCATATTCTGAGCCTTTAAGTTTTGGAACTATTGGTGCAGCTTTCAAAACATACGGGTTTGATTTGTACAGGGAAAACAATTTTATTGTATCGTACGGAAACAGTTATAAAAGGAAAATCTATTACGGCGCAAATTTAAATTTGTACAACCTTCATATTCAGAATTACAATAACGCAACTGCTTTTGGACTCGATATAGGAGCAATGGCTTACATTGCAAAGTTTTTACAATGGGGATTCTTTGGTAAAAATATTACAGGAACTAAGATTGGTGAATCGAAAGAAAAAATCGCGCAGGTGTACAGAACCGGCTTTACTTTTCAGCCCGAAGGAAATATACGTGCAATAGCGGAAATTGAAAAAGACGTAAAATACCCTTTGTCGGTTAGAGGCGGCATGGAATACAGTGTTATTGATTTTCTTGATTTAAGGTTTGGCGTCGGTAGCCAGCCTACAATTTTTTCTGCCGGAGTCGGTATAAACTACAACCTATTTTCTTTTGATTACGCTTTTACCAAGTCTGAAGATTTAGGTTTTACACATCTTGGAACTGTTTCAGTTAACTTTGGGGGTATTAAGGGAAAGAAAGAAGCCAGAGAAAGACTGAATAAGGCTTTCGATTAATTCGGGATTTTAAAATTTACTTTATATGAAATATTTAGTCATTGGTGAACCTTGTGTTGATTTAATACATAAAGAAAACGGTGAAGTTATTCACAGTTACGGTGGTGTATTGTATTCTATTATTTCTTTAGCCGTTCTCTCGGGGAAAAATGATACTGTCTATCCTTTGATGAACCTCGGCGAAGATGAATATGAAAACATAACAAATATTTTAAAATCATACCCAAAGATTCAACTTGATGGCGTAAATAAAGTTACTCATCCAACAAAGAAAGTGCATTTGTACATCTCTAATTACCGGTCCGGAAAGAAAGCAAAGATTGAACATTCCGAAGCCGACACTTATACTTTATCTTATGATCACATTGAAAAATTTCTTCCTGATGCCGATGCAATGCTGATTAATATGATTTCAGGTGTTGATATTAATCTCGACACACTTAAGAGAATAAGAACTGACTTTAAAGGGTTTATGCATATGGACATTCATAATCTTGTTATGAAAACCAATGATGAAGGATTCAGAGAACATACAAACCTTGAAGGATGGCGCGAGTGGTGTACTAATACCGACACTATCCAGATGAATGAATATGAAATCGGAGTATTATCAAGAGAGAAAAGAAATGATTATGAAATAGCCGAAGAAATACTGATTAATCTTAATCCGTCTATGACAGGTGTGATTGTTACAAAGGGAAAACTCGGCGTGAGCGGATTTACACGAAAGGAAAAATCCTTTGGAGACGTAAAGTTTTTTGACCTGGACAGACTCGATGTTCAGGCAATAGAGAATCCTCGTTTCGTAGACACAACAGGGTGTGGTGATGTTTTTGCCGCTTCGTTTACAGTAGATTTTTCAAAAACCAAAGACCTTAAAAAGGCTATCCATTATGCTACGCGAATTGCTTCCTTCAAAACTTCTATTTCTGGAATATCTGAATTAAATAAGCTTAAATAAATTTGTTCTATGAAAAAGGGAAAAGTTTTAATCACGGGTTCTAACGGATTACTTGGCCAGGCAGTTACGGCAATATTTACCAGGGAGTCAGATTTCGAACTGATTCTTACTTCGGTTGAGGATAAATCTTTTATGGGATTTGAGTCAAATTATCATCCGCTCGATATCACTTCAAAGGAACAGGTTAAGTCTGCTATCGCAAAACATCAGCCGAATGTTGTCTTAAACTGTGCCGCTTATACCGATGTTGACAAATCCGAAACCGAAAGAGAATTATGCTGGAAGTTAAATGTCGATGCTGTTAAAAATTTAATAATTGCAACACGCCCGCATAACATTAAACTCGTTCATATATCTACTGATTATATCTTCGATGGTAAACATGGACCTTACGACGAAGAAGCAATTCCAAATCCTATTTCTTTTTATGGCCGCTCAAAACTTGCAGCAGAGAATGCAATTTTCGCGAGTGGAATAAATGCAGCAATAATAAGGACTATGGTTCTTTTTGGCGTTGGTCAAAATGTTAAACCAAATTTTGCTATATGGTTAATTAATAAACTTTCTGCGAAAGAAAAAATTAATATCGTTGATGATCAGATTGGTAACAGCACAATAGTTGATAATCTTGCATTCGGAATATTGAAAGTGATTGAATCAGAAAGAGCGGGAATATTCAACATTGCAGGCAAAGATATTGAATCAAGATTAGACTTTACGAATAAACTCTGTGATGTTTTTGGGTTTGATAAAGGATTAATTAACACCATTAAAACCGCTTCGCTTAATCAACCGGCTGCACGCCCCTTAAATTCAGGCCTTATAACCCTTAAAGTGCAGTCTGAATTGCAGTTTAAACCTTTCGATACAATGGAAGCATTACAACTTTTAAAATTTCAATTAGGACATTAAAACATACTACTATGCTTGATATAAAACTTATTAGAGAAAACCCGGAATATGTTAAAGAAAAGCTTCAGCTGAGAAATGAAGATACTGCAGTAATTCTAAAAATTCAGGAAATTGATTCTAAAAGACTAGGTATAATAAAGAAAGCCGAAACACTTAAAGAGATCAGAAATAAGGTATCAGACGAAATCGGCTTGATGAAGAAGAACAAAGAAAATGCTAACGACAAAATTGCCGAAATGAAAAAGGTGTCAGATGAAATTAAAGAACTGGATACCGAGCTTCGTAACGTTGAAACTGAAATAGAGAATCTTCTTTACTACATTCCGGCGTTGCCTGCAGAGGGTATTCCTTATGGTAAATCAGCCGATGAAAATGTTGAAGTTAAAGTATGGGGAGATAAAAAGAGCTTCGACTTTAAGGTCAAGGATCATATTGAACTTACAAAGAAACTCGATATTCTTGATTTTGAAAGAGGAACAAAAATATCAGGCAGTGGCTTCCCTTTGTATAAGGGCAATGGTGCAACACTTGAGCGTTCCTTAATAAACTTTATGCTTGATACCCACATAACAAAAGGCTACAGAGAGGTAATGCCGCCAATACTCGTTAACCGTGCATCGATGGAGGCAGCTGAGAAGGTTCCTAAGTTTGAAGAGGATATGTACCACATGAATGAAGATGATCTGTTTGCAATTCCAACGGCCGAGGTTCCTATCATTAACATTCATCGCGATGAGATTTTAAAAGAAGAAGAACTTCCACTTAAATATTGCGGTTTTACTAATTGTTTCAGAAGGGAAGCTGGTAGTTATGGTAAAGATACTAAAGGATTTCTCAGAGTACATCAGTTTAATAAAGTAGAATTAATTAATTTCTGTACTCCGGAATCTTCTTACGAAGAAATGGAAAAGATGCTTTTGGACGCTTGTGCTATTCTTGAAGCTCTGAATGTACATTATAGAATAATTGAACTCTGTACAGGTGATATTGGCTTCTCTGCAAGCAAGTGTTACGATATTGAAGTCTGGTCTTATGCGGAAGATAAATGGCTTGAGGCATCATCTGTTAGTAATTGTACCGATTTTCAAAGCAGAAGAGCTAAAATCAGATACAAGAAAGTTCTTGAAAACGGTAAGTCGAAGACAGAATTATTACACATCCTTAATGGCTCTGGACTTGCCACTTCAAGACTTATGGTGGCTATGCTCGAAGCAAATCAGACTAAAGAAGGGAATATTGTTGTCCCGGAAGTTCTGAGAAAATATACAGGGTTCGAAATTATATAATTTGCTGATTTTATTGTAAAACAAAAACGCTGTTGAGATAATTCACAACAGCGTTTTTAATGTTTAAACTTATTTATTTCAAAAGAACTTTCTGGTCAACTAATGTTGTTGATAGTGCCTTTGAAAATGATTTTGCAAAATCACCGATTGAAGTTGGATTCACCGTCTCAGACATAAGAGAATATAGTAATTCTTCTTTTTGAGTATCATAAACACTGCTTTCTATGTATATGTCTGTGTTCTCTACATAATATCCCGGAGAGTAAATTCTGTCGTATACCGCAAAATAATTGTTGTAGTATGGCGTGTAATAATACGTAGGCATATAATCTGGAACGCCTGGTACGTATTTTGTATCTTTCTTTACATCTTTCAGTGCCAGCACTATCACTCCGTCTATTCCAAGTTCGCCGACTTTGGCTTTTACCAGTTCTTCTGCTTCTTTTGTGTTATCAACTTTACCGTCTGAGTCTTTATCAAACATTCCATACGAAATTTTGTCGTATGAAATGATTGCATTAATACCTCTGGCATTTAATTCCTTAACCACTACATCTTCAATAGTTCTTCTTGCCACCATTTTTTCCTTTGCTACCGCCATAACCATAACTTTGTTGAATTTCTTACCAGTGAACCCCTTTTTCCCCCAGGTGTCGGTAATGTAAGTCATAGAGCCGCATGAATACAGAATTGAGGAAAGTACAAATGCCACTACAAATAGTGTAATTCTTTTCATAACATTAATATTTTAAATTTATAAAAAAACTGTTATTCAAATTTCTTCTTGGCAAGCATTACCGCTCCTACAACTGCTACGAGTAATAACATGCCTGCTGCAAGTACGTGGAATGAGTAAGTAGTAAACAGTGTTCTGCCTAAACTTTCTGCGGTTCCAATCTTCTCTGCAACTTCACTCATTTGTTTCCCCTGAAATCCAAAATAGAAGGAAGTCCCTAATAATAAGGCTAATAGAATGGAAATTAATATTGCGGTGATTTTCTTAAAAGAATACTCGGAGGGCTTTTTGTTCTCTTTTAAGTTCAATAACATAATGACAAATAGGAATAACACCATAATTGCACCCATATAAACAAGTACCTGTATTATGGCTATAAACTGTGCCTTTAAAAGTAAGTAAATAACTGCTACTGTGAAGAAATTAAGTATTAGAAATATTGCGCTGATAATCGGATTCTTTCTGGTTACCATTAACAGTGCGGATACAACAGCCGTTATTCCAAACACAAAAAATATTATCGTTTCTATGTTCATCTATGTTATTAATTCATTAAATATAAGATTTATAATATAAAATTGTAATTCAAAACCCTTTTTAAAGTCTTAGAACTCTTCTCTTTCTATCATTAATATCTGATTCTGCGGTACGATGAAGTATTTCTCATCTTTATAAACCACTTCTATCGAACCCTTTTGCAGAAACACCGCGAGGTCCCCTTCTTTCACCTGCAATGGTATGTATTTTACCTTCTCCTCTTTTGCCTTCCACGATTCTTCAACGTCTTCCGATGCCTGTGCAAGAGGATAACCCGGACCGACTCTCATTATATATCCCGATTGCACAATTTCCTTTTCCTGTACACCTGGCGGCAAATAAAGCCCCGTCTTATCTGATAATGACTTTGGTTTTATTAAAACCCTGTCCCCGACTATAATTAAGTTTTTCAGCTTATTCTCTGTAATTTCCATATATCTTTATTTCTGTAAATTTACGCAGACTTTATAAAAGAGAAAATGATAAATGAAGCGGTTATTTTATCCTTTAACATATCCATTATTGTGTTAACTTTAAGCCTTCTTTCACTCTTAATATTAAAAATTAAGATATATAAACGGGTTCGTGGTAACAGTATATTGTTCTAAAAAAAACGCAGACAACAGACTTAGAAACAGAATGAGAAATAGCAGTAAATATTTCAAATATAATTTAATCATTTGCAGTCTCCTTAATAATATCATATAGAAACATTCCCAATATTTTATTTCCGCCTTCCGTCAAATGGCCAATGCCGTTTATTTTGTTTTCCGGGATATTAATGTCTTTCTGATGAAAGTTTATTTTGTTTTCTTTGCAGTATTTCTCAAGATAATTATTAAAACTATCATCATCGAAAATTGAGACAAGTATAAATTTATTGCCATATTTATTCCCGAATGCCGAAATTGTTTCGGACAATTTTGTATTTCCATTGTTATTACTTTCTTTCGGCATCGTAATGTTAAAAACCTGACTTTCTTTGAGTTTCCTCTTAAGAAGCAGGTTTAAGGATTGTACGAAAGAAGAATTGTTGCAAATTAAAATCTCTGCACGTGTTAACAAACCGTCACTACTGCTGGTTCCGAAATTACTCGGTAACGAAAAACTCAATTCGCCGTAACGCGTATCGAGCGCCCATTTGTATGGTTGAGGCAGAACAAGGATAATATACTCGGGACTATAAGTTTGTGAATAATAAATACTCTGAAAATACATTAAGTATGGGTCTGAATCCCCAAACGCAAGGTTTAATACTGAATATTTCAGGGGCTTCAGTTTTTCCTGCAATACTGAACTTGCAATATCATCAGGTTCAACTTGGGAAGCATGAACGAATGAATCCCCTAACAGGAAAATAAATTTATTTGATGAATCTGTATCAACTGTTACTCCGGGCAAACCCGCATTATTCCTTTTGTTTACCCTGAACCCGTTCTCAAAATTTGAATATTCTGAGTACGGTTTGAAAATATCAGTTGTTTTATTCCCGTTTGGTTTTACCCCGTATATATGTTTTTCAACACCCCATCGAGGTAATCTCAACAATTTATAAGAAATACCTTCTATTATAAGAAACGCCGTGATGAATGCAAACAGGACAACCAATATGTTCTTTATATAAACCATATCCACCCCACTGTTATAAAAAGAAATGTCAATATGATGGAAACAGGTTTTATGAAAATAGATTTTGATATTTTTCTAATGCTTTCGTTTCTCTTTTCATAATATGTAAAAACCCTGTAAATACTTATTCCAAGCCCGTGCCATAATCCCCATAATATAAAATCCCATTTCGCTCCGTGCCATAATCCGCATAACCCCATTGATATTAAAGGTACGAAGATAAAAAGCCATATTTTGTTATCAAATAATTTTGCAAGAGGCATAAACAGATAATCCCTTATCCAGTCCGATAAAGAAATATGCCAACTTCTCCAGAACTGGCTGATATTCCTTTTTAAATATGGATAATCAAAGTTTTCAATAATCTTTAAGCCAAACAAACGGGAGGAGCCAATTGCAATATCGCTGTACCCTGAAAAGTCGAAGTATATCTGAAATGAGAACCCTAACAATGCCAGAATCTGAATATACATCGGATATTCATTTCTGTTTTGCAGGACAGGGTTAATAAAATACGCTATCCAGTCTGCTATTACCAGTTTCTTGAATAAACCGAATACAATTCTTCTAAACCCCTCATCAACAAAAGACCATTTAAATTTCATTTCCCTGTTATCTAATTGAGGCTGAAGCCGCTCATACCTCTCAATCGGACCTGCGGTGAAAATTGTAAAAAGGAAAGAGTATGCAAAAAAATCAACGATAGTTATTTCTTTTATTATTCCCCATTTAATATCAGTTAGGAAACTGATGTGTTTTAGTACCAGATATGATAATCCGAGTGGCAATAAAATGTGTTTCATCTCAAATGACGGTAGAATTCTGGTGAACTCATTTATGGATTGTAATACGGTCTGAAATAATCCGAAATATTTAATTAATGCAAGTGATAGTAATAATCCGATAATAGAAATAATATGAATCAGTCCTTTGTTTTTCTGCTTCAGCAGAAACACCCCTGACGAATAAGTATATGTTGAGAGGATAAGAGTAATAAGTACGGCCGACCTGTCAAAAAAGAATAAAAACAAGACACTGGAGATAATCAAAAGAAAAGAACGGCTTTTGTACTTAATCGGTATAATCCAGTACAGAACAAATGAGGCCGAAAGTATTATAAAAAATGTTATACTGGTAATCAAAATCAGTTAAAATTTCGTTTATCTGGTGACAACGGTATAAAGTACCCAATTGAATTTTTCATTTTTCAATATCCATTTATTAATAGGATTAGTTTGTCTATAGTATCGCAGTTTTCCATGGTCATTTTAGGGTTGGGGATATTCTTACCAAATTCCTTTTTTATATATAATTGCAGCGAAACCATCGAAAAGGAGTCAATGATTCCCGAAGAAATCAACTTTGTATTTGGTGTAATTTTAATGCCGTCGTCAAGTGCAAACTCACCCTTTATAAATTCAATCAATTTGTTTTCCATATTCAATTTCGGCTCCATTATCTGATTAAATAAAAGTAAACAAGAAGAAAGACTGCTTTAAATTTACCACTACTGTTTTTAATTTGTGTTTCGGACAAAGTATTGGATATAAGCCGAATAAACAAGAGACAAAAGTGTTCATTACGAAAACCATTGGCGTTTCCTTTCTGGTTTTAAGTTACTTAAATTAGAAACGTTTAATAACTGATTATTTTTAAAAACTATTAAGAATACTTGCATTTTAGCGTATCTTTACCTCGTTATAGTATTTCTTCCCGTCCCTAGTAACAAATTCGCACTCTAGCAAACTCTTTTCAAAAAACTCTTCAACTGTTCTCTCAAAATATACTTTTGATGAACTTGGCAAAACGTCTATTCCTTTAATAAATAATGTTGTTTCTTCTTTGTTATTTCTGTTCTGCAAAGTTAATTTCCCGTAAACGGTTTCATTCCTGTCGTTAACCACATATACCTTAATAACCCCGTTCTCTTCAACAGGTATTACAACTATATCGTCATAAAGTCTTTTTACAACCTCAAGCGATGGCTTTGGTATTCCATAGTAATCTATCAGTGACCACGACACTACAGGGTTACAATCGTTGAATTGCCAGAGAAGTGTTCCCATGCAATATGGCATAGCTCTTCTCTGTGCTTCGATGGCAGTCTTCAGGCAAAGCGTCTGTAATGTTTGTGTGTTCTTTATAAACTCATTATAGTCATTTGTTTTAAGACCGTACATCTCCATATATTTCGTCAGCGTTTCATAACCTGTCGGATGTTTCTGATGTGTTTTCAGTACATCAGAAAACAAATACCTGTCTTTAATATCCGTAAATCTGTTTATAGTTGATGTATCGGGAAACCCCTGAAATCCGTATTCGCTCATAAACCTTGGTACCTTCTTCTCAAGTGTGTCAAATCGCTCCATTCCCCACCAGACTCCCCAGTAATGCGAATCCCCCCGTGTCATGCTTTCCTTGTGCCCCCATCCGATTTCAGGAGATGTATGAACATATTTAATCTCAGGTGTGTATTCGTTTACTAATGACGGCAGCAATTCCTTGAATAATTCGTTATATCCGTTTTCAATTAACTCTTTTTGCTCTTGAGTATAATCTTTGTTCCACCCCCAGTTTATCCATCCTTCATAAATTTCGTTGTTGCCGCACCAGAGTGCAACCGAAGGATGATTTCTTAATCTCTTTATATTATATGTAGCTTCTTCTTTCACATTATCGAGAAAGTTGTTATCCCACGGATACATCGCACACGCAAACATAAAATCCTGCCATACAAGTATTCCGTTTTCATCGCATTGGTTGTAAAACTCGTCATCCTCATAAACCCCGCCGCCCCATACTCTGAGCATATTCATGTTCGTTTCTTTTGCGGTCTTTATTAATTCTCTGTACTTTTCCTTTGTAACTCTCGGTAGAAAATTATCCGCAGGTATGTAGTTTGCCCCTTTCATAAACACAGGTAAACCATTTAGTCTGAAATAAAATGACCTTCCCTCCGAATCCTCATCCTGAATTAGTTCTATTCTTCTTATTCCAACATTGACATTCTTTCGGTCTGCTGTCTTTCCATCTTTCTTAAGTATAACTTCGTATCTGTAAATATAAGGATCTCCCGCTCCATTGCTCCACCATAATCTCGGTTCATCAATTGTTAAAGAAATATTTTCAGTTCCTGTATATTTATTAACTGTTTTATCAATTAAGTTTACAATCTCGATTTCAAGCCCTTCAGCCTTATTGTTTAACTCTATACTGAAATCAAGTACAGCACTTGAATAATCTTCACTAATATTCTGCTTAACATAAACATCATTAATCTTTATGTCCTGATATACCTCCATATACGCTTCCCGCCATATGCCGCATGTAACAAGCCGTGGCGACCAGTCCCAGCCGTAATGGTATGCCGCTTTACGTGTAAATATTCTTCCCGTCTCAGGTAACTTCTTTAATCCAGTGTTCTTGTAAAAAGCTTTTGCAAGGCTGTCTTCTATCGCAATAGGTGAACGGAATATTACTTCAAGAATATTGTTTCCTTTTGTTAAATACTTTTGTATGTCTTTAACTCTATAACCTAGAAACATATTCTCAGCATAAAGAACTTTCTGTCCATTAATTAAAACGTTCGCATATGTATCCAGTCCCTCGAATACTAAATCTCTTTTCGACTCTAAATTATCAACACTGAACTCAGTCCTGTAAACCCAGTCTTCCTTTTCTATCCATTGTACTTTCTTCTCGTTGTCTCTGTAAAACGGATCTTCGATAATTCCATTGGCAAGTAAATCTGTGTGTAGCGTTCCCGGTACTATGGCAGGCAAGTACTTTGTGTCTTTTACATTCCTAAAACTCCATTTATCAAACTTCACCTTCGTTGTCTGTGCATACAAACAGTTACTGCTTATCAGTAAAAGTATAAAGAATAATATTCCTATCTTGTTCTTCACTTTGCGTTTGCCTTCAGATATTCCAATAATTTTAAAAGGTTGTCAATGTATGGAATCTCCAGTTCTGCTACAGGTTTCTTAAGTTCTGTCAGTTCGTTCTTGTATTCGTTATACTTAATGTCGCTTAGCTTTTCGCCCTTTTTAAATTCAAGAAGTTCATCCAGTATCTTTAATGATCTGTTTAAATTATCAAACATAGGGACAAGTTCTTTTGCAACGGGATCATTCAGGTAATTCAATTTAATCTGTGGGTCTAGTTTCAAGTATGAATCTTCGTTTTTTGATGTTTCTATATTTTCGCCTCTTAGTTTTTTACCGATTAAATTATTCAGATAAAACGACGCAGGTGCATCTGGCGTTGCAATGTCAACTATACGGTTTAATGGCGTCGACTGATAATACTTAGTATATCTGTGCCTGTTGTAATATTTTACAGGCTCACAAAATTCCGGCAATGCAAATATCTTAAAAGAATCATCTTTAAACTTCAGGTTCATAAACATATTCAGTTTGCCCTCTAAAATCTTTACCCCTGCTGAAATCAAAGTGTTATTTGCAAAATTGTTAAAACGCATAAACATCATTTCATTATTATACAAAGAATCCTGCCCGAATGCTTTTCTTCCCGACCAGAGCACTTCTGCAATCGCCGCAGTCCTTGGCCAGATTCTTGTGTCGACGTTGTCTTCGTTCACAAGCTCTGCCCACATAGTCGCTTCTCCGCCAAGTATATACTTCTTCTCTTCATTCGTTAAGTTGATATTCTCCGGCAGCGGGTCGTTATAGTAATGGTCAACCATACTCTGGCAAAGGTCTATGTAATAGCCGTTCGATAGTATTGAATAGTATCCGTTCTTTGCTGCCGTCACCATTCCTTCTTTTCCCTGCCACGAATGTATCATCGTGCTCTTCGGAAGTTCAGTACTCAGTATCTCATCCCAGCCAATCATTTTCTTTCCGTACTTCTCAAGTATCTTTTGCAAACGTTTGTTGAAGTATGCCTGAAGTTCGTGGTTCGTTTTTAAATTATTTGCTTTCTTAAATTCCTGTATAGCTTTGCTTGAATCCCATTGCCTCCCGTTATTTTCGTCTCCGCCAATGTGCATGTATTCATCGTTAAACAAACCTGACATTTCTCCGAAGAACTTATCGAAGAATTCATAAGTCTCTTCTTTTGTCGGGTCAAACGTCGGGTCAAATACTCCGTAATGTCTTTCTATTTCGTATTTGCCTGGAAGGCTCGCATATTCAGGGTATCCCACAAACCATGCCGTCGAATGTCCCGGTATATCAAACTCAGGTACTACGCGGATTCCTCTGTCGTTGG
>JBMOHR010000033.1:0-19958 GCA_049317745.1 Ignavibacteria bacterium
CGTCTATTCTGAACTCTTCGGCCCAGTGTTTTATATATTCAATCTTTGCCTTTTCACTTCTGTTTATAAATATTTTAGTGTATGCCAGTGCAGATGATTCAAAAGGGTTCTCTTCATCGAAGTCGTCAAATATCCAGCTGTTGCAGTATGTGGATGCTGCAATTATTGTATTATTCTGTATAAAAAAATCCGATAAATGGCGTATATTTCCCCATATTGGCATACCGTCCCAGAACAAACGTATCTTTTCTTCTTTTAAAACACCAATTTTGTTGGCTACATTCAGCTCAAGTTCTTTCAGAAGCAGTTCGTAATAATCCTTGGCCTCCTGTGTACCACGTAATACTACTATCGGTCCCATCTGGATTATTCCGTTAAAAAATCCTATAGGAGCAGGTGATACTTTTGCGGTCTTTAAAACTTTTTGCCAGAGAAGTGTCGCTTCCTTACTTAGTTTAATTACTTCTTTAAATTTATCGGGATTAAATTTATTACCTGACGCTTCTTCGCACAAAGGTATAATACTCTTAAACTGCTTTACGACTAAATCTATTTCATCTTTAGTTACTTCATAAATGTGGCGTGGAGGATGGATTCCAGCTATCGGACATTTGTAGAAATCTGAGTAATACGTAAACCAGTCCTGTACTTCCCTGCACTGATTAGTATTGTACACTATCAGGTCAGGTCTTGGTATATTCTCCAGACCGTAATGCTTGGTCAGTGGTGTTTCCTTTTTCAAGAAAGAACCGATATCACTTGTAGTGTATGAACATACTTGATTTGAAAAGCCGCTCATCTGTGCAACAGGAATAAAATCCACGGAGCCCCGTGTAGCTCCTATCAATGCACCGTGATTCTCGGGGAAATAAACTTCGAAACCGAATGATCTTAACAGTTCTGCAGGCCCGACGCTTGTACACCATGCAATTTTTTTCTCTCCGGTTCCCATACCGGTAAAGTAATTCTTCATTACTTCCTTCAGCTTTGCTGTCGCTTCAATATTGTACATAAATCAATTTATTATTTTGAAGTAGATTCTCTTTTATTCTTCAATCACTATTACGTATGCATTCTCAAACTTGGGTTCATCTGAATCGTAAAGATTTTCAATGTAAGTTTTATATACACTTTTTACACTGTTTGGTGCAAGTTTCATCGATGGTGTAAGTGTCTTATTCTCTACACTGAGTTCTTCATCAATCAATACCGCAGATTTAATTCTCGCAAACTTCTGTTTTAATCCCTCATTCACGTTTGTAAGGCAGCCCTTAAGACAGTTTGCAAGTTTGTCAGTACCTTCAGGACATACGCAGTTATCAATCTTTATGCCGTTGCTTTCTGTCATCTCACTCATTAGCCTCTTGTTCGGGAAAATCAACGCAACAGGATAATTCTTTCCGCTCCCTTCTACAAGAGCATAAGAGACGAAATGACATTTCCCTGTAATAAGTCCTTCAAGTTCCGTAGGGATAACTTTCTCTGCATTCAGAAGTTTAAATATTCTGTCTTTTCTCGTAATCAGTTTTAAACCTGTTTCAGTAAACTCTCCTATATCGCCCGTGCAGAACCATCCGTCTTCATTAAAAGCTGCCTGGTTTGATTCATCATCTTTGTAATATCCCTTCATTACATTCGGACCTTTTACAAGTATTTCATTGTCCTCTTCAGCCAGTGCTATCGTAACACCTGCTATTGGTTTTCCGATTACCCCTTGCACCCTTTTAACGTCTGGGTCAGTTAAAGTACAGCACGGCGAAGTTTCTGTTAATCCCCACCCCTCAACAACATTTATCTTTCTCTTTTCAAATTCATCTGATATGTGTTTTGGCAACGGTGCTGCTGCTGTAAATACAAACTTCAGGCCCGAATGAAAGAACAGTTCTTCTGCTTCTTTATTCTCCATCGTTATGTCAATCAACTGCTGATATATAAGAGGAACACTGAAAAATAATGTCGGCTGGACAATTTTCCAGTTTTCAAATATTACGTTAGGGTCAAGTCCGTTGCTCGATTCCAGTGACAATAACGCCCCGTTAGAAAGCGCAGTGAAAAGTTCAAATATTCCTCCGAAACTGTGATGCCACCTCAGATAACTTAAAAACCTGTCATTCTCATCAATATTCCATAACTTCTTCAGTGCAGCTTGTTGTGAAAGTATGTTTCCATGTGTCAATTGTACACATTTCTGGTTTCCCATCGTGCCTGATGTGTACATCTTTAGACATATATTATCGGGTGATGAATTTAAATCAAGAGTAAAACCATTAGTAACTATTTCTGAAAACAATTCTGAGAACTGTACAAGATTATTATAATTTGTGTTTGATATTCTGTCGAATACAAATATCTTCTTCAGGTTAAGTCCCGGAGATAACCTAAGCAGTTGTACTTCGTCTCCAACAGCAAGATAACTCGCATCGGAATGCTTTATTAGTAATTCTGCAGTTTCGCTGTTATAATTGAAGAAAATCGGAATAGCAATCCCACCGGATGCCATAACTGCAAGCTCAAGCAAAAGCATCTCAAGCCTGTTCTTTGAATAAATTACAATCTTATCTCCGGGTGTAAACCCGAAACGTGTGAGATTATACGCTATCTGTTCAACTTTGACATACAATTCTCCCCATGTTAACCTTTCATACTTCCCATTATGTTTTTCCTGAAATCCTGTTCTGCTTTCAAAGCGATTCGCCACATCGTAGAGCATTACTCCGATATTCGGTTTTACATTTTCTAATCGCTGAGAAGATTCAAGAATTTGCATTTATTCTGTATTCTGATTATAAAATTTAATTAATCCTTTTTATCATTTGTTATAACGTTTTTATTCTTGCTAAGCAACTGGTATCTAAAACCGCTCCACATCGCAGCACCAACTGCACCTGCAAATATAGAATCAGGATTGGAATATATTTCCCACTCATATTTGCTTTCAGTTGAAAGTTCCCTAATCGCCTGCACCATTCCCTTGTTTAATGCCATGCCTCCTGTCAGCATAATCGGTGATTCAGCTTTCAGTGACGACAGGAGTTTAACAACCCTGTTTGCAATGGAGAGATGTATGCCTTTAATTATATTCGGTGTGGATATACCTCTTGAAACCATATTAATTACGTCCGTCTCTGCAAGTACCGCACAGATACCTGACGGGGTTTCGGGATTCTTTGAACCTAACGATATATCCCCTACTTCTTCAATCGCTAAACCGAGATATCTGGAAATGTTCTCAATGAACTGACCTGAACCTGAAGCACATTGCCCTGTCATTTTATAATCAAGAACTCGTCCCTGATTATTTATTTTTATTGCCCTTACGTAAAGAGCACCCATATCAACAACTGTACGGACATCAGGATTAAAGAAAAGCCCTCCCTTTGAGTGGGTAGTCATGCTGTAAAAATGTCCTGTCTTTCTGTTCACCATTTCACCTTCGCCGGTCGATGCCAGATAACTAATATCATCGAATGTTAAACCGTTTCGTTCAAGTATAAGATTTACCATGTCATCTGAAAGTTTTGACGGGTCACGTTTTCTTACTTTTTCCGATATCTTGTCTACAATTACAGGATTATCGCAATAAGAAAGTAATACAGCTTTTATGTAACTGCCCCCTACATCAATACCGAATGTATATATACTTTTTTCTTTCATAATTAATTTAATTATTAATTTTCGCTTTAGGTGACGGTAAATCAGCATTGATATTCCGTCTTGCAAACATTGCACCTCCAAGTGCTCCCATAAATATTGAATCTGTGTGCACGTTTATTTTCAAGTCGTCACCATAATTTTCCTTTACAAGTTCAGACACATATTTCAGCACTGCATTGTTTCTTGCTACACCGCCCGTAAATGTGAATTCGTTTCTTACTCCTCCTGACCTTGCAATTAAAGACATCGCCCTCATTACTATCGCCCTGTGAAGACCTGCTAGTATATCGTTTCGTTCTTCACCGATGTTAAGAAGTTCTCTGAGTTCAGCACCAGCAAATACCGTGCAGGTGGAACAGATATTAACTTCCTTCTCTGCCTTCAATGCTGATGAACCTAATTCATTCAAAGAAATATTCAGTTCATCGGCAATGTATCCTAGATATCTGCCGCATCCTGCTGCACATCTGTCGTTCATATGGAAACTTGTTACAAGTCCGTGACTGTCAACCTGAATTGCCTTTGTATCCTGCCCTCCTATATCAAGAACAGTTCTCGTTTTCGGGAATATAGCATGCGCCCCGAAAGCATGACATAATATTTCTGACTTTATACAATCTTCAGGAAATGGAAGTAACGCCCTGCCATACCCTGTGCCAACCATGTTTGAGATATGAATCTCGTAGTCGGCTACCCTGTTAATATGTTCCTTGAATGTATCTGTTATATGATCATAATTGCCCTTCAGCAGATTCATTTCAGCATCAAAGTTAACACTGATGCCTTCAGCAGAAGTATCAGCAAGACCTTTGTATTTTGAGTCAAGCAGGTCCATTGCTTCATAAACAAGTTCTTTGAAATTAAATTCAAACATATCATTCTCTACGGGTGTTATACTCTTATCGAATGCAAGCATTAGAGGTTCAAAGAATGCAAGATCGAGTTTTTTGACTTCAATGGAATATTTTTCATTCACAACATCTCTGAAGAACTGACTTTTTGAACCCAGGTCACCGTAGATATACTCATCCCTTATTACAGGTTCAATTAATGAAATAATATTGTGTATTGTTTTAAGATATAGTTTTTTATCCGCGAATATCTCTGATGATTCAATAGTGTTATTAAACTGACTGTGAAGATGTTCAAGTCTTCTTTTGAACTGAAGAAACTGAAATGCAGATTCTATATCATTGAGATATTTTTCGTAAATCGGTTGGGCTATTACTTCTTTTTCAAGAATTTTCTTTAACAGACTGAATCTTGCATCGTAAATGGCTTCCTGCCTTGCGATATCAGCTGCTACTTTATAATTGGCTCTTGTATTGGTTATTCCTCTGCCGATTATTTCATCTTTATCGTTGATGATTATAGCCTTTGAAGTAGTAGAACCCAGATCTATGCCAAGATAATATTTACTCATAGTTAATTTGAAATAGTTTTTCGTTGATTAAGCATTTGGAAAAATGAGTCCAGACGGTTTTTGATGTTGGAATATGAGAAATATCTCGGGTCAACCAGATCAGACTCTATGAAACCTACAGGTATCTCAAGTTTCTCTTCAATCTCTCTCATCATAATAAGCTGCCCAGCTGAAAATGAATTACAGCTTTTTATTGAATTTACAAGTATACCGTCTGCGTGATAATCCTTGATGCTTTTTGAAAGCAATTCAATCCTTTGCGGTAGATTAAGGTTCGTGTAACAGTGCATGCAGTACTCGCCGAGAGTTTCCAGCGGTCTTTCAGGGTCGTGGCGGAATCCCGTATCATACACACCGCCGACTTTAGTGTATGAAGAAGATACTATCACTGCACCATGGTCATAAAACAGTTTCCAGAACTCACGGAAACTTGTCCAGTTTGGCGGCCCTTCAACAACAAGCCTTATCTTTTCATCAACTTCGCCCTCGGGTGTTATAGGTCCGAGTTTGTTTTCAACACGGTATAATATTTCCTTGTATAATTCCTCGTAATAAGTCACTGCCTCAGGTGTTCCTCTGAAACCTATGTTAATAGGTCCTATATAATATACTCCGGCAAAGTATGCATCAATCGGTGAAGGTCTGTTTTTTGTTGTATCAAATATCTTTACGATTAAGTCTTCGACTTTAACTGATTCAGCTAATGTTTGTTTAAGTTTTGATTCATCAAACTTCTTTCCTGATACTTTTTCCATTTTAGGAATAACATCTTCCTTTAACTGTTTTACCATGTACTGTGTCATCTCTGGCGTAATCTTCCCGTTTTCCTGGTAAGGAGTGTGAAGCATTGCAACAGGAACACCAGGATAAATACGTTCAAGGTTTTCAAACCATTTCATGAACGTAAAACATCCGGTATAACTCAGCAGAAGCAAATCAGGGTCTGGAAGTTTTTTCCCCGTAGGCCCTATATTGCCGTTAATCATCATTCCTATATCACATTTCACGTATGTGCAGACATCTTCGAAGTGTCCTGATTTTTCAGCATCACGGATATAATTACCAGAAATCTTTCTCATACCTGACTGAAGTGCATTTATTTCCGGATAGACCGGAAGCATATCGAAAGCTCTTATAAGTTCAGAAAGATTACCTGGAACAAATGTATAAACTACTTTCTTCCCTGTCTCTTTCGTAATGCTTAAATCATCGAGTAATCCACCAATCATCTCCTTCTGGAGAATCATGCTTTTCTCTTTTGAAACTTCCTGCGCCATATATTAAATTATTTAAATTACTGATTATTAAACCCAGAGTTTTATTGAATCAGAAAAAGCTCCGACCTGTTCCTTAATAACTTTAAACTGACCTGTGTTTTCACTGAACTGAAACATTATGTGCCTTATGTCATATTTATCGCAAGCCTGCTGTAACTGCGGTATGTCGAGCAAAGCAGGGTCACAGAAACTCGGTGCTGCAAAAATTATCCCGTCTGCTTTCGATTCTTTTGCAAGCTTTACTAAACGCTCACCCTTTGGATTATTTACATCGTACATAGATGAAGAAAAGGTACTGTTATTTAAGTATGCTTCTGAAAGTGCTTTTAACGGGTCGTCTGTATCATCTTTTATATCACCCTGTATCCAGCGCGAACCGAGTATAAGGTCATCATCGATTATGTAACATCCTGCAAGTTCAATAGTCTTGATAAGACCTACAGGCGGCTGTTCACAGAAAGCTCCGTATATAATCACTTTTATCTTGTCGAGCGGTTCACCTTTTTCATTTTTAAGAAAATCCAGTACACCTTCAAGCATTTCGTTATGCTCTTCCACAGTGATAACTGTTCCGGCTCTTATAATGTGATAAAGTTCTTCATAAGTAATTCTCCATGGAAACTCGCGCCTTAAATCGTAAATGGCTTTTATAAGTTGTCTGTTTTTGTTAAAAAGACGTATTGAATTGTTTAAATGTTCGGTTGTTAGTTTTACGTTGTTGATTTCATATATGTATTCAAGAATGTGCTTCATTTCCTGAATGTAAAATGTTCCGCCAATTTCGGAATTGAAGTTCTGAGGATAATCAAGATACTTAACGAACTTCCCTTTTTTCTGAATCTTGAATATTCCCGAAAGGTTTCGCATTACGTCGCAGATTGAGGGGAAAACAAATCCGTCAAAACTTTTCATGTTACCGTCAAGAACCATTTCAATTATTCCTCTCGGAATATGGCAAATGTACGACTGGTAAAAAGCATCACCTTTAATAATCTGTTTTCTGTCGCCCGAACCGAAGATGCCAACGGGTAAACCGTTAACTGCATGGACTATCTCGCGTGGGAAATATATTGGCGTGTATCCTAAAATAACTCTCGATGCTTCCTTTGATTTCCAGTTTCGTGCGTATTCGAAATTTAAATCAAATGACAGCATTTTAGAACGCTCTAAAATGTTTTCAAAGTTCTCCAACTTGATTGCCGTTTTAATTAGTAATTTAGTACTCTTTTAAAAAACTTCACATAACAGCCTCCTAATTCCGTCATGGAAGAAAATCAAACCTAACTTATTAGAATAATAACATTATATTTTTGATATCTTCAAATCAATTGTTATGCAAATTAACTTTCACAGAATTAAATGTCAACACTTATGCAGTAAGAACACTCTGCTTTTACAATTTTTAAATTACAGACATGACAGTGTATCCTTCATGATAATTCTTTATTTTACTTTTGTTTTATTCGGATGAATTAAGTATTTTAATTCCATAATTTTAACGTTGCATATTTCATTCACTAATATCATCGATGGAAAATAAAAGAATAGCTGTTGTCACAGGTGCCTCAAACGGCATTGGGTCTGCTATATCAAGGAAACTAAGCAGTTTGGATTATTTTATTCTGGCAGTCGATATAGATGAAATAAACGGGCGCTCGTTTGAAAATGAACTCGGAAAAAATAATGCTGTCTTTTTTAAATGCGATATTCAGTCCGAGGATGAAGTTAAATCTCTTTTCGGATTTATTAAGACGAATTACGGCAGAATCGATGTACTCATCAATAATGCAGGTATCATAAGAGATAATCTTATACAGAATATGTCTTCTGATGATTTTGATAAAGTTATTTCCGTCAACCTTAAAGGTTCATGGCTTATGTGCAGAGAAGCAGCCTCGCTTATGAAAGCTCAGAAATCCGGAAGGATAGTTAACATAGCATCGCGTGCCTGGCTCGGTAATCCGGGTCAGTCCAACTACGCTGCATCAAAGGCTGGAGTTGTTAGCCTCACAAGGGTACTTGCGCTGGAACTTGGCAGGCATAATGTTTTAGTAAATGCTGTTGCACCTGGATTAATAGATACTCCGCTTACACAATCACTACCTGATAATGTTCTTCAGAAATTAATAGAAGCTCAGCCTACTAAAACAATCGGGTCCCCGGAAGATGTTGCACAGGCTGTTGCATTTCTTACTGATGAGAATACGAAATTTAT
This sequence comes from Ignavibacteria bacterium, assembly GCA_049317745.1. Lineage (GTDB taxonomy): Bacteria > Bacteroidota > Ignavibacteria > Tepidaquicellales > Tepidaquicellaceae > CAIKZJ01. Next base: position 8,570 of record JBMOHR010000033.1, read on the forward strand.
AACCGGACAGACAATTTATGTTGATGGCGGTAAAAGTATAGGAGCAGGAATTTAAAATGTTTAATGAGAAAACAATTTGAAGCAGATTAATTTATCAGTTAACGACGTAAATTATGAATTGCTTGTAGAAGAGCACGAAATGCTTTCGTACACTATCCGTAATCGTATAGGACTCACAGGTACAAAGGTCGGATGTGAGCAAGGAAGCTGCGGTGCCTGTACTGTTCTTATTGATAATATCCCTGCTTTAAGTTGCATCACTCCGGTAATGAAGTGTATTGGCACACAAATTCTCACAATTGAATCAATAGCTAAAAACGGTAAACTCCATAAACTTCAGGAAAAGTTTGTTCAGAAAGGCGCCATACAATGTGGCTATTGTACACCCGGTATGGTTATGTCAGCCGTTGGATTCCTAAAAACTAACCCTCAGCCATCTGAAGATGAAATTAAAGAAGCAATTTCAGGTAACCTTTGCAGATGTACGGGATATAAGAAAATCATTAGTGCAGTTTCTGAATATGCGGCAGAGTCCTCTTCGGATAAATCCGTAATTGCAGATGAGAATGATAAATATCTTTCAGTAGGAAAACCACGACCATACATCGAAGCAGAGAAGAAAGTTAAAGGTGAGGCTGATTATGCAGATGATATTAAAATCAAAAATGCACTGTCCTGTAAATTCCTGCGCAGCACCCACGCTCATGCTGAAATAGTTAATATAGATTTATCGGATGCCCTTAAGTTAAAGGGTGTTAGAAAAATAATAACCGGAAAGGATTTACCAATCAGTTTTGGAGTTCTCCCGATTTCACAGGATGAAACATCAATAGCAGTACATAAAGTAAGGTATATTGGGGAAATTGTAGCAGCCGTTGCTGCCGATACTGAAAATATAGCATCTGCTGCCTGCAATCTTATTAAGGTTGAATATTCACCGCTGAAAACATTTTTCAGTATAAAAGATTCTTTGGCTGATATTGAGGAGAAAGAAAAGATTCATTCACACTGCAGGTTCAATAATAATGTTCACAAAAAAGCAGAACTTCGTTTCGGTGATCAGAAAGAAGGAATTGATAATTCCTATGTTTCTCATAAACTTAATTTCACTTTCGAAGGAATTAACCATGGCTTCACTGAACCCCATGCTGCAACTGCATACTGGGATGAAAACGGACTTACTATAATTACGGCAACTCAGGTTCCGCATTATCTGCACAGGTTCCTTGCAAAAGTTCTTGAGCTTCCTATGAACAGAATCCGTGTTATCAAGCCGTACGTTGGCGGTGGATTCGGCGGGAAAAGTGATCCGTTCCCTCATGAAATAATTATATCTCAGCTTTCAAGATTGACGGGAAAGCCTGTCAGAACAAGACTGACACGTGAAGAAGTTTTCTTGAACAATCATGGTCGACATCCTTCTGAAATTACAATGGAAGTTGGTTTGAGTAAAGAAGGTAAAGTTAATGTCATAGATGCGGATATACTTCTCGACGGCGGAGCTTACGGAAGTTTCGGAGTGGTTACAACTTATTACAGCGGTGTGCTTCTTCAGGCCCCGTATAAAATTGATAATTTCGGGTTCAGAACAAGACGTGTTTATACTAATAAACCCCAGTGCGGAGCAATGCGCGGACATGGTGCTGTAAATCCCCGCTTTGCAATGGAGTCACTGCTCGATGAACTTGCTCACCGTACAAACACTGACCCGTGCGAGTTAAGGTTTAAGAATTTTCTTACGTCAGATACTTTAACCGTCGGACAGTTCAGGATTACATCAAACGGAGTCGTTGAAAGTATGAATGCTGTTATGGAAAAGTCTGACTGGAAAAACCGCTATGGTAAACTGCCATACGGCAAGGGTCTTGGTGTTGCATGCGGCGTTTATATAAGCGGAAGTGCATTACCAATCCACTGGAATGAATACCCTCAGTCTGTCGTTCACCTTAAAGTTGACCTCGACGGCAGAGTTCTCATTACTTCAGGTGCCAGTGATATCGGCCAGGGCAGCGATACAATGCTCGCAATAATAGTTGCAGAAGTTCTTGGATTGAGTATTGATAATATTTTTGTTCTTTCCGCTGATACATTGCTCACTCCGATTGACCTTGGAAGTTATTCAAGCCGTGTCACTTTTATGGCAGGTAATGCTGCAAAGATGGCAGCTGAAAACCTTAAGAAAACTATTCTAGATTCTGTTTCAGTAAATAAGAACATACCTGTTGAAGAACTAAACATTAGTAAAGAAAGAATTTTCTCAAATGATAAGTCTGTTGATTTAAACTGGAAAGAGGCAGTGGAAATTGCAACTAAAAAAGTTGGAGCTTTAACCGTTTCAGGAAATTATAATTCACCAAAACTCGGTGGTGATTTTAAAGGTGCAGGTGCAGGATTAAGTCCTTCATACAGTTTCGGTTCCTGTATTGCAGAAGTCGATGTTGATTCCGACACAGGAGAAGTAAACGTTCTTAATATCTGGGGTGCTCACGATTGTGGCAAAGCAATCAATCCCCTTGCGGTTGAAGGACAACTTGAAGGTTCATGGCATATGGGACTCGGGCAGGCAGTTAGCGAACGCATGAAATTTTATAACGGATTACTTTTGAACCCTAATTTTCTTGACTACAAAATCCCGACCAGCGTTGACACACCGCCAATTGATACAACAATAATTGAATCAATAGACCCTGAAGGACCATTCGGAGCAAAGGAATGCGGCGAAGGTGCCATACACCCCGTAATTCCTGCAATCGCAAATGCTGTCTTCAATGCTGTCGGTTACAGGATTACATCTTTACCGATTAACCCTGAAGAAATATTAAACCATATTAAACAAAAACATTGAAACCTGCTGACACAAATAAAATTTATCTCAAACCTTCTTCTTTGAAAGAAGCATATAATTATGCTTGTGATTATAAAAAGAGTTTCAGGTACGTAGCAGGCGGTACTGATGTCTTTGCAAACCGGTTTCAGGGTAACGATAATTCAGAATGTTTTATCGATTTGTCGGGAATCGAAGAGCTTAAAGGTTTTGAGAATAAAAAGGATTATTTCAGAATTGGTGCTCTCAATACTCTGACTGAAGTCATTGGCAATAAGCATATTAATAAGGAGTACAATGTTTTAATCGATGCTGCAAAAATGGTTGCCTCCCCTCTTATCAGGTATCGTGCTACTCTTGGCGGAAACCTGCTTTGCGAAAACAGGTGTTATTATTACAATCAGTCTGACTGGTGGAGAGATTCTGCAGGATACTGTCTCAAATGCGAAGGGAGTATTTGCATCGCTACTGGCAGCAAAAAAGCCTGTTACTCCGAGTTTGTATCAGATACTGCTCCTGCATTAATAAGCCTTAACGCTGAAGTTGTGATTTATGAATCAGGTGAAATTAAAAAGTATAAACTCGAAGATATATATTCATCTGAAGGTGTTAATCCGAAAAAAATAAAACCATCAGATATTTTAATAGCTGTATGGATACCTTCCGGTATGGAGTTCAAATCTGTTTACAGAAAATTAAGACAGCGCAAGAGTCTTGAATTTACTTCTCTTTCATCGGCTGTTACTATCAATAAAAATAATGTTCTTAAAATATCTCTTTCGGGTGTTGATTCAGGACCTGTAACTTATGAAGGGAATACTCAAAGCAGTTCCGAAGAAATTATAAAGTTCTTCCTGAAAATATCACGCGCAGTGGAAAATGATATGTATTCGAGGGAATACAGACGTGAAATGATTAAAGTGTACATTTCAAAAAGTTTAAAAGAACTTGGATTGAGTTAAAAACGCTTATCTCATTAATTTACAATCAGTCTCATACTCCATTATCTCATTCACAAATTTATCGGGTAAATCTGCAGGTCTGTTTGTCTTGTAATCTACATTTACAATAATCCCCATCCCTTTTGCAAGTATACTCTTATCTGAATCTTTTTCTATTATGTGTTCAAAACAAAAACTTGAGTTCTTAATCCATGCCACCCTCGTATATATATTAAGTAAATCATCAAAGGCAGCAGTTGATAGATAATCGATTGAATTATGTGCTACAAAAACTTTCAGCCCATCTGTTGTTTTCTTTCCGGGAGAAAGTTCATAACCATAATTTCTTCTGTACTCAAGTCGTCCGGTTTCCATGAATCTGAGATAATTTGAATTGTGAACTACACCAAGAAAATCAACTTCCCATGTTCTTACCCTTACCTGAAACATATGTTTAAATGCATTTTTGTCTTTTATTTCCAGCATGAAGGTTATATAATTGTTTGTAACGTATAAGATACTATATTGTCACTTAAAAATTAAGTTTAAAATTAGTATATTATATTGTTATATTACATTTCAAGTTATAAAAATATATATTTTACACAAACTAATTTAATTGTATGGACAAAATTAAAGTTCTAATTATGGGTGCCGCGGGCAGAGATTTTCACAATTTCAATACTGTTTTTCGTGATAATCCGAGATATGATGTTGTAGCTTTTACTGCAACGCAAATCCCCTACATTGATGATAGAAAATATCCTGCAGCTCTCTGCGGAAAGTTGTATCCTAAAGGAATTCCTATTTTTCCCGAAACAGAATTGGTTAGTCTAATTAAAAAATACAAAGTTGATGAAGTAGTATTCTCCTATTCAGATGTTACTTTCAATTATGTAATGACAAAAGAAGCAATCGTTAATAAAGCGGGTGCATCTTTCAAAATGCTCAGTTATGAGCAAACAGCTATTAAGTCAACCAAACCTGTTATTGCAGTAGTCGCAGCCAGAACAGGTGCAGGAAAAAGCCAGACATCAAGAAAAGTAGTCGAAGTTTTAATGGCAATGGGCAAGAAGGTCGTCGCTATCAGACATCCGATGCCTTATGGTGATTTGGTAAAACAAAAGGTACAGAGATTTGCAACTATCGCAGACCTTAAGAAACACAAATGTACTATCGAAGAAATGGAAGAATATGAACCACACGTAGCAAGAGGTAACGTAATTTATGCAGGTGTTGATTATGAAGCAATTGTTAGACAGGCAGAAAAAGAAGCAGATGTAATCTTATGGGATGGTGGTAACAACGATAATCCGTTCTATAAAGCTGACTTAATTATCACTGTCGTTGACCCGCACAGACCTGGTCACGAATCAAGTTATTTCCCTAGTTTAACAAACGTTCTTCTCGCAGATGTTATAGTTATCAATAAAATTGATTCTGCAACACCTGAAAACATTAAAGCTGTCAGAGATAACGTTAAGAAATTCAATCCTAAGGCAATCATCATCGAAGCAGCATCACCAGTTGCTCTCGATAGACCCGAAGATATGAAGTTAATAGAAGGTAAAAGAGTACTCGTTGTTGAAGACGGTCCTACACTTACACACGGTGAAATGAAATTCGGTGCAGGTACAATCGCAGCACAGAAATTCGGTGCAAAAGAACTCGTCGACCCGAGAAAGTATGCTGTAAAGAGTATTGAAGAAACTTATAAGAAATATCCTAATATCGGTGTATTGCTTCCTGCAATGGGTTATGGCGATAAGCAGATTAAAGACCTTGAAGTTACTATCAATAAAGTACCTTGCGATGCAGTTATTATCGGTACACCTATCGATTTAAGAAGAATCGTTAAGATTAAGAAACCTTGCGCAAGAATTTCTTATGATTTACAGGAAATCGGCAGACCTAACCTTAATGACATTCTTACAAAGATGTTCAAAAAGAAGAAATAATAAACATATTTACTTATAGCAAAAAGGCTGGTCAATTGACCAGCCTTTTTAATTTTATCTTTAAAATGATTCTATGACATCTTTATCAGCTTATCCAGTTTCTCTTCTGACTCAGATAGTTTGCTCTTCTCTTTTTCAATAACTTCAGGAGCTGCCTTTGCTACGAAATTCTGATTCTCCAATTTCTTCTTTAAACCATTAATGTATGCCCTAAGTGATTCAATTTCCTTGTTTATCTTGTCTGAGTTCCCTTCGTTCTTTAACTTCGGCTTCTCATCCGGAAAATCAAAATTTACTGCAAAGAAATTACCCGAAGTACCTTTGAAATCCTTTGCATCTGCCGCATTTACTACTTTTTCCCTGTGATTTACGAGTTGCTGAAGCAATTCTGTTATCGACGGTAGTATCTTTTCAGCGTTCGAATTAAGAGGTTTTATATGAATATTAAATTTGTAATTATTTATCCCGACGTATAAAAGTCTTTCGTTTCTTGTAGTAGTGACTAAATCCTTCAGATGCTCAAAATAATTCTCTATTTCATCATCAATTCTCTTAATGTCAAGTACCGGAAATTGCTCAAATGAAATTGTCTTGCCTTCCCTGTTATCGTCTAAATTATGCCATATTTCTTCGGTTACGTATGGTATTACAGGGTGTAAAAGTATAAGCACATTTTCATACATTTTCAGCGCTTCATCCACAAGGAATCTCGCACTTCCGGGGTTTGAATTAACTTTTGATTTAATCAACTCGATGTACCAGTCGCAGAAATCATTCCAGACGAAACTGTAAAGAGATTTTGCATAGTCGTTAAGCCTGTATGCATTCAGATAGTACTCAATATCCTTAATAGTTGAGTGGAACCTGCTTGTAATCCACTTTTCAGCCAGGTCATTATTTAATTCCGTCTCACCGTACTCAGAAGAACTGTAAACTTTATCCTTCATCATTATTAAAAATCTTCCCGCATTCCATAACTTTGTTATAAAATTCCTGCCTATTTCAGTATTCTTTTCGTCGAATAATACGTCGCTTCCAAGAGGTGCAAGATATATAATAGTGAACCTCAAAGCATCCGAACCGTATTCTTCTATTACTTTAAGAGGGTCGGGTGAATTTCCTAAAGACTTTGACATTTTTCTGCCCTTGCCGTCCCTTACCGTCGAATGAAAATACACGTCCTTAAAAGGAATATCTTTCATATATTCCAGTCCTGAGATTATCATTCTCGCCACCCATAGGAAAATAATCTCCGGAGCAGTAGATAGAAAATCAGTTGGATAATAGTAGTTAAGTGCTTTATTATCCGTATCTTTAGCACTGTTGTCCCAATTAAATACACTAAATGGCCATAACCATGATGAAAACCATGTATCAAGCACGTCCTTGTCCTGTTCCCAGTTCTCAATATCCATCGGCGGCACTGTTTCGCAGTAAATTTCGCCGGTTTCTTTATGGTACCAGATAGGAATTTTATGCCCCCACCATAACTGTCTTGAGATACACCAATCCTTGACATTATCCAGCCAGTGAAAATATGTTTTAGTCCATTTTTCAGGATGAAACTTGATTTTTCCCTCTTTTACGACCTGAATTGCAGGCTCCGATAACTTCTTCATTGAAACAAACCACTGGTCTGACAGCAATGGCTCAATAACAGCACCCGATCGTTCAGAAATTGATACATTATGCAGATAATCATCATCCTTAAGGAAGAATCCGTCCGTCTTCAGTTTATTCAGCACATTCTTGCGTGCTTCTTCAACTGTCTGTCCTTTAAATTCCAGCCCGAAGTCGTTTAATTTCCCGTCTTTCGTCAGAATATTTATGGATTCCAGATTATGTCTCTTCCCTAAATCAAAGTCATTCAAATCATGTGCAGGGGTTATTTTCAAGGCCCCTGTACCGAATTTCATATCTACATACGAATCAAATATTATAGGTATTGCCTTATTTACAATCGGTAATATTACATTCTTCCCTTTGAATTTCTCGTATCTCTTGTCCTCAGGATTTACTGCTACTGCAGTATCACCCAGCATTGTTTCAGGTCTTGTTGTCGCAATTACTATAAAGTCATCCGAATCCTCAACAAAATACTTTATATGATACAGTTTATCGTTGCTTTCTTTATAACTTATCTCATCATCACTTAAAGCAGTTTGAGTTATACTGTCCCAGTTAATTATCCTCTTTCCTTTGTAAATGTAACCCTTTTTATAGAGGTCAACAAACACTTCTTTAACTGCTGTTGAAAGTCCTTCATCGAGTGTAAATCTCTCTTTTGACCAGTCAACTGAATAACCTAGTTTTCTTACCTGATTAAGTATAATTCCGCCGTATTTATCCTTCCATTCCCATATTTTCTTCTCAAATTCATCTCTTCCGAGGTCATATTTAGTTATTCCCTGTGCCCTTAGCAGCTCTTCAACCTTTATTTGTGTTGCAATTCCTGCATGGTCCATTCCCGGTACCCAGCAAACTTCAAATCCTGACATTCTTTTCCATCTGCAGTAAATATCCTGTATTGTAAGGTTTAAAACGTGTCCGATATGAAGCATTCCTGTAACATTTGGAGGTGGAATTACTACTGAGAACTTAGGTTTTGTTGGATTTACTTCAGATTTGTAAATTTCATTCGATTCCCAGAATTCACGCCATTTCTCTTCTACTTTTTCGGCCTCGTATTTTGCAGGTAATTCTTTCATTATTTTGTTTTATTTAACATTTCCTGGTTCTTTGTAATAATTTCATACGATAAATTAATGTAAGCAACTGAACCCTCTGAATTGATCTTGTATAAACATAGTGGTTTACCGTAAAATGTTGCCTCATTCAGTAAATTTGTTACTGGTATATTGTTCTGGAATAAATAACCATCGTATTTTAGCCTCAGTTCCCTTTCTGAAATCTCAGTTACCTTTGAATTCTTCTCATACATTGTAAGCAGAATTCCTTCAATGTCCAGGTAAGGATTCGAAACTTCTCTCACCCAACTAATATAATCATATAGTTTATCCACAGCTTCAAGCGAAAATTGACCGCATTTTACTGGAATTAACACAGTATCCGATGCAGTTAACGCATTTAAAGTAATTCCCCTCAGTGTCGGCGGACAGTCAATTATTATAAAATCATACTTATTCCGCACATCTTTAATAGCATTTTTTAGTACTACACGGTTTTCGGTCATTTTTGCAAATCTCTCATCATTCTGTATGGAATTGATGTTTGAAGGTATAAAATCCAGAAATGGTATCTCAGTCTTATGAATTGTATACTCGATTGCCTTGGAAAAGTTGAATATTTCAGAGATCCCTGCCTTTATTTTGTCAGGAGTAAAACCCATCGCCACGGCAGATGAGCCGTAAGGATCTATATCTATCAGCAATGTCGATTTTTCTGCCAATGCTAGAGAGGCAGCTAAATTTACGGATGTTGTTGTCTTACCAACTCCTCCTTTTGCTATGCAAACACTGATTACTTTACCCATCAAACCTCACATTTAATTCGTACTTGTTCGAAAGTATTGCCTTTAAATTATCTCCCTGATTTATCTGACCTACTCCCTCTGGTGTTCCAGTGTATATAAGGTCTCCTTTACTTATGCCGAATATTGTTGATATATACGATACTAACTGATATATATTTAATATCATTAATCTAGTATTGCTAAACTGTTTTCTTGTATTATTAATTCGTAGTTCTATGTCACAATTCATAGGATCCTTTATATCAAATTTTGGTATTATATTTCCTATCGGAGCTGAGTTCAGAAAACCCTTTGCAGTAGCCCATGGTAACCCTGCTTTCTTTGCATCCCCCTGTACATCCCTTAATGTCAAATCCAGACCTATTGCATAACCAAATATATAATCCAGAACTTCAGTCTCTTTAAGGTTCTTTCCATCTTTACAGATAGCTATTACCATTTCTGTCTCATAATGCACATTTCCTGATATTTTTTCTCCGTTAATCGAAGGAATCATAATACTGGAATTATCGCATATAACCGCGCTATTTGGCTTAAGGAAAATTACCGGTTGTTTCGGAGCTTCAGTTTGTCCGAATTCCCTTATATGGTCCAGATAATTCTTTCCAATACAGAATACATTATTTATCTCAAACCTTTCCGAACTTCCGTAAATGTCTATAAATTTTCCCATGCTATAATTCGCTTATGTGTATTTTATCGTTATTTATAACTGCATATGGCTTACATTTCAACTTATAGCCGTTAAAAGGTGTATTTCTGCTTTTTGTTTTAAATTTTTCCGCGTCTACTACCCATTCTTCATCTCTGCGAAGTATAGTCAGATTTGCTTTTTCACCCTCTTTTATGGAAATTCCCGGCAGATTAAGTATTCTTCTGGGATTATCTGACATCTTCTCAACCATATTTTCAAAAGAAATTACATTCTCTTCCACAAGAAACTTATAAGTTAGTCCAACACAAGTCTCAAGACCAACTATTCCAAACGGAGCATCATAAATATTCCTTGCTTTTTCCGCAGGAGTATGAGGTGCATGGTCAGTACATATCACATCAATCGTGCCATCTTTAAGTCCAAGTAATATTTTCTCAACATCCCTGACTTCTCTTAAAGGAGGATTCATCTTCGCATTAGTCCCCTCTTTAACTATTGCTTCATCAGTTAAAACAAAATGATGCGGACAGGCTTCACACGTAATATTATCATTCGATTTCTTCGCTTCCCTTAAAATCTCAACTGTCTCACCGCACGATAAATGCTGTACGTGATATTTTGAACCTTCAATTGAATTTGTCATCGCTACATCATTCCTTACAGTTTGAGTTTCACTCTCATAAGGAATTCCTTCAACATTCAATTGTTCAGATACTTTTCCCTTATGCATTGCACCGTTACCGCTTATCTTATAATTTTCTGCGTGTTGAAGAAAAGGTATATTATGCGTTGCCGTAAACTCAAGTGTTTTTCTCAATACTTCTTCGTTCAATAAAGGACTTCCGTCATCCGTCAGTGCCATTGCACCGGAATCATACAATTCATTCAAATCCGCAAGTTCATCACCTGCTCTGAACTTTGATGCACATGCAGAAACTACTACATCAACTATCTTTCCTTTTGCCTTATCGTGTATGTAATCAATAATTTCTTTATTATCTATCGGAGGCCTTGTGTTCGGCATGCAAAGAACTCCTGTAAACCCACCGTTCGCAGCAGATAATACTCCCGAATCAATGTCCTCTTTCTCAGTCTGCCCGGGGTCTCGGAAGTGTACGTGCATATCAAAGAATCCCGGAACTGCAGTAAGACCCTCGCAATTCAGTACTTCACTTTTACCGTCAGGAACTAAAGAACCGATCGTATCTATTACTCCGTCTTTAATTAGTAAATCAAAGATTCCCCTTAAGTTATCCTTAGGTGATACAATCCCGATATTTTTTAATAATAAATTCAATTATATTTTATGCATAAAAAAGTGGGCAATACTGGATTCGAACCAGTGACCTCTTCCGTGTGAGGGAAGCGCGCTAACCAGCTGTGCCAATTGCCCAATTATAACAAATTTACAAACTATTAACCAATAAGAAAATTCCATAATATTGCATCAAGTATAAGTATCATTGCTGCACATATTACGAATGACTTAATGGTTGAAAGACCAACACCTTCTGCCCC
>JBMOHR010000034.1:0-19637 GCA_049317745.1 Ignavibacteria bacterium
GGAGGGATTAAGATAAAAATATCTGATAATAGCAACTCCAAAAATATTTCCACATTTTATTCAGGTGAAATAAGTTTCATTTATTAGCATTTTTCTTTAATTTACTTAAATTAATTTTTTAAAATTATTTAAAAAGTAAATACCTCATGTTATCGGATTTTGGGCAAGTTCTAATCTTTATGATTATATCGATTGGTTTTGTTGCAATCGCTGTAATTTCCGGAAAAATTGTTGGTCCCCGAATTGCTTCCAAAAGCAAGGATTCCACTTACGAATGCGGTGAAGATACAGTAGGTGATACGTGGGTACGATTTAATTTCCGTTACTACGTAGTTGCTTTGATTTTCATTATCTTCGATGTTGAAATTGTTTTTCTCTTTCCCTGGGCAGTAGTCTTTAAAGAAATGGGACTTCTTGCTTTTATAGAGATGGCAATCTTTCTCCTGATTTTAATAGTTGGTTTTGTTTATGCATATGCAAAAGGTGATCTTTACTGGGATAAACCACAGCCAATTATACCGAAACTTGACAGACAAATTTTCAAAAGCGAAATTTAATTATGGGAATACTTAATAAACTCGATAACAGAGTTGAGCAATTCGAAAGCGGCAATATAATAATAACTTCTGCCGATAAACTTTTAAACTGGAGCCGCTTATCTTCTATGTGGCAGATGTTCTTTGGTTTAGCCTGCTGCGCTATTGAGATGATGGCTACCTCAGCTTCACATTACGACCTTGACAGGTTTGGAATCATTCCAAGACCTTCTCCCAGACATTGCGATATTATATTAATATCAGGTACAGTTACTCTTAAAATGGCAACAAGAATTAAAAGACTCTGGGATCAGATGCCCGAACCTAAGTATTGTCTTTCAATGGGCAGTTGTGCAAACTGCGGCGGTCCTTACTGGGAACACGGATACCACGTATTAAAGGGTATTGACAGGATTATCCCTGTAGACGTTTACGTACCCGGCTGTCCGCCAAGACCTGAAGCACTCCTTGAAGGATTAATTAAGGTACAGGAGAAAATCAGAGAACAATCTTTAGCTAAACATAAAGCGTAATAATCAGAATATGGAAACAAACGAAGTACACGAAAAATTAAAAAGAGTTTTTGAAGACGGGATAGGGGAGATTAAAACTGATGTTCCTACTTATCCGTTCTTCTTCGTTTCAGCAGATAAAATTAATGCAGTATCTTTATTTCTCAGGGATGAAGAGTCTTTGCAGTTTGATAATCTTTCCTGTTTAAGCGGGCTTGATTATGATAAGGATAACCTTGCCGTTGTTTATCATTTGTATTCATATGTGCATCATCATAAATTAGTAGTCAAAGTTGTAGTCCCAAAATCGAATCCTGCTGTAAAGACAGTCAGCGATGTATGGGCTGCAGCAGACTGGCACGAAAGAGAAGCATATGACCTGGTTGGTATGACATTTGAAGGTCATCCTGATTTAAGAAGAATACTTCTTCCGGAAGACTGGGAAGGTCATCCGCTCAGAAAAGATTATAAAGTACCTGAATTTTATAAAGGAATGAAAGTTCCTTATTAATATAAATAATTTCATTTTTAAAAATGGCAGACATAAGAACAGAAGAACTGACTATAAACATGGGGCCCCAGCACCCTTCTACACACGGGGTTCTGAGGTTGGTCTTAAAATTAAACGGTGAGATTGTAAATGATGTAAGACCGGAGCTCGGTTACTTACACAGATGCTTTGAAAAACACGCTGAGGCTATGACTTATCCGCAGGTAATTCCTTATACAGACAGAATGGATTATCTGAACTCTATGAACAATGAACTTGCTTACGTTCTTGCTGTTGAAAAACTTCTTGGAATAGAAATTCCTGAAAGAGTTGAATACATCAGGGTTATTATGTGTGAATTGCAGCGTATTGCTTCACATCTTGTTGCAATCGGAACATACGGAAATGATGCAGGAGCTTTTACTCCGTTCTTATATTGCTTTATGGACAGGGAAAAGATTCTTGAATTGTTTGAGATGGTTTGCGGTGCAAGATTACTGTATAATTATATATGGGTCGGAGGTGTTTCTCACGATATTACTCCTGAATTTATAACAAAAACGAAGGAACTGATTAAATATCTGAGACCGCGTGTTAAACAAGTGAACAATCTGCTCTCATACAATAAAATATTTATTGAAAGAACTGCAAATATAGGAATTCTTCCTGTTGATGTTGCAATAAATGCAGGGGTTTCAGGTCCTACTTTAAGAGGTTCAGGAATCAAATACGATTTAAGAAAAGACGACCCTTATTCGATATACAATAAATTTGATTTTGATGTATGCGTTGGTACAGGAGAATACGGTACAATAGGTGATTGCTGGAACAGGTACATTGTGCGTGCTTATGAAATAGAACAGTCTTTAAGGATTATCGAACAGGCAATAGACAGTATACCTGAAGGTGACGTACAGTCTGCAGTTCCTAAAAGAGTTAAACCTTTAGCAGGTGAAGCATACGTAAGGACTGAATCACCGAAGGGTGAACTTGCATACTATGTTGTCAGTGACGGCAGTTTAAATCCGTTCAGAGTTAAGGCAAGGTCAACATCCTTCTGTAACTTAAGTGTCATCAATCAGATATCACGCGGTCATATGATTGCAGACGTGGTTATGATTCTCGGTAGTTTTGATATTGTACTCGGTTGTATAGACAGATAATTTAAACGTTAATTAAATTTTAAATATATAAATTGGAAAACATATTTACACAATGGTTTGGGGATAATCTGTTAACCTACATTTTAATACCTGTACCTATACTTGTATATGTTAGTTTGTTCGCTCTCTATGCGGTTCTTGCAGAAAGAAAGATTTCTGCCTGGATGCAAAACAGAATCGGACCGAACAGAACCGATAAATTCGGACTCTTGCAGACTATTCTAGATGGTCTCAAGCTGGTTCAGAAAGAAATAGTTAATCCCGTACGTTCTGATAAGTTATACTTCAGAATGGCACCTTTTATTGTTTTCACAGCAGCATTTATGGGTTACGCAATTTTGCCTTTCAGCTCTGTGTTTATGGGTGTTAACCTTAACATTGGATTGTTCTATTTCTTTTCTATAACTTCGCTCGGTGTAGTAGGTGTACTGATGGCAGGCTGGGCCTCGAACAATAAATATTCGTTGTTCGGTGCAATGAGAACTGTTGCGCAGATAGTGAGTTATGAAATTCCGACAGCTTTATCAGCAATAGTCGTTGTAATGCTTACTGGTACATTAAGCATGAACAACTTTGCTCTTGCACAAAGCGGCGGAATGTTTAACTGGTTTATATTCGGCGGTCCCGGAGATATATATAAAATAGTTTTAATACCAATAATGGTGGTTTCGTTTGTAATACTTTTCCTTTCTACGTTGGCGGAAACAAACAGAACTCCATTCGATTTAACAGAAGCAGATTCAGAACTTGTTGCAGGTGTTCATATAGAATATTCAGGTATGTTGTTCGCAATGTTTTTCTTTGCTGAGTACGCACAGATGTTTGCAGTCGCAGGTGTAATGGCAACATTATTTCTTGGCGGATGGCAGTCACCGTTCGGAGATTTAATTCCGTTCTTGAATACACCTGTATTTCAGGTTATGTGGTTCCTTGGTAAAGGATTGTTCTTAGTGTTCGTACAAATCTGGCTCAGATGGACATTGCCAAGAGTCAGGATAGACCAGCTTATGACTTTGTGCTGGAAGTATTTGATTCCGATTACACTTGTGAACTTGTTCTTAGTAGGTCTTTATATGATAATATTTAAATAGAATTATAATTAAGTTTAAAAATAGATTTTTTAATGAAAGAATATTTTAAACACATTTATCAGGCAGTATCGTCAATCTCTACAGGGATGAACATTACTTTTAAGCAGATGTTCCACAAAAGTGTAACGATACAGTATCCTGAACAGCGTCTTCAGCTTCCTGAAAGGGAAAGAAACCGTTTGTTCGTAAATATGGAAGATTGCATTGGCTGTGATCAGTGTGCTAAAGCCTGTCCTGTAAGCTGCATAGATATTGAAACAGTAAAGGTAATCCCGGGTGATGTAGTAGGAAAAACGGGTGTAACTTCACAGGGTAAAAAGAAAGCTTTGCACGTAACTGATTTCACGATTGATTTTGCAAAGTGCTGTTACTGCCAGTTGTGCGTATTCCCTTGCCCGACTGAATGTATCTATATGACTGATGTGTTTGAATTCTCTTCATTCAACCGCGATGTATTAAAATATCAGTTCGCAGATTTATCACCTGAGCAGGGTGCAGAAAAGAAAGAAATGTACGCAAAGTATGCTTTAGAGCAGGAAGAAAAGAAGAAACAGGCTGCCATAGAAGCCGCTGCAAAGAAAGCCGCTGATGAAAAGGCAAAGGCAGAAGAAAAGCCTGCTGATGAAAAAAAGGAAACCGATTCAAAAACAGATAATAAAGAGTCATAATATGCCATATACAACAATATTATTCTATGTCTTAGCATTTATTACCGTCGTTTCGGCAGTAGTAGTTGTGTTTAATAAAAATGTTATCCATTCAGCATTCTCGCTGTTCTTCGCGCTTTTTGCTGTTTCGGGAATATTTGTTTTATTGCGTGCAGACTTTATCGCAATTACTCAGATTATGATTTATGTCGGAGGTATTTTAATACTCTTACTTTTTGGTGTTATGTTAACGACCAAAATTACTGATATAGAATTACGGTCTAAAAATCTGAATACTATTCCCGGTATAATATTTACCGTAGGAATTGTTTCGATTCTTGTTTTTATCATTACCTCTACAAAATGGAATCTGAAACAGCCTGTAGTGAATGAAGAAACAGTCTCTCAGATTGGAAAGATGTTACTAACTAATTATTTATTGCCTTTTGAAATTGCATCGATAGTATTACTCGTTGCGCTTATCGGATCGGCAATGTTTGCAAGAAGAATTAAAGATTAATTATATTAAAATGGAAATAGGTTTAAATCATTATCTTGTCCTCTCAGCCATACTTTTTGGCTTGGGACTTTTTGCTATGATAACAAGAAGGAATGCGATTCTCGTTTTAATGGGTATTGAATTAATACTGAATGCAGCAAACATAAACCTTGTGGCATTCTCGCATTTCGGCGGTTTGGGAGTTGATGGTCAGGTTCTGACAATTTTTGTGATGATACTTGCCGTGGCAGAAGCTGCTGTGGCGCTCGGTATTGTGTTAAACCTTTATAACAACTTCGCAACTGTTGATGTTGACGAAGCTAATACTATGAAAGATTAAAATTATATCATAATGGAATTTGCATTACATAAATTACCACTTGTAGTATTACTGATACCAATGTTCAGTTTTCTGGTTCTTTCTTTCTTCGGAAAGAAACTCCCAAGAGGCGGCGACTGGTTCGGAACTACATTGTTGTTTATTAACCTCGGTTTATCTGTGTTTATACTTTACAGTCTGACCCAACTCGGGAAATATGAACTTAATGTTGAATGGTTTAATCTCGGAGAGAATAAAATACTCGGACTTCAGACTTTTTACGCCGGGTTTCAGATTGACGCATTAACCGGTGTTATGCTGGTTGTTGTTAATGCAATCAGTGCTTTTGTACATTTATTCTCAGTCAAGTATATGGAGAATGACACAAAGTACACAAGATACTTTGCATTCCTTGGTTTGTTTACGTTTTCAATGCTCGGTCTTATACTCGGAAACAGTATCGTTCTGATGTATGTTTTCTGGGAACTGGTAGGTGTGAGTTCATATTTATTAATCGGATTCTGGTATGAAAAACCTGCACCTCAGGAAGCAGCGAAGAAAGCTTTCATAGTCAACAGAGTTGGTGACGCAGGTTTCTTACTCGGCATTTTAATCATATTTTTAACTATTGGCTCTTTCACATTTAACGGAATATTCGAAGGTGTTGAAGCGGGTAAACTTTCGGGCGGTATGCTGACAGCGGCAGGGATTTTATTATTCTGTGGTGCAGTGGGAAAATCAGCACAGTTTCCTTTACACGTATGGTTACCTGATGCTATGGAAGGCCCGACGCCTGTATCAGCATTAATCCACGCAGCAACGATGGTTGCCGCCGGTGTATATTTAGTAGCAAGAGTTTTCGTAATGCTATCGGCAGATGCATTAACAGTAATCACATACATCGGTGTAATAACTGCATTTATTTCCGCAACAATTGCAATAACACAAAATGATATTAAAAAAGTTTTAGCATATTCCACAATCAGTCAGCTTGGTTATATGATTATGGCAATCGGTGTAGGCGCTTATTCATTCGGTTTCTTCCACCTTGTAACACACGCATTCTTTAAAGCCTGTCTGTTCTTAACCGCAGGTTCAGTTATTTACGGAATGCACCACGTACAGGACATAAGGGAAATGGGCGGCTTGAGGAAGAAAATGCCAATTACTTTTTACACATTCTTAATGGCGACACTGGCAATTTCAGGTGTGCCTTTAACATCAGGTTTTTTAAGTAAGGATTCCATACTTGCCGCAACACTTGCATTTGGGAGTATTAACGGCGGGTTTAATTATATCGTACCGATACTTGCATTCTTAATAGCAGGTATGACAGCTTTCTATATGTTCAGATTATTGATACTCACTTTCTTGGGTGAGCCAAAGAATAAGGAAAAGTACGACCACTGTCATGAATCTCCAAAGCAAATGACAATACCTTTGATGATTCTTGCAGCGTTGTCATTCTTCGGAGTCTTCTCTCTGAATCCGTTCGATCCAAGCGGAGGCTGGTTCCTTAAACTTGTAAAGATGCCCGAACACCTGCTAGCAGGAACAAGCGGAATGTTCTATCATATTCTTCCTCTTGAAGAATACATGGAACATATACATCATGCCCATATGACGGCGATGGTATTATCACTGGTTATTTCAGGTCTTGGAATATTAACTGCATTCACATTTTATTACTGGAAGAAAGTTGATGTTGAAAAGTTAACAAACTCAATAAAGCCATTGTATAATTTCTCTTTGAATAAATGGTACTTTGACGAATTGTACGACATCATTGCGATTAAATCAACAATGGGACTTTCAAGAATGAGTGCATGGTTTGACAGTAAAGTAGTAGATGGTGCTGTAAACGGAGCAGCAAGCGTTACACGCAGTTTCTCCAAGTTTAACGGATTGTTTGACAACATAGTTGTAGACGGACTTGTTAATTTAACAGGCGGTATGGTTGGAGCTTTCGGATTAATATTCAGAAAATTCCAGACAGGTAAAATCCAGACATACATAGCGTTTTTAGTTTTTGGAATATTAGTAATGTATTTTATATTTCGTGTAATGTAGTTTTAACGTTTGCAGTTATAGTAACTTCAGACATAGTTCTTTAATGTATATATGCCGAAATGGCGGAATTGGTAGACGCACTGGACTCAAAATCCAGCGAGACTCAAATCTCGTGAGGGTTCGACTCCCTCTTTCGGCACAATTACAACATAAGTAATTAAAATAAACAAAATATATTTGAGATGATTGAATTTAAACTTCTTGGAATTGGGATATTAACATGGATGGTGTTTCTGCCTGTTATAGGTATGATTGCCGTTCTGTTCGTTCCGAAGAGTGCAGAAAAATCCATTAAGTACATTGCGGTAGGGTTCACTTCTTTATTGTTAATCCTTGCAGCAATTATGCTTTCTATTTACGATCCTGCTAAAGCCGGTATCAATTCCGTCGCAGGTTTTCAGTTCGTTGAAAAAATGACGTGGATTGACGTTCCTGCATTTCTATGGGATGGCAGATTAAAAGTTGAATACTTCATGGGTGTAGACGGTATCTCTTTCCCGATGGTTTTATTGACAGCCCTTATTTCCTTTATCGGTGCTATCGCTTCGTTTAGTGTTAAACGGAATGAAAAAGGATACTACGTGATGTATCTTTTCCTCGTTACAGGTATGATGGGTGTGTTCGTATCGTTAGACCTTTTCCTGTTCTTCGTGTTCTGGGAAATTATGCTTCTCCCGATGTACTTCTTAATAGGTATCTGGGGCGGAGAAAGAAGAGAATATGCAGCTATTAAGTTCTTCCTGTACACATTGTTCGGAAGTGCTTTTCTCCTGCTTGTTATGATTGGTCTGTTCTTCAGTTCAAAAGACCCTGAAACAGGACTGCATACATTTAATATGATAACTTTGATGGACCCGAAGACATTCGCTCCCGATTCATTGTTTGGTATTCTAAACCAGACCTGGAGGCTCCTTGCATTTGCAGGGTTGTTCGTAGGATTCGCAATCAAAGTCCCTGCATTCCCGTTCCATACATGGTTACCGGATGCACACGTTGAAGCGCCAACTGCAATCTCTGTTATTCTTGCCGGTGTCTTGCTGAAAATGGGTACTTACGGACTGCTGAGAATATCATATTCTATCTTCCCTGACGGTGCAAGATATTTTATGTATCCAATCGCAATCATTGCAGCTATTAATATTATTTACGGTGCATTATGCGCCATGGCTCAGAAAGATTTTAAAAAACTTATTGCATATTCTTCCATATCGCATATGGGTTATGTATTACTCGGTATGGCATCAAACACCACTATCGGTATCAACGGAGCAATCCTGCAGATGTTCAATCACGGAACAATCACAGCAGTACTTTTCCTTTCAGTTGGTGTAATTTATGACAGGGCACATACAAGAGGAGTAAACGATTTTGGCGGGCTTGCTAATAAAATGCCAAAGTATTTTGCGGTATTGATGGTAGCGATGTTTGCATCAATCGGTTTACCGGGATTAAGTGCATTCATCAGTGAAACATTTATCTTCCTCGGTGCATTCCAGAATCAGTTTATCAGAGTAGTAGCAATCATCTCAGTACTCGGAATTATTCTGAATGCAGCTTATATTTTATGGACAATACAGAGGATATTTTTTGGTACACTTCCTGAGAAATGGAATAACTTAGAAGACATAAACAAAAGAGAATTGATAAGCACTATACCTTTGTTAATCATTGTTATATTCCTTGGAATATTCCCGTCTTATATGTTAAACTTAATGACGGCATCAGTGAATCAGTTAGTGAACTTTATTTGGGGTATAAATTAAAAAAATTAAATTTTACTTAAGTGCAAGAACTAACATTAAAGCAAACATTAAATAGTTTAAGCGGTTTCATTCCCGAAACGGTTCTGATAGCCACCGTTATCGTATGCTTATTTCTCGATTTGATTCTCAGGAAAAAATCTGTGGTAGTAGCTATCGCAGGTATTGCAGGATTATTAGTCAGCGGTTATTTTGCGTATTTACAATTTGGCTTGAAGGAAATTATCTTTACGGGAATGGTTGTTGTTGACCCGTTTGCAGTATTCTTTAAAATTCTTTTTGTAGTATCCACAATATTCGTAATTATATTTACTATCTCTTCAAAAGAAATTCAGGAATCCACACATCATAACGAACACGTTTATCTTATGATAGCAATGGCATTGGGTGCTTTCATTATGGCATCTGCCTCCAACATGATTATGATGTATCTATCTCTGGAAACCGTGAGTATTTCATCTTACATTTTATCAGGCTATACAAAAAGAATAAAACGCTCCTCAGAAGCTGCAATGAAGTATGTTATCTACGGAGCTGCTTCTTCCGGTATTATGATTTACGGAATGAGCCTTCTTTATGGATTTACAGGTTCAATGAATGTGTACGAAATTTCCGCAATACTTTCAAAGTCTGCTGTTACAGGCAGTCCGTTGATTATAATGTCAACGATTATGATTCTTGCGGGATTTGGTTATAAAATATCTTCAGTACCTTTCCACTTCTGGACACCTGACGTTTACGAAGGCGCACCTGTTCCTGTTACAGCATTCCTGGCAGTCACTTCGTCAGCAGCGGGTTTTGCAGTTATGATAAGGTTCTTTATGGTAACGTTCCTGCAGAGCAATGCTTTAGTAGGCGGGAAATTCCAGATAATACCCGGAATCAACTGGACAGAAATAATAGTTGTTCTTTCTGTCGCATCTATGATTATCGGTAACTTTACGGCCATCTGGCAGCAAAGTGTTAAAAGAATGCTCGCGTATTCTTCTATAGCACAGGGCGGTTACATAATGCTTGGAATGACAGTTGCTAACCAGCAGGGCGTAACAGCAATGCTTGTTTACCTGATAGGATATTTATTTATGACACTCGGAGCGTTCTACGTTGTGATACTTGTAGCAAATAAAGTAGATTCCGATGAACTCGTTGATATGCGGGGATTTGGTTATAAATCACCTGTTATAGCAGTGTTTATGGCAGTCTTTATGTTTTCACTTGCAGGTATTCCTTCAACAGTAGGATTCGTAGGAAAGTTTTATCTGTTCTCAGCATTAATCGAATCTAACATGGTCTGGCTTGCATTAGTTGCCGTGCTGAACAGTGTTGTATCTCTTTTCTTCTACATCAAGGTATTGAAGTATATGTTCCTGATGAAACCCGAAGAAGAAGTTACACCTAAGTATCAGTACGGAATCGGAAATTATGCAGTGTTGTTATTACTCGCACTTCCGGTAATGTTTTTTGGATTATACTTTGCACCAATAGTAAAGATTGCAGAGTATTCAGCATCATTCTTCGGAATAAAATAGAGTTGTTTTCATATTGTTGTTTGAAAGGGTTGAGCCTTAGTTTCGGTTCAACCCTTTTTAATTAAATTCACTCCTTTTCTTCTTTTTATGTTAAAGCCTCTAATCAATAAAAAAATCTTAATTAATTGCCAAAAAAGTTATTAAAACAGCATTATTTACAAATTTCAATAAAATAATCACTTTCGAAAGTTATTTACAAATTGATATAAATTTCTTAAGTTATGTAAACACTTAAAAGGAGTAATAATGAGATTAGTATACCTGTTTTTAGTTATGCTTATTTGTTCATCTGTATTTTCAAATCCAAGAATACATACTGATTTGCAGAGTAAGATGAACACTGCATCCCCGAACGAAAAAATTCCCATAATGATAATCTTTAACAGTCATTTATCGCTGAATGATTTTAATGATATCGGTTACGATACACCTAAGAAAGAAAGAAGGCAAATTGTGATAGAAAGATTAATGAAATATTCTGACAGGTCACAAAGAAACGTAAGACTTTTTATTGACGCAAAAAAGTCTGCAGGTGTAATCAGTGATTTCGAAGTAATCTGGATGATAAACAGAATTGCATTAAAGACTGATGCTAGCACTATTAATAATTTAGCATCAGATTTCAGCGAAGTACTTATGTTAACATACGACCCTGTTTACCCTATGGAACAATTGCACGACTCAAGGCAGTACTCAGCACCATTTATTCAGGCATCAGTGAGCCCTCAGGCAATTGAGCCGGGAATAACTTTGATGAATGCTGACGATTGCTGGCTGCAGGGAAATAAAGGCAAAGGTGTGCTTGCTGCTAATGCCGACGATGGTTTCTGGTGGAAACATCCGGACCTCGTAAAAGGTGTTTATCAGAACCTTGGTGAGGATGCTAATCATAATGGAATGACAATCATATGGGGTTCAGGTACAACATCGGCTTTTGACCCGGGTGACATAAACGGTATAGATGATGACGGAAACGGTAAAGTTGATGATCTAATCGGATGGGATTATACAACAAACAATTATAACATTACAACCGCTTCTCACGGTTCAGCTACACTTGGTCACGTAATAGGTGACGGTACAGGCGGAACGCAGACAGGCGTAGCTCCCGAAGCAAAATGTTTGTTAATGAGAAACGGCTCAGGTCAGTCGCAACAAATGGCTGCTTTCCAGTATGCATTCCAAATGGGTGCAGATGTAGTTACAAGTTCACTTAGCTGGAAGTGGGGCATGAGTCCTAAACCGGATTATTCTGCAATGAGACTTGTTACGGATATGTCATTGGCAGGTGGAATGATACATACAAATTCCACGAGTAATGATGGTAATACATACGGAGTTCCTTTAAATATTTCGTCTGCTGGAAATTGTCCTTCACCATGGAGACATCCCGACCAGACAAAAGTTGGTAATCTCAGTGGTGTAATAGGCGTTGGTAATGTAAATTGTCTATCAGACGTAATTGCTTCAACATCACCATGGGGTCCGGCAACCTGGGGAAACTGGGCATTATGGGGAGCTTACACTTATCCTATTGACTCAAACCATAAAGATTATCCATACAGCAGAACAGCTCCTGTCGAACCTGACTCAATGGGACTGCTAAAGCCTGATTTATCAGCACCCGGAGAAAGTTCAACATCAACATACGTAAGTTCAGGTACTGGATACGGGACATTCGGCGGAACTTCATCCGCAACTCCTCATACAGGAGGTGCAGTTGCTTTAATGTTATCGATAAATCCTGAAATGCTACCAAGAGACATTTCTAAAGTACTTGAAATGACGGCTGTAGAAAAAGGTGACCCTGGAAAAGACTACAGATACGGTTCAGGAAGAATTGATGTTTTTGCTGCCACAAGTTCACCTAAATTCACACTTACAGGTATTAACAATGGAAGCAATATGCTGATTAACAGTACACTTGCAGCAAGTGATACAGCAAGGGAACTTGTCGGATTAAAAATATCTACTACAGTAAATCCTCAGGTTGGTTCACTCAAAATGCTTATGTTTGGAATGACCACTAACGCAACTGCAAGCAACATAACTTCATTCGACCTTTACTGGGATAAGGATAAAAACAATCTTGTTTCAAACGGCGACATCAAACTCAAATCGTTGTCTTTCAGAAACGGACCGTTAACATTCGACAGTCTTAAGTTTAAGTTCCTTGATTCATCAAGAACACTTATACTCGCAGCCAGAACTACATCATCGGCAACAGGTTCAATGAACGTCAATCTTGGTATAACGGATACAAATCAGGTCGTTGCATATTACACAACACGTCCGTTCAGTACAAATTTCCCGTTTGGAACTGTTACAGGTACTGGGAATAATACAGAGCAGACACTTACTTATTCAATGTCTCAGAACTATCCGAATCCGTTCAATCCTTCTACGATAATAAGTTACACAGTTGCAAAAGAATCATTCGTAACGATTAAGGTATTTGACGTACTCGGAAGGGAAGTAGCAACATTGATTAATTCTAAAAAGCTTCCCGGTGTTTACCAGCTTGAATTCGATTCAAGAGATTATAAAAACTTATCATCGGGTATGTATTTTTACAAAATACAAGCTGGTGAATTTACAGATTTAAAGAGAATGATGTTAATCAAATAGCGTTAAAATTATTTTAATATTAGCCCTGTAACCAAAAATTACAGGGCTTTTTCTTTGATACAATAATAAGGCAAATTTCACTCTTGAAAAAGTTCACTATAATTACTATATTTGTCGTTTGTGGTAATAACGCTCCCATCGACTAGGGGTTAGGTCACCACTCTTTCACAGTGAAAACACGGGTTCGAATCCCGTTGGGAGCGCTCTTATAAAGCCTTGTAAACTAATAACTTACAAGGCTTTTTCTTTATGTACTATTTTCCCGTTAGGCTTCGTTAGCACTTATTATTGTACTTTTCATTGATGCAATTTCATAAAACACTTGAAAGCAATCTTAAATTAAAGATTGTTGGAAAATTGTTCTCACTTTTCAATAGAGAATACAGATCTGATAATAATTCAAGGAATTGACTGAAATTATGTTATTCAAATATGTGATTTTGAAATGTAACAATTTAGAAATGATTCACTGCTTTAAACTAAAGCCTTATGGTTTCCGGGAATAAAAGCAGCCGGGACACAACTAATATCGAAGGACATAATTAAAATACTCAACGCGACAACCGATTTATTAAACCTTTTCCAGAACTATTGATATACCCTGACCTACTCCGATACACATTGTACAAAGTGCTTTTTTTGAAGTTGATCGTTGTAACTGATAAAAAGCTGAAATTACTATTCTTGCACCAGTCATGCCCAGTGGGTGACCAATTGCTATTGCGCCACCAAGCGGATTTATTCTCGGGTCATTAACTTCTAATCCAAGTTCTCGCATACATCCCAGCGATTGTGCGGCAAAAGCTTCATTCAACTCAATAATATCAATGTCATTAAGTTTTAATCCTAAACGGTTAAGTAATAAATTTGAAGCAGGAACAGGTCCCATTCCCATAATGCGGGGAGGAACACCGGCTGTCTGCATTCCAAGAATTTTTGCTTTGGGTTTTAAATTGAATTTCTTAACTGCCTCTTCTGATGCAATAATTAATGCGGCTGCGCCATCGTTTATGCCAGAAGAGTTTCCTGCTGTAACAGTACCATTTTCATTAACAATAGGTTTTAATGTAGATAATTTTTCAAAAGATGTTAACTTGGGATGTTCATCCTTTTCAACAATAATATTTTCACCTTTAGGCTTTGGAATAACTACAGACATCGTCTCATCTGAAAAATGCCCATTCTTTTGTGCGTTGGCTGCTTTCTCCTGACTGAAGTGAGCAAATTTATCTTGTTCTTCACGGCTTATTTTGTATTCTGATGCAATATTTTCCGCAGTTTCAATCATAGCATCTGTACCGAATTTTTTCTTAAAGGCTTTATTTATAAATCGCCATCCAATAGTTGTATCAAATATTTCCGCCGTCCGTGAAAAAGCTTCGGTTGACTTACCCATTACAAACGGGGCTCTGGACATGCTTTCAACACCACCGGCAATAATTAATTTTGCCTCACCAGATCTGATGGCTCTTGCTGCAATTCCAATGGCATCCATACCTGAACCACATAAACGATTTACAGTTACACCAGAAATAGTTTCAGAATAACCTGCCAGCAAAAGTGCCATACGGGCAACATTTCTGTTATCTTCACCTGCCTGATTCGCACATCCCAAAATAACATCGTCTATTTCAAGCCAGTCAATATTCTGGTTTCTCTCCATTAAAACTTTTAAGGGAATTGCGGCTAAATCATCTGTTCTTAATGATGAGAGTGCACCACCGTACTTCCCGATTGGTGTTCGTATTGCATCGCAAATATAAACTTCATTCATAATATTATAATTTTTGTATGTTTTCAATTTTAGGTTTCAACGTTTTAAAAGCACGTAACAAACCTTCGGAGAGCTTATCTATTTCTTTTTGAGTTAATACTGTCGAAAACATACAAGCAAAAGTATTAATCATCAGTATATTTTCATTAAAATATAAATAGTCAAGAAGGTCGTTGATAACACTAGTAGTTTCTTTTGATTGATAAGCTTCACGATAAGTTGTTGGTGGTGCTGGTGTTAGATGAAGACGAAACATAGAGCCTGCCCCGGTTATAGAAACCGGAACATCAGCAAGCCTGATAACTTCTTCAATCTGATTTATAGCTTTATTTGTTAGAGCATTTAATTTTAAAACCGCATCTTTGTCAAATAATTCCATTGCCTTGAAACCGGCAGTCATTGTTATTGGGTTGGCAGAAAAAGTTCCGGAATGTGGAAATTTCAGATTACTTTCACGAGGATCTAAAACTTTCATTACTTCTGTCCTGCCTGCTATGGCTCCAACAGGAAACCCACCTCCAATAATTTTCCCTAACGCTGTAATATCCGGACTTATAGAATAGTTTTCCTGTGCACCTCCGTAATTAACTCTAAAAGTAACAACCTCATCAAATACGAGTAAAGCCCCGTTTTTGCGTGTCCAGTTATAAACAGCTTCAATAAATTCATTTGTGCCTTTCAGAAGCCCTACTCTGTGCGGAACGGGGTCAATTAATACACAAGCGATTTTGTCTGCATGCCTATCTAAAATTGCAATTGTTCTTTCAATATCGTTGAATGGAAATATCAGCACATCCTCTAAAACTCCTGCAGGCGTTCCATATGCAAGAGGAACGCTGTTTGGATTATTGATGTCGCCCCAATTGGTCGGGTTGGCTGTTTGGCTAACTTCTGCAAAATCATAGGTTCCGTGATAAGCTCCTTCTGCTTTCGCAATTTTTGGACGGCCGGTAAATGCCCTTGATGCCTTTATCATAGCCATTACTGCTTCGGTACCTGAATTTACAAACCTGATTCTTTCGAAGCCTTTACCTCTTTTATTTAATAGTTGTGCAAATGCTACTTCAATTTCAGAAGCCAAAGTATATGCGGTTCCCTTTTGAAGTTGTTGAGTAACGGCATTAATTATTTCAGGATGCGCATGCCCGTGTATGAGGGCAGCCATATTATTTGCAAAATCAATTCGCTCAGTACCGTCAATATCGGTTATACAGCAACCTGACGCTTTATCGGCATAATGTGGAAAGGGTTTACGATAAACGGTATTTCTGCTAACTCCACCGGTTAATACCTCGCATGCCTTTTTGTATAGTTCTTCACTATTTCTATTTTTCGACATAATTTCACATGTGTTTTATTTATGATATAATTTGGCTTCAGTTTTTGTTTGCAAATATTCAAAAGTAATATCCGGTGCAAGTTCTTTTACAAATAATTTATTTTCACAAACATCAATAATAGCAAGGTTGGTGTATATTCTGCTTACAACATTTTTTCCGGTAAGTGGGTAAGTACATTGCTCTACAATTTTTGACTCGCCGCTTTTTGTGTTGTGTTGAGTAATAACAAATATTGTTTTTACTCCGGCCACTAAGTCCATCGCTCCACCAACAGCCGGCATATCGTTGGGGTCGCCTGTTGACCAGTTAGCAAGATCGCCTTCTTCCGAAACCTGATAAGCCCCAAGAACACAAATATCAATATGCCCTCCGCGAATCATGGCAAAACTATCGGCATGATGAAAATATGCGGCACCGGGAATAGCTGTTACATACTTTTTACCTGCGTTTACAAGTTCATAATCTTCCAATCCTTTATCAGCTACTTTGCCCATACCAAGCAAACCGTTTTCAGTATGATAAATAACCTCTCTGCCTTCAGGTATAAAATCAGCCACCAGTTCGGGTATGCCTATGCCCAGATTAACATAAGCACCATCGTGTATGTCCATAGCCACTTTTTGTGCCATCTGGATTATGCTCCATCCAGTATTCTCTTTTAATTCCATGGGTATCTCCTTTTTTGTGCTACCAGTTCAGATTCGTCTGCAGGGTTAGAAACTTCAACAACCTTCTTTACATAAATGCCCGGTGTAACAACGCACTCCGGGTCTATCTCTCCAACCTCAAGAATTTTTTTTGCCTGAACTATAGATGTATTTGCAGCCATACACATGACTGGTCCAAAATTTCTTGCTGTTTTGTTATAAATCAGATTACCGTATTTGTCGGCAGCATGGCATTTAACCAAAGAAAAATCTGCAGTTAATGCATATTCGAGGACATAAGTCTTACCGTTAATAACCTTTATTTCTTTGTCTTTCGCAAGTGGTGTATTTACTGATGTTGGTGTAAAAAAAGCAGGGATACCTGCCCCCGCAGCCCTTATTCTTTCGGCAAGAGTACCCTGTGGCACCAATTCCAGTTCAATTTCTCCCTTGCGGTACATTTCAGGAAAGACAACAGAAATTGCCGTTCTGGGAAAAGAACATATTATTTTCTTTACCTGCTTATTTTCAATAAGAGCAGCCAAACCTACATTCCCGCTTCCTGCATTATTGCTCACAATAGTAAGATTTCTGGAACCCTGATCTATTAAAGAATGAATAAGTTCAATAGGACTTCCGGCTTCACCAAAACCGCTGATAAGAATGGTTGCTCCGTCAAAAATATCTGCAACAGCATCCTTGGTTGAATTAACTATCTTGTTTATCATAGCTGTTCTGATTTATTCATTTCTTTTCTTAAAGCTTCTTCAAGTTTGTTTTCGATTTCGATTAATTCATTTTCATAAAAATGTTTATCCGCACCATATGGTTTCAGATTTTCAATTGTGTTTTCTTTTTCATCATATTTTGCAAAATAAACCCGATCCATCCAATCCATATTCCTGCCTTCATTGAATTTTAACGCAAAAACTTTTTCTCCATTAATTTCTGCAGTGCCTAATAATGAAATTTTTCCTGAAGAAGATGTCATTGTTATATATCGTGACGGACGATTTATTGAAGCTAATTCTTTAAAAATTTTATCGAATATTTTGCTAATATCAGCCAATGGCGCGGTAAAATAATGATGCTCGCCTGTTGGTCTGGCACAGTACATTGAATGAAATCCTACACCAAGCATAGCCAGAATATTTCCTAAATCAATCCAGTTTTGAGCAGATCTATCAATATCAACTTTTCCTTTTTCATCTGTAAAAAGACTGATATGGTTCATTATAGGACTTTGGCTTTTGATAGTAATGCCATAACTTTTCAATCTGCGGATTGCGGCTATTGTTCCGGGATTTAAAATATCACGGGGTGTTGATAAATGGGATACCCAGACAACCTGTATCCCATGGTCAATAACTTTCCTCCACAGTTCCAATATCTTCTTAAATTTATCGGTCAAAAGTAATCCGGGATGAAAAGTAATTGCTCTGGAACCAAAACGAACCGTTTTTATATGCATTAAATCAGGGTCTTCCATTAATGGATTAACATATTCTGCAAGACGCTCATAAGTAATGAAACCACCGTCACCACCTGTAATCAGAATATCGCTAATTTCTTTATGCTTTTTTAAATAACTGTGAACCTGGCCAACTTCATTTTGAACAAACATATCTTCATCACCTCTTACCTGTGCATGGCGAAAACAATACGTGCAAAACGCAAAACAATTCTGTGTGGTTTTGTCAAATATTAATTTCACGGGGGGATATTTATGCTGACAACCATGCAAAATTTCTAACTGGCCTTCATCATTTATAAACCAGGGCATATTTAATTTTTGTTTACCATCATGAGGATTTGTTTTTTTCTGATATTCTTCAACTACTTTACGTCTTTCATCATCTGTGTTTGCGTCAATGTATTTTTTCACATCGTCTGAATTAATCATCCCCGGTTGCGGGAATATTAAATAATACATTGTATCTTTCTTATAATTTTTCCAGTTAATAGAATTCAGAGTGTGCTTTGTGGCTAAAAATCTATAAACTTCAATAAAAAATTCGCGTTCCTTTATGTGCCCTAAGTCAATCTCATTATTTTTAAGAGTGTCTACTATTTCTCTAAAGCCATTTAACCCCGAATAATAAGTTTTGTCTTTAAAATATGCTTCATCTGTTCTGAAAAAACCTGAATATTGGGGATAGCAATGATGTAGTTTTTCTAAAAGTTCTAGTGGAAGAAGATTTTCATTTTCAATAGCAGAAATTGTTTCGTCTGAACACTGATAACGATTATAAATACTGTTTAAATCAATCTTTTGAATTGTCATAATTGTGTTTTTATAGGTTATTTTTGTAATTCAAATACCACCAATTTTGAATTATAAAATAACGATTCTAAACCATTATTTATATTCAAAAATTTGAATGCCGTTACATTTCAAAAACTAAAAATAAACATATTATTTAAGTATAAAAATATGCCCCAAATAAAAGCAAAGTGATGGGAAATGTATTATAGATAAAAAAGTTCTTTCGGAACATTCTTATTTAATGGGATGAATGTATGTGTTTGTTAAAAATGGAAACAGCCTATTGTAATATAAGACTTCGTGTGATTTTACTTTCTGTTTAAACGTATGGTGCGATTTGTGCGGAAGAATTTTTTGTGGAGGAAG
>JBMOHR010000035.1:0-19579 GCA_049317745.1 Ignavibacteria bacterium
GTGAGCTTTTTTTATTAAATTTAAATCGTAAAAAATGAAATTTCTAAAATCTCTCTTAATCGTTACAACTTTATTAATAATGTTTTTTGTGAATGAATCAAATTCACAGAATATTGATTATCCAACTCTAAAAGTTATTAAGCCGCTAGCTTTGACGTTAGAGCCATATGGAATGGATAGTCCTAATAACTCAATTATTTCAGTTGGACCTTTTGATAATTATATTATATCCGCTTCGGTTGGTTTTATGGAGCCTGATATATGTGTAAATTATACAAATCCTTTAAACTTTGTTGCAACTGATAATAGAATTATTACAGGTGCTAACTATGTTTATTATACAATTAATGGTGGAGTGAACTGGTCACAAACTACTGTACCTACAAGCTCAGGAGACCCTGTGTTTGCATCTGATAGTTTAGGTAACTTATACCTTGCTTATTTAAGCAATGGTGTAAGAATTCAAAAATCTACAAACGGCGGTGTGTCATGGGGTGCAGCCGTAACTATAGTTTCAAATGCAAGTGCTGATAAAGAGTGGATATGGGCCGACAGAACAAATGGACCGACAAAGAATAATTTATACATGGCGTATTTCAATGCAACTTCAGGAAGTCAAAGAACTGATTTCTTCAGAAGTACCAATAACGGTGCATCCTGGATAGGTCCTACAATATTACAGGCGACAGTCTCGACAAATCCGGGACCAAACATTGTTACTGACCATAACGGAAAAGTATTTGTGTTTATTACTGCAAGTACAGGAGCGGTAGTTAAGACTTCTTCTGATGGTGGTGCAACATTCTCTGCTGATAATCAGGCAGCATCTTACATTGAGCCAGGAGTTGTTAATGCAACAACCGGCAGAAGATGCGTAAAAGGTAACATCAGAACAAACGGACATCCGCAAGCAGCGGCTGATTTATCGAATGGTCCTTACAAGGGAAATGTTTATATTTCCTATGCAGCTAACCCTCCCGGACCGGATAATGCGAATGTTTATGTCGCAAGAACTACAAATGGCGGAGTTAGCTGGGCTCTTCCTGTTCAGGTAAATGATGACGTGACAACGTTTGATCAATGGATGTCTGATGTAAGTGTTGATGACCAGGGAAGAGTCTGGGTATTCTGGTATGATTCAAGAAACGATCCGGCAAATCTTTTAACAGAACATTGGGCTGCGGTTTCAACAAATGGTGGAGCTTCTTTTATGCCTAACTTTAAAGTCTCGAGTCAGAATTTCAACCCAAATACAGTAAAAGTATATCAGGGCACAGATCACTATTATATCGGTGACTATATCGGTATGTCAGGTAGAACATTTACATCTCCTGTTTATTGTAATCAAAACAACGATATGGGAAATGACTTCTCAGCATATTTACCCGATTATGGTGTGTCATTCCAAAAAGCGACAGACAATTTAAGTACAAATAATATTTCTGTTAATTATATAAGAATCCCAATGCTGGGACCTTACAGCGGAACAGTTACTTATTCGGCAACTGTTACTCCTGCACCGGCAGTTGGTTCAATAACATTTACATATCAGCCTAGTAACGTAAAGGTTTTAACAGGAACTCCTGATTCGCTAAAAATCAGCGCAACTACTTCCGGAAATTGTTCTTACGGAACATATACCGTTACAGTAACAGGTGCTGAAAATGGCGGTCCAAGAACTCACAAAAGAACATATACTTTGGTAGTAGGAAGTACTATCAGCGGAACAGGTAATAATAACGGAGAAGTCTCACAGTTTAATCTGTACCAGAACTATCCTAATCCGTTTAATCCTGTAACCTCTATTGAATATTATTTGCCAAAACAAACAATGGTGTCATTGAAAGTTTATGACCTGGTTGGCAGAGAAGTAGCAGTATTAGCCAATAATGAATTAAGACAGGCAGGATTAAATCAGGTTACTTTTGACGGCAAAGAACTTGCTTCAGGAATTTATTACTATAAAATTTCGGCAGGAGAGTTTTCAGACGTTAAGAGAATGATGTTGGTAAAATAGTGTTTTAAGTAATAATTTATGGGAGTGTATTTCTTTAATACACTCCCTTTTTGTTATAAATTCTATCAAAAATAAAACAATTCGCATAGTTGCGCTAAAGTATACCCTTTTTTTTCAATTGAATATCTTGATTATTAATCTTATTTTCTGTAAAATTAACTTTTATAGATGGCTAAAGGGTACAACGTTCTTTTTGTCACCAGTGAAGTACTTCCGTACTCCAAAACTGGTGGTCTAGCAGATATTTCAAATTCGCTTCCACAGGCAATGAATTCATTAGGGAATGAAGTCAGAATCATAACTCCAAAGTATGGTCCCCTTGATGAAAGACGCTTACAGATTCATGAGATAAAGAGGTTAAAAGACCTTAATATGACTATGAACGATAAAAATTACAAGTTCAGTATTAAATCTTCTTTTATTCATGGAAAAAACACAAAAGCTCAAATGTACCTTCTTGAAAATAATGATTTTTTCAAGAATAAAGGTATATATTTGAATAGCAGAACTAAGAAGGATTTTGATAATAATGATGACCGTTTTCTCTTCTTCTGCAAAACGGTTATTGAAATTCTTGAAGTTCTTCAGTGGAAGCCTGACGTAATTCACTGCAATGACTGGCAGACGGCGTTGATTCCTGCATTATTAAAGACTGTTTACAAGGATAATGCACATACTAAAGGAATTAAGACTGCGCTCACAATTCACAACCTTGGTTATCAGGGTGATTTCCCTTATTCAACGTTTAAGAAAACAGGTTTATCGGAAAGTGTTTACAATGAAATTGGCTTTCCAAAAGGCAGGTTTAATTTCTTAAAAGCAGGGATTCATTATGCCGATAAAATAACAACAGTTTCAGAAAGATATGCCGAAGAAATCCGTACGGATAAAGAATATTCTTGCGGGATGGAAGATGTACTCTCCAGAAGGAAAAAAGATATTTCTGGTATTTTAAACGGTATAGACAGAACAGTATGGCATCCGACATTTGATAAAACAATTACGTACAGATATACATCTCAGGAAATTCCTTTAAAGTGGGAAAACAAGAGAGAGTTACTCAGTAAGTTTAAGTTTGAAATGAAAGAAGGAGTTCCTCTTCTTGGTTTTATAAGCAGGCTGGTGGAATCGAAAGGGTTTGAACTGCTTAAAAAGGCATTACCTGAACTTATGAAAGAGAATTTACAGTTAATAATTCTCGGTACCGGTGAAGAAGAATACCATAAATTCTTGACTCAGGCAAAGAAAAAGTATCCGAATAAATTAATAGTAGTACTCGACTTTGACGAAGAAATGGCACACCATATTCAGGCAGGCTGCGATATTATGCTTGCTCCGTCAAAATACGAGCCATGCGGTTTAACGCATTTATACAGTCTTACATACGGAACTATACCTGTAGCACGTAATACAGGCGGTTTGGCAGATACAATCACAGATCATAAAAAGCCAAACGGGAATGGATTCCTGTTTAACAAATTTGATGTTGGTGAATTCATGAAAGCCATTAATATGGCAATTAGTGTCTACAGAAAGAACAGACCTAAATGGAATCAAATGATCAGAAACGGAATGAAAGAAGATTTTTCGTGGAAAGTATCGGCGACAAAGTATATGAGTATGTATAAAAAATTAATTTCATCTAAATAGTATTTGATAATCGAATTTGTTCCTTGCCGGTTTTTATGAATAAGGCTATTTTTCTTGACAGAGACGGCACGATAAATTATGATGTTGGATACTTATCTGAGATTAAAGATATCAGCATTTTTGACGGAGTTATACCCTCTCTTAGGTCACTCAAAGAAACTGGCTTCCTGAATTTAATAATAACCAATCAGTCAGGGATTGCCAGAGGTTACTTTACTGAATCAGATCTCTGTATTCTTCATGACGAATTCAAACGGCTTTTAACCATAGATGGTTTACCATTAATTGATGACATTTTCTTTTCTCCTTTTCATATCGACGGCAAAATCAATGAATATACAAAAATCTGCAATACACGTAAACCCGGAACAGGAATGATAGATTCTGCTGCAAAGAAATATAATATTGATTTGTCAAAATCATATTTCATAGGTGATTCGCTGGTCGATATGCAGTGTGCTGAAAATGCAGGATTAAAGAAGATATTGGTAAAAACAGGTTACGGTTTAAATACCATAGAAAAATGCAAAGAAATGAATATCGGGATTGATTTTATAGCGGAGGGGATATCAGAAGCTTCAGAGTATATTCTTTGTAAAGAAAAAGCCTGAAATTAGGCAAAACACTGATTTTATTTAGCATTACAAAGTCTCTACAAATTTAATATTGTTTATATTATCTTAATTTTTTTGTTATACAAAAATGAACATAAATTTGAAAAGAAAACTAAATTATTATAATAAGTTTTTGGCTTTATTTGTTGTTGTTCTGGGGATGACCGTGTTTCAATCCTGCGAGAATAACCCGAATGATTTAGGGCTGGAATTTATTCTGTCAGATACGTTAAACACAAAGTTATTGGATTCTAACAGGGATTCCATGCTTATATCGTCAAATAATTACAAGAAGTTACTCAATACTTATTATTCTAACTATATTATGGTTGGAAAATATCAGGGTTATGAATCTAAAGCATTATTAAGAACCGTTGGAGTATCTGGTAGTTATGCAGGGGCTACAGTACTTTCTGCTTCGTTGAAGTTCAATTATGCAAAATATGCTTATCAGGATTCTACGAGTTCTGTATCTTTTAATGTATACCCGTTGAACAAGAGTTTTAATTTCTCATCGATTACTTTCGATAGTGTAAATTCAGGTAATATTGGTGCCAATCAGTTAGGGGCTTACACAGGTAATCCAATGGATACTAATTCAATATACATACCTTTTGATAATACGGTTGCAAAAAACTGGCTTGAGTATGCTGCTGATACAAATTATTCAGTTAAGAATTACGGAATTGCTTTCCTGCCGAATGCGTCTTCAGGTACAATTAAAGCTTTCGGCGGCTATCTTCAGGCAGGTACTGCTCCGAATTTATCCCCCAAGATTGTGATTGTTGCGAATAAGAACAACAAGACAGATACGCTCGTTTACGACTTTGAGACTTTAACCTTAACAAATGTTAATTCTCTTACATACATACCTGACAGGTTTCAGGTTCAAAACGGAATCAGTTTTTACGATATTCTGAATTTTGATATATCAAAGGTTCCTGCCAATTCAATCATAAACGAAGCATATCTCAGACTGAAATTAGATAAACCTGTTTCTTACATTTCCGCAGGAGCTTCTTTGGATATGTATTATTATATGATGCTCGATACAATCGCTAAAACAAATGACGCAACAAGCCTTAAATCTTTGCTTGAGGATTCGGTTACTGTTTCGGTTCGCTTAACACCGTTCTTTCAGAAATGGAATTACGGTCTGTTGACGAACTTCGGTGTTACTATGAAGAACGCTAACGATTTATTTAATTTGGATAGGTTTGTATTCTATGGGCCGGGCGTTCAGGATACTTCAAAAAGACCTAAGTTAATAATCAGATATACACCAAGGGGATAATAATGAAAATGAAAAAGATTTTTTGGATAATAGTTTCGGTTATGTTTATTTCCAATTTTAGTTATGCTCAGGATGAATTTAATGTTGGTTCCCTTTATTCTGCATTTGGAATTGGTGATATGAGATACTCTGCAAGTATAAGAACCGATATGATGGGAATCCAGGGTATAGGTTTGTATGGAAATTCTATAAACACTCTTAATCCTGCTTCTAATACATATTTAAGAAGTACGCTTGTCACATTAGGTATGAGGGGGATTCTGTTAAACACATCAAACGAGACCGTATCCGCAAAGTATTCAGATTTTAATGTTACAGGGTTTAATCTGGGAGTTCCAGTTTGGCAGGACAAAGGTCTGGTCTTTCAGTTTGGTTTTAATCCTTATTCTGTAATGCAGTATAAAATTACAGGAAAGGTAACACAGAACGGTGCAACATTTACCGAAACATTCGCAGGTCAGGGCGGTCTAACAAGATTAAACTTCGGATTAGCAGGAAGACCTCTAAGGTTTATAAGCCTGGGTGCAGAATACAACTATGCATTTGGTAACGTCAAAAATATTACCTTCTTTAACTTTAATTCACCTTTTATATACAATACTTACATTAAAACTGAAAACGAATTAAGAGGCAGTTTCTTTAAAACAGGTGCAGTTTTGGAATTTGGGTCGTTGTTTCCTCGCAGTAAAGTATTCGATAATTTAAATATCGGTTTCTTTTATCAGACAAATTTTAATTTAAGCTCGATTGTTGACGAACTTCGTCTGACCAGTATCGGCTCATTAGATACTACCAGAAGAGTTTATTCGGATGTGTCAGTTCCGGAAAGTTATGGCTTTGGAATCTCTAAACTAATCGGAAGACAGTTGATTGTTTCATCAGATATCATGTTTATGAAAAACAGTAAGTTTAAATCCACATCTTTGTTGCCTGCAAACTATCAGGATAATTACAGGTTCGGTATAGGTATGGAGGTTTTGCCGAAAATAAGTTCTGACAAAACTTTCTGGGAAGGACTTTCATACAGAATGGGCTTCTCTTATGATAATTCCCCTTTTAAACTGGATAATGAATATGTTAATAATTATGCTGTAAACCTTGGCGTTGGTGTTCCGCTTAACAATGAAAATGCAATTGACCTTGGAGTTACCCTTGGAACAAGAGGTAAAACCGGAAATGGATTTGTGAAAGATAATTATGTTAAACTTTCATTAGGCTTAAACTTTGGGGAATTCTGGTTCCTTAGGCCTAGAGATGAAGACAGATAAAATATTTTTATATGAAAATAGTAATAGGTTCAGATCATAGAGGTTTTCCTCTGAAAGAGGATTTGATCAGATATTTTAAAGAAACATCAGTTGATTTTAAAGACGTTGGCACTAACTCAACCGATAGTGTAGACTATCCCGATTTTGCCAAACTCGTTGGCGAAGCTATCGTTAACAATGGTTACGATTTCGGTATTCTTATTTGCGGCAGCGGCATCGGTGTATCTATTGCAGCGAACAAAGTAAATGGTCTCAGGGCTGTTAACGCCACAAACAATAACATGGCTGAGATGGCACGTAAGCATAATGATGCTAATGTAATTTGCTTTGGCTCTGACTTTATTGATTTAGAAAAAGCAAAAAGATTTCTGGAAATATTTATTAATACTGAATTTGAAAGTGGTGAAAGACATATACGCCGAATACAAAAATTAGAAAACAATTAATTTTATATTATAATAATATGGATACTTTAAAGAATAAAGACCCTAAAATTTTTGAAGCTCTTGAAAACGAAGCAAACAGACAAGCTCATAAACTTGAGATGATTGCTTCTGAAAACTTTGTATCCGAGGGAGTTATGGAAGCACTCGGTTCTACTTTAACCAATAAATATGCCGAAGGTTATCCAGGTAAAAGATACTACGGCGGCTGCGAATACGTTGACGTTGCAGAAGACCTTGCAAGAGACCGCGCAAAGGAATTGTTCGGAGCAGAGTATGTAAACGTTCAGCCTCATTCGGGTAGTACTGCAAACATGGCGGTTTATTTCTCATTCCTTAACCCGGGAGATAAAGTTATGGGTATGGATTTATCACAGGGCGGACACTTAACACACGGTTCTCCTGTTAACTTTTCCGGTCAGTTGTATAAGTTTGTTCCTTATGGTTTAAATCCTGAAACCGAAATGCTTGATTATGATTTGGTTATGGATGCAGCAATGAAAGAGAAGCCAAAGATGATTACTGTAGGAGCCAGTGCTTATTCAAGAAATATTGATTATAAAAAATTCAGAGAAATAGCTGATAAAGTCGGAGCATTCCTTTTTGCAGATATTGCTCACCCTGCAGGTCTTATTGCTAAGAAATTACTCAATGACCCGATTCCTTATTGTCACGTGGTTGCGACAACTACACATAAAACATTACGCGGACCAAGAGGCGGTATGATTTTAATCGGTAAAGATTATGATAATCCTTTCGGTAAAGTTGCACCTAAATCAGGCAGAGTGAAAAAGATGTCCGAACTTATTGATTCTATGGTTATGCCGGGAATACAGGGCGGACCGCTTATGCACGTGATTGCAGCTAAAGCTGTTTCTTTTAAAGAAGCATTGCAGCCTGATTTTCTCGTGTATGCAAAACAGGTTATTAAAAATGCTCAGGCACTTGCTGCAAAATTAGTTTCGCTGGATTTTAAAATTATATCAGGCGGTACAGACAACCATTTAATGCTTGTTGATTTAAGGAATAAGAACATAACCGGTAAGGCCGCACAGGAAGCGCTTGATGATGTAGGTATTACCTGTAATAAAAACTCTGTTCCTTATGATGATAAGAGTCCTCTCGTTACAAGCGGTATAAGACTTGGTACACCCGCTTTAACTACAAGGGGTATGAAAGAAGCCGACATGGAATTAATAGGGGAATTAATTAACAAAGTTGTTACAAATCCTCAGGACGAAAAAACTAAACTTGAAGTAAGAGAAGCTGTGGCAGGATTATCTGCCCGCTTCAAATTGTATGGCAGATAGAACTGATATGGGTTTTCTCGACCATCTTGAAGAACTCAGATGGCGGATTATTAAAACACTGATTGGTGTTGTAGTTGGTTCTGTTATTACGTTCTTATTTATAGACTGGATAATGGATGCTGTTCTGTTCGCACCTGCTACTCAGACAGTTCCTCCGTTATCAATAATCAACATTCGCCCGTATGGACAGTTTCTTCTGTATATGGAAGTTGTTTTAATCGGCGGTGCAGTTATAAGTGTTCCAAATATTATATATCAGTTATGGAAGTTTGTTGAACCTGCCCTGCAGCCTAGCGAAAGAAGGTATGTTACTGGAGTAGTGATATTTACTTCGGTTTGCTTTTTGTCAGGAGTTGTGTTCTCGTATTTTTTAATGCTTCCGGCAGCGCTTGGATTCTTTGCTGGTTTTGGTTCTACGATTATTGAAAATAAAATAGCGGCAGATGAATACATGAGCTTTATACTCTCTCTTATTCTTGCCGCAGGACTGGTTTTTGAATTACCAATGCTTTCATTCTTTCTGTCAAAGATAGGGCTCCTTAAGCCTGAATTTATGAGGAAATACAGGAAGCATGCAATTGTTGTCATACTTTTAATCGCTGGAATTGTTACTCCGGGACCCGATATAACAAGTCAGATGTTACTCGGTATTCCGTTATTAGTGTTGTATGAAATAAGTATTGTGATTTGTAAATATTCTCAAAAGAAAATAAAGTGAATTTAAACAAAATATCCGCACCAATAAAGAATGAACTTGGAGAGTTCCAGAAAATATTTTCTGGATCTCTGAAATCTAACGTTGCTCTTGTTGATTTAATTACGAAGTATATTCTGAAACAAAAGGGGAAGAAAGTAAGACCAATTCTTGTTCTGCTGTCCGCAAAACTCTGTGGAAAAATATCTTCCAGGTCTTATGTTGCAGCAACCCTCGTCGAACTTCTTCACACTGCTACTTTGATTCACGATGATGTCGTGGATGAAGCTAAAACACGCCGTGGCCTCGCTTCAATAAATGCAGTCTGGAAAAACAAGGCTGCCGTATTGCTTGGAGATTTTCTTCTTTCAAAAGGATTACTGGTATCTCTTGATAACGATGAATTCGATTTTTTAAAAGCCACTTCCGAGGCTGTAAGAAGAATGTCAGAAGGTGAACTTCTTCAGATTCAGAAAGCACGGAATTTCGATGCCACTGAAGAAACATATTTCAGGGTAATTTCTGATAAGACTGCTTCATTAATAAAAACCTGCTGTAAAATCGGAGCATTAAGTACAACTTCCGATAA
This sequence comes from Ignavibacteria bacterium, assembly GCA_049317745.1. Taxonomy (GTDB): domain Bacteria; phylum Bacteroidota; class Ignavibacteria; order Tepidaquicellales; family Tepidaquicellaceae; genus CAIKZJ01. Next base: position 9,880 of record JBMOHR010000035.1, read on the forward strand.
AACCAAAATTGAAAATATGTCCGTCTATGGGGAAAATCTGGGCATGGCATTTCAGCTTCGCGATGATCTCCTCGATTATACGGGCAGAAAAAAACTTCTTGGTAAAGATACAGGCAATGACCTGAAAGAAAAGAAATTCACACTTCCTTTGCTTGTCGCTTTAAGGAATGCACCTAATAAGCGTTCAAGAGAAATTATGAAACTCATTAAATCCGACTCAAATAAGAAATTCGATACTGTCTATTACTTTGTTGAAGAATTCGGCGGTATTGAATATACTCAGAATAAGATTACACACTATGCAAACCTTGCGCTCGATGCAATAAGTTCGTTCTCAAACAGCGAATCAAAAGAATCTCTGGTTGAGTTAATCTCTTTCGTGTCGAACCGGGAGTATTAAACCGTATTTTACAATCCGCAATATTTGAAACATATCTTGTGTTATCGGAGTATTTTCTCCCCTTTTCTCTTTCTTCTTTTCTGTATTTTTGCGAAATTATATAATATTTAAGATATTTGATGATAAAAATCTGGGTTGACGCCTTAAGACCGAAAACATTGCCTGCAAGTGTTGTTCCTGTACTGATTGGAACTGCTATGGCTCATTACGATGGCTCTTTTAATCCAACTATTTTTATCCTTACGCTTATGTGTTCACTTTTAATACAAATTATCACAAATTTTGTTAATGAAATTTATGATTTTAAAAAAGGTGCGGACGGTAAGGATAGAGTCGGACCTACGAGAGCAGTTGCCGCAGGACTAATCTCATTATTTACTATGAAGATAGTTTCAGGAACACTCGTTCTTATTACTTTCCTAATCGGACTTTATCTGGTTTTCACCGGAGGAGGTGTCTTTATTCTTTCTATCGGAATTCTTTCTTTATTCTTTGCTTATGCGTATACAGGCGGACCATATCCACTTGCATATAAAGGTATAAGCGATGTTTTTGTTCTGATATTCTTTGGGGTAATCGCAGTTACTGGTACTTACTATTTACAGGCTCACAAACTTATTCCTGAGGTATTCATTGCTTCACTTGCTCCGGGATTCCTTTCTATGAATATTCTCGGTGTGAATAACATTCGTGACATCAGCACTGATAAAATGGTAGGAAAAATAACGCTCGCAGTCAGAATGGGAGAGAATCCTGCTAAGATAATGTACGTTATTATAAACCTTCTTGCGTTCATTGTTCCTGTTATTCTGTACTTCTCTCTGGAAAACCGATATTTTTTAATGCCGCTTCTGGTATTCCCGATCTCTATTGTTATTTGCCTGAACCTTTTCAAAAGCTCAGGCCCTAAATTAAATAAAATACTCGCACAAACAGGCCTCGTGCTCATACTCTACGGTATAGCAAATGCAATTTCCTTCATAATAAAATAGAAGCAAACACACATATGGTGAACATAGAAAAACGAAATATTATATTCATTTTTTCAATTTCAATTATGGCAATCCTTGGAATCGTATCCGTTACGCCCTCTTTGCCATACGTTGCTGCTGATTTAAATATTCCGAAAGATAAAATTGGACTGATAGTTTCCCTCTTTGCAATGCCGGGAATTTTCTTCACCCCTGTGTATGGTATTCTTGCAGATAAATTCGGAAGAAAGAAAGTACTCGTTCCTTCTCTCCTGATGTTTGGTATTTTCGGAACAGCCGGTTTTTTTGTCCGTGATTTTAATCTCTTACTCGTCCTGAGATTCCTTTCTGGAATGGGTGCCGCATCACTCGGTGCTCTGAATGTTACTTTAATCGGGGATCTCTTTTCAGGTGAGAAAAGACAGAAGATTGTCGGATATAATAACAGTGCCTTAAATTTTGGAACTACTATCGTTCCGATTATCGGCGGTATGCTTGCCATGATTCACTGGAACTATGTTTACATTCTTCCACTGTTTGCCGTAGCACTCGCACTCTGGATGATTTATGCCTTTGAAGAACCTGTCTCAAATTCAAAAACCACAGCAGACTATTTTAAAGGATTCTTGAATGCTTTAAAGAATTATAAGATTTCAATGATGTATGTGCTGAGCCTTCTTGTATACGTTATTCATTTTGGTTCATTATGGACTTACATTCCGTTTCTTATAAAGAATAAATTTACAGATTCATCTGTTATATTCGGATTAGTTCTGGCAGGTATGTCTTTGACTGCTTCACTTATCTCAATATTTTTCGGGAGAATCGCGTCAAAGCATTCATCAGGAAAACTATTTGCCGCAGCATTCGCACTTCTTGCAGTTGGTCTGGTATCTGTAACCTTTATGACGGAATGGTACCTGTTATTTATTTCAATGGTTATTTACGGAGCGGGTTTCGGAATAATACTTCCAAACATACAATCAACAGTTATAAAACTCGCACCTGAAAATCACAGAGGTGTGATAGTTTCATTAAACAGAACAATATCTCTTTTAGGACAATTTCTGGGGCCCGTTATTTCAGGGTTTATTCTGTATTTATACCCGACAGGCATTGAAGGAATACACATACTTTTCTACGTCTTCGCAGGTCTTTCTGTAATTACATTAGGCGTTTCGCAATTAGCTTTTATTTCTAAAAATGAAAAAACAATTAATGAGATTTAAATTACTTATTCTTTTATTCTTATTTTCAGGTCTTTCTTATTCACAGGGAATTCTTAACGGAACTGTGAACGATGCCTACAGCGGTAAAGAATTGCAGGGTATTGTATTCGAACTTAAAAACACTAACTACAAATCAACCTCTGATAAATGGGGAAGGTTAGTATTCGAAAATATCCCTCAGGGAAAATATACTCTTACATACGTTTCGGATAAATCCCTGAATTATGAAAACTTTGAAAAAAATGTTGAAGTTGAAACAGGCAAAGAGAAATTAATTGATGTAAACCTTACTCCCAAAACTTATAAACTTGATGACATATATGTCTACGGTGTTACAAAGTCTTACGAAAAAGTTACTGAATCTCCCGCAGCTGTAATCGTTCTTTATCAGGATAAGCTGAACTCTTTATCACGCGGTAATCAGCTGGCTGGTGCTCTTACAGGCCTTTCAGGTGTTGATGTTTTAAAGAATGGTTCGACTGATTATATCGTTAACGCAAGAGGCTTCAACGCAGGACTTAACAGAAGAATTCTTGTCCTGCAGGATGGTCGTGATGCTGCAATGCCTCTGCTCGGTGCAATTGAATGGAATTCATTCCCTTATTCAATGGACGAATATTCTAAAGTCGAATTTGTTAAAGGTCCATCAACATCGCTCTATGGTGCAAATGCTTTCAACGGTGTATTGAACCTTACTTCTTTTTCTCCAAGAGAAGTTCTAGGTACTAAAATTTCTTTTCTCGGTGGAGACTATAAGACTTTGCGTGCTGACGTTCGTAATGCAGGCCTTATCAACGATAAATTGTCGTACAAAATTACTCTCGGCCGTTCGCAGTCACTCAACCTTGCAAACCGCAGAGATTCAGCGAAGTATCTTGAATATCCGGGATTAATAGTTGAAGCACGTCCGATTTATGAAAACGAAAGAAATACTTTCTCAAATTACGGAACGCTTAGACTCGATTACGACTTTAAGAATAACAGTAAGATAAAAGTTGAGGGCGGTTATTCAAACAACGGCAACGAAGCATTCGTATTCGGTCTTGGCAGAACCCTTGTAAAAAACACAGAACGTCCTTATTTTCTTGCAGGATTCAGTTCAGATAACTTTTATTTCCACGCTCACTACATGAAACGACAGACACTGGATACTATGTGGCTTCTTTTGCCAAGAGTGGGAAATAAACTTGGCTCTCCTTTACTCGACAACAGCGATGACATTCTTCTTGATGCACAGTATAATTTCTTTGCGGATAAACAAAGCAGCGCACAGTTAATATTCGGACTTTCACAGCAATTACAGAATATACAAACTTACGGTACTTCTATTCCAAACGAAGTTCATGCAAACTATACAGGTATATATGGTCAGTTCTCTTATAAAATGAACGAAAAGTTAAAGTTTGTCGGAACTCTGAGGCTCGACAGAACAAACATTCACGAATCCCAGTTCTCTCCCCGTGGCGCTCTGGTTTTTTCACCGGCAAGAGACCATCAGTTCAGGTTCACAGTCAGCCGTTCATTCCAGAGACCAAACTATTCTGAACTGTACAGACTTACTCCTGATGCTCCTGCATTCGCTACAACACCGGGTCCTCCAAAACCTGCACTCATTGGTATTAATCAGAAAGTAGCAGACTCAATCAGGGTTCTTGCAGGCTGGTCAACAGCTCCGAATATTCAATTGAACCTTGACGGTACAAGAGCATACGCAGTCGGTAACGAAAACTTAAATGTGGAAAAGAATCTCGGATTTGAATTTGGTTATAATGGCAACCTGAAAAATAAACTTTTCTTTAACGTTGATGTCTATTATAACATACTTACAGATTTTGTTACAAACTTTCTGCCCGGAGTAAACAAGAACTTTACATCCTGGTCTGCAAATCTGCCCGATTCTCTCGCATCTTGGAACAGCCTTGCTACGTCAATGGTATACAGTCAGTTGAACCCCAGAGACAGACAAAGATTATCGTACTTAAACGGACTGCCGTCTTTCATAGTGTCTAATTCTAACATCGGAACTGTAAGACAGTATGGAGTTGACGTGACATTAAGCTATTATCTTAATAAGAATATTTTCCTTACCGGAAACTATTCCCGATATGAATACAATATAGAGAAGAATGCAGGTGACCCTGATATACTTCCAAACACAACACCAAATAAGTTTAATCTTTCTGCTACTTATCAGATTCCTCAGAAGTTTGACGCAACGCTTTCGTTCCAGTACTCTGATAATTTTGACTGGCTTGCCGGCGCATATACTGGTGTCGTACCGTCTTACAGATTGGTAAACTTCAACGCAGGTTATTACATACTGAAAAATTTACAGGTTGGTGTTCACGTCTTTAATTTGTTTAACGAACAGCATTACGAGATGTTCGGAGGGACTTACCTCCCCAGAAACGTATACTTAAAAACAACATTCAATTTTTAAGATTCAATTCTGACCCGCATTATCAAATTTGCGGGTCAGGTATTTATAATCTCTTCCCTTTACTTATAATACTATTTAATTACCCGTTTTTGCCATTTATAAGAATAATAATTCTTTGACCTCAGCATTTAATCAAAATCATCAAATTAGACGATTCCTTATCTTGGTCTGTCCTTGGTCTGTCCTTGGTCTCTGATTGGTTTCCGAATAGTCCAGCATTATTATTAGAATAATGATTTATAAATATTACAAATATGAAAAATCTGAAACTTTTAATATTGATTATTAGTTCTAAAATATATAACTTGCTAATAACAACTAATACTAATAGCAAGTTTAATTAAAAAACAATGAAAAGATATTCAAATGCAATAATGGTGGTTACGCTGGTTCTGGGTCTTTCGGTATTTATGTCCTGTTCAAAGAAGGAATCTTCAAAAACTGAATCTAAGGTAGATTCAAAAACAACTAATGTAAATAATTTAAAAATTAATAATAAAACAAAAATGGAACATTTAACAGTAGAAACATTTAAGTCAAAGGTATTTGACTACGAAAAGAATAAAGAATGGAAGTTCGAAGGAAAGAATCCTGCAATTATTGACTTCTATGCAGACTGGTGCGGACCTTGCAAAATGGTAGCTCCTGTGCTTGAAGAATTATCGAACGAATACGAAGGTAAAGTTGATATTTATAAAGTCGATACAGAGGTTGAACAGGAATTAGCCTCAGTATTTGGTATCAGAAGTATACCTTCAATTCTGTTTATTCCTAAATCAGGTCAGCCGCAGATGTCAGCGGGTGCAATGCAAAAAGAAGGATTTGTTCAGGCTATTAATGAAATATTACTGGTTCAGAATAATTAATGAGTGTTTTTCATAGCTAGCATAACAATTGTTATGTTCTCCTTAAGCGGTTTCTCCTCCTGAAACCGCTTTTTTTATTCTCTGAAGAATGTAGCGTCAACCTGAAGAACTCTTCCTGTTTGCTTATTCACAAATGCAGGCTGTATGCCGTACATTCCAAACCCGTTGGCAACTATTCTTTCGTATAACTCCTTGAATAAGATTTGCCCTTCGTAAAGTTTTACGAGTGACATTTCCAAATACAGCCCTTTTATCTTATTCATTGAATTTACACTGCCGTTAAAAATCTTTTCCTCAAACCCCTGTGTATCTATTTTCACCAGCACATTCTTACTGCCCTCTGCATACTTGTCAAATATTGTATCTAATTTATAAACTTTAACTTTCTCAATTCCAACGTACTTCGATTTCGGTGCTGCATTTTCGTGCTCTTGAAGCATTTCTAAAGCAGAGCTGCTTATCGAATTCTCCGATATGTGTATTTCTATTTCGCCGTCTTCATTTCCAATAGCACACTTTTCCGCAGGTTTCCAGCCTTCATACGGTTTACTCGTTGCACTTAGAATATCATATGCCGAACTTAATGGTTCAAATGAATACATCTTCCCTTTGTATCCCAGTTTATAGATTAATTCACCGAATTGCCCTGTGTTGGCTCCGATATCGAATATCATATCTATTTCATTATGCATTATCTGCTTTATCAGAATCTCTTCGTCTGTCATCTTTACATCAACTCCGAACTTATTTCCGATTTTTCTTAAAGCCATTTCAGACTTAATCTTATACAATTTTAGTTTTGACATATTATAATAGTTTTCTTTTTCTGATTATGTAAACAGTGAATATAAATGAAAGTTTTATATGATTCAATAACACTGCTGCACAGTTAAAATGTCTGCATAACATTCTGAACCTTTCCTTCAATGACTTTATTGTATACTTCCTCGAATATCCACCCATTAAAAACTTAGACAACGTAAGATTTGTGTTTATTACATTCTTACTCTTTTTTAAAACTTTAATAGCCCAGTCAATATCTGCAACAAATCTGTAACTTAAATCATATTCTACGCATATTGCTCTTCTGACTATCAAAGACTGATGAGAGACTATCATCCCATTAATCATCTTCTTCCAGTTCAATTCCTTTGGCGGTACTTTAAGTGTTCTGTTTCCGTAACTTTTCCCTTCCTCATCCACAATCTCAGTGTCTCCGTAATAAACGTCTCCGTTTTTCTCTGTCTTAAACACATTCACCAGAATATCGTCATCGAAAGGTATATCTCCTGAATTCATAAACCATACATAATTTCCAGTCGCAGCCCTTATTCCTTTATTCATCGCATCGTATATTCCTTTATCTTTTTCCGAAACAGAGTATGATATGATATCTTGGTTTCCCGAAATTACTTCCAAAGTCCCGTCTGTTGATCCGCCGTCAATTATAACAATTTCTACATTCCTATACTTCTGACTTCTTATCGCTGATAAGGTTTTTTTAAGATTCTCTTTGTTGTTAAAAACTACTGTAATGAAACTTACTTTCGGTAATGTGTTCACTTGCTCCATCTATCCCAAAACCTCCCTGTAAAACTTGTAAGTCTCATCCGCACATTTATCCCACGAAAATATCTTCTCTCTTTCTTTTCCCGATACCTTAAGCCTGTTTACTGTTTCTTTATCCTTTAACACAATATTTATCTTCTCATTCAGTTCTTCAATAGAATCAGGATTGAAGTACAATGCGGATTCGCCTCCCACTTCAGGCAGCGAACTGACATTCGAAGCAACTATCGGACATCCGTTGTACATTGCCTCAATCATCGGTATTCCGAATCCCTCATACTTTGAAGGATACACAAATGCCGTTGCATAGAAATACAGGTTTGCAATCTTCCTGTCTCTTGCTTCAATCTGAACAAAATTTCCTGCTGCATTTACTTTCGTCATCTCTTCTATTTCCTCTTTTGTAAATTTACCTCCGCCGCAGCACACAATCTTATATTCTTGTCTTAGTGTCTCGTTAATTCCAAACAACTTAATCAGTATTTCGAAGTTCTTATAACTCCTTCTGTCACCTACATAAAGAATGTACTTATCTTTAATACCCGCCTCTTCTTTTACATCATACTGCAGTGAATTTCCGTGATAAATAACTTTTATCTTTTTACCGTTTGTATCGTACCTTTCCAAAAGGTCATTCTTTGTCGATTCAGATACACATATTATCCCGTCTGATTTTTCAACTGCCAGTTTCTTCAGTTCCGCCGTCTTATCCAGCGAAGAAAAGTTACTGCTTAATTTTTCATGCGTAAAGTCGTGTATTGTAATTACTCTTTTAAAATTCTTCTTAACGTTTATATCTGCATAATATGTCTGATGAAGTATGTCAAAGTCCTGTTTCCCGGCAAACCTTTCAAACATTGGCTTCTGAAGTTTTATGGATATAAGTTTAGTTCTTGGTATGTGCTTAATCTTCTTGCCTGAAAACACAGTAAACCTCTTCGAGTATTCTTCAAGTCCGTATTCGTTTATAAATTTCCCCATATACAGCAGCACTTCGGCTTTCAGAGCAGGCATTCTTTTTATCAGTTCATAAAAATATCTCGTCGCCCCGCCGTATTTTTGAATAAGGAATATTTCGTTATCGTATAAAACTTTCATTTTACAAACTTCTTAATCACATCAATTAATTTTTCAAATTTACTTTTTCTGATTTTATGATAATATGTATATCGGTCAGCTTCCTGGTCAGGTTTAACAGTATTATTAAAAATAATATCGTCTATGCTTCCTGTGTTTAACTCTGATATTTTACTGCCCGTATCTGATGTATGTGTTGCATCTGCACCAAACCCTATATTCTTTACAAGGTTTACGTTTGGGATGATGCTAAGTCCGTCATTTTTCCAGACTGTCCATACCCATTGAAAATCCCAGGTGTCTAGTCTGCCGCTCTTAACAGTATCAAACAGTCTTTTGTAATATTTCCTTATCTCTTTATCGTCTGTAATATTATCGGCCACCTTATTAAACTTATCGTCGGTATAATCTGACATATTTACGTCATACTTATTCCATCTGTCTTTCCATGTTGCCCAACCCCATACATGACAGAATCTTGAAAAGTAATAAGAACTGTTCCCCCTCTTGTTTGCATCTTGAAAGTTAACACCGCCTATATGTATCACCCTTTTGTCATCTTTGTATTTTTCAAGCATATCTTTGCAAAAATTAAAAAAGGACAAGTCAGGAATGCAGTCGTCTTCAAGTATTATTCCGCAATCCACATTCTCAAAAAACCAGTTTATTCCTTTGGTAACACCTTCCTTACATCCCAGGTTTATTTCACTGAAATTTACATTCACTTCACATTCCCAGTCAACTTTCTTTAATACACTTTTAGCGAGTTCACACTTTTCGTACTCGCCTTGCTTGTTAGCTCTTGCACCATCAGCTGATACATACAGATTTTTAGGCTTTATTTCACGTATCTTTTCAAAAACCTTCTCTGTCGTATCAGGTCTGTTAAAAATTAAAAATAGTATAGGTATATCAAATCTATCTGACTTCATCTTTTCTTTTATGTGTTTCTATATTCTTTTAATTTACTAAAAACCTCATTTGCAGAAAATCTAATAATTATAACACCTGTTTTTTGATATTTTAACTTAAAACACTGATAATTCAGCAAAACCAGCTTAAAAGTCTAAATTCATAAAAAATAACAGACGTATACCCGATTTATACTTTTTATAACGTTTAAAATTGATATTTTTACTCTTAAATCT
>JBMOHR010000036.1:0-19208 GCA_049317745.1 Ignavibacteria bacterium
GTCTACTTTGTGCGCTGAAACGGATAGTTCGCCATTTAAAAATTTTACGACCTCCACAAGTGTTTCAAACGGATATATATTTATCCCACCCACTATCGCTCCTTCGTCACCGTTTGATGCGGGAACTATCATACCCTCAAAATTGTGCTTTGATGCTTCTATGGCAATCGGTAAAATACCTGAAACCGAGCGTAACTTTCCGTCTAATGAAAGTTCACCTAAAATAATGTAATTCCTGACTTTATCGGGTTCAATCTGGCCGCTTTCCGTAAGTAACGCTACTGCAATCGGAAGGTCTAAACCCGATCCCTCTTTTCTAATGTCGGCTGGAGATAAGTTGATTGTGATTTTCTTTCCTTTTGGAAACACAAAGCCGGAGTTTTTTATTGCCGCAGAAACTCTTTCTCTCGACTCCTTTACTGTGTTATCGGGTAAACCAACAACGGTAAATCCGCCGTCCTGTCTGTTTTCCAGATGCGTTTCAACACGAATTGTATATGCATCAACGCCAATTGTAGCAGATGTAAATATTTCGGTTATCATATTGTTTTAATAGTATATTATAACAAGGTGAAACGTATACAATATTAGTTTTTCTTCTTAAAGACAATAGAAATCGGCACACCGGCGAACCCAAAATGTTCGCGTATTTTTTTCTCGAGATATCTTTTATAGTTTTCTGTTATCATTGTCGGCTCGTTAACGAAAAAGCCGAAAATAGGATGTGAGGCCTTGAGCTGTGTTATGTAGTTAATTTTTATCTCTTTTCCGCGCATTGCCTGAGGCGGCATACGTTTTATTTCTTCGAGCAGTACATCATTTAAAACAGAGGTCTTAACCATCTTACGTCTTTCATCGTAAACAACCTTTGCCTCTTCGATCACCTTGTGTATACGCTGTTTGGTCAGCGCAGAGATGAATATAAACTTAAGTGATTTATTGCTTTTTAAATGCTCATTAATTTTTGTGGCAAACATTGAAGACGTCTTCGAATCCTTTTCAATTAAGTCCCATTTGTTTATCGCAATCAGTAATCCCTTTTTGTAATTAAGAACGTCGTCAATGATTCTTATGTCCTGTTTGTCAAGTTTGAAAGAAGAATGCTTTAAATCCGATACATCACCCATTCCCTCCATTATATCCATTGCATCGATTACAAGAATTGCAACATCGCATTTTTCAATCGCTTTGTAAGTTCTTATCGCCGAAAAGAATTCTATCGATTCGCTTCTTGTTGCTTTGCTTTTTCTGCGAAGGCCCGCTGTGTCAATAAGGACAAGGCTTTCCCCGTGGTACTTGATTACAGAGTCGATAGAATCTCTTGTCGTACCCGGGATATTTGTTACAATATTTCTTTCTTCTTTTAATAGCGCGTTTACGATAGATGACTTTCCTGCGTTAGGTTTTCCTATTATCGCAAACTTAATTCTTTCGTCCTGTGTATCATCGTTTTCCTCAAATCCTTTTATTAAGTCATCAAGCATCTCTGCAACAAGCTTTCCGGAAAGTGCCGATATAGCATAAGGGGTTCCTAACCCCAGTTTAAAGAATTCATTCTTTAATACGTCGCGTATGTTTGTATCAATCTTGTTCACAACAAGAAGAATTTCTTTTCCCTTTGAGTGTTTTCGCAGGTTGTTTGCTATCTCTTCGTCTACCGGATGTAAGCCCTTGTCGCCGTCTACTACAAATATCACTTTATCTGCTTCCTCAATCGCAATCCTCACCTGTTCGCGTATATGCTTGTTAAACTGGTCATCGGAATCCGGCACAAACCCGCCCGTATCTATCAGGAAGAATTTCTTTGCCGTCCACTCTGCCTCTCCGTAATTTCTGTCACGCGTCACGCCGCTTTCGGGGTGAACGATTGCTATTCTTTTACCAATAATGCGGTTAAACAATGTTGATTTACCTACATTTGGTCTGCCTACTATTGCTACAACTTTTTCCATAGCCCTAAAATAACCTTTCTAATCATTATCGTCAGCCCCATAATTTATGGCAATTGGTTTATCGTGAATTGAATAAAATATTGATATCCGGGATTTAATGTGTTCTTAAATATCGTAAAGCAAAGTTTATTTAATTAACTTTACTCGTCTTTGATTCTCTTTTCTGCTTTTTCAAATTCTTCAATGTCTACATCGTCCTCATCGGCTTCTTCTTCATCTTCCCATTCGTACTTTTCCGGAAGCGGGTCGCTTTTTCTGAACACTACTGCCGCAAGTATTCCTACTACCGCACCCGCAAGATGAGCCTCGTACGAAATTGCAGGGTCGGTTGGAAGCACTCCCCATACAAGCCCGCCGTACATAAACGTTACGAGCAGCGAAAGACCTACTGATTTTGAATCTTTGCGGAAAACACCTACGAAGAACATAAACGTTACAAGCCCGTAAATAATACCGCTTGCACCGATGTGGTATGCGTCTCTTGCAAATATCCATACAAGCACGTTTGAAAGAAAATAAACACTAAAGAAAACCTTGAAAGATGAGTTTGTGTATGCATAGAAAAGAAATATCATCAGTACTAAAAGAGTAATACTGTTCGATGCCAGATGCGAAAAGTCTGCGTGTACCAGCGGTGCTGTTATTATTCCTACAAGCCCGCTTAACTTTCTCGGATAGACACCAAGCGAGACGAGGTCTGTGCGTGTGTACTCTTCAAAGATTTTTACCATCCATAACAGTACAACAAACGAAAGTGATATAAAAAGGCTTATGCGGAATTTTGGTTTTTCTTTCTCTTCCTGCTGTCCGGTCTCCATCGATTCAAATTCTCCCTGCAAAATATATAATTCTTTTAATCTTTATTTTGTTATGATAAAATAGCAATTTCATAATATTTTACAAATGGATAAGAGTTTTAAAAGAATACGAAGCGAAATAGAAAAAGCAAACACGATTGTTTTAACCACACATCTTCTGCCCGATGGTGATGCAATAGGGTCTGAGTTTGCTTTATACTATTATTTAGTGAAAAAGGGCAAGAGAGTATACATCATAAATCATAACGAATCCCCCGATCATCTTTTGTTTCTGGATGAGGAGAAAGTGATTAAAAGATTTCGCGATGATGTTGAGGGCAATACGAAACTTATCAATGAGGCAGACCTGCTTTTTGTAGTTGATACGAATGAGTACTCCCGCATTAAGAGTATGTCAGATGCAGTGAAGAATTCACCCGCAAAGAAAATCTGTGTTGACCATCACCAGGGACTCGATGTAAACGGATACTTTGATTTTATATCGGATACTGAATCCCCCGCTACCTCGCAGATACTCTATGATTTTATCTGCGACGACAACCCTGATTTTATAGACAAAAAGATTGCCGATAATCTGTACGCAGGAATAATGACGGATACGGGCTCGTTCAAGTATCCGCGCACTACGGAAAAAACGTTCCTGATTTGTGCCGACCTGATAAAGCGTGGCACCGATCCCGTGTTTATGTACGATAAGATTTACAATAACGTACCCACCGACAAAGTGAAACTTCTTTCGCGCTTTATCGAAAGCCTGAGTTTTCATTTTAACGGAACTATGGCTGTTGGTACAATAACACAGCAGGATTTTCTCGATTTTAATTCAGACGTTAAAGATGTTGAGGGCTTCTCTGCATTCCTGATGTCTATGAAATATATTAAAGCTGGTTTTTTAATCGTTGAACTTCCCGACTCCTGCAAAATATCGTTCCGCTCCAAAGGAAACATTAAGATGAATGAGTTTGCCAGAATCTTTAAAGGCGGCGGACATATGAATGCAGCAGGCGCTACAGTTGAAAATTCTAACCCGGTAGAATTAAAGGAAAGATTATTGAGCGAATACAAAACATTCCTCTCTAAGAATGAGAAGAAAAGATAAATACTTTCTGCTTGTATTATTTATTCTATATGCAATTATACGTATTGCTTTTTTCGCAAAACCACTTCTGCAAATTGACGGATATGCCGTCCCCGACGACGCATACCTTTCTCTGGATATAGCAAGAAACTTTGCTCTCGGAAAATGGTTCTTCTACGGCACTCAGCAAACAAGCGGATTTCAGCCCCTGTATGTTTTCGTAATGGCTCCCGTTTTTCTGTTCTTTAATGGCGATCCTGTTACACCGCTGTACGTGTCGCTCGTTCTGCTAAGTGTTGTTGGTTTTGCAACTATTTACTTTCTGTATAAATTAATTCGTATAATTTATAACGACGATTATTCTCCGTTTATCTCCACAATGCTGTTCATTCTGCTTCCCGTTACTATCGCAAACGTATCAAACGGACTTGAAACGTCAATATCTTTCTTCTTCTTCACATTAATATTCTATTATCTTTATAAATACTGGTTTCAGGATATAAAACTTCTTTTTCCAAAACAACTTTTTCTGTTCGGACTCTTAATCGGCTTATCTTTACTCGCAAGATTAGACAACGTGATGATTCTTCCCGGCATACTGGTCTTTGTTCTTTTAAAACACAGGAAAGAAACACTTCCCTGGAAAAATTTTCTGTCCGTTGCCGCAGGCATTGCAGTAATATATCTTCCGTATATGATTTTATCTTACGTCTTTACGGGCGATGTTCTTCCCGCAAGCGGTAAGGCAGTTCATCAGATTGGAAAAGATATGGTGAATTACCATTCCGACGGACAGTCTGGCCTGTTCACACTTATGAATCTATCGTTCAAAAACATTTATACAAATTATTCCGTAGTAATCGTTTTTGCCATTGTTACAACTTTTATTTACAGACTTAAGACACAGGCGTGTCCCTGGTTTAAAGGCTCTGTCTCAGAACACTGCCCGCTTATAACAACTTCGTTATTCTTGTTCGCATCATATACGTTTTATCTTACTGCTAACTGGTTTTATTCTCGTTACTTTTTTCCTCTGAGTCTGTTCTTCATTGTGCTAACTGCTTTTGCGGCAAACCAGATAATCGTAAGTTTTCAGTCCGCTAAAAGTAAAACCATTGTGTTCGCATCTATCGTAATAGTTTTGTTTGTTGCAAACATTGTCCGTCCCGGTTTTAAAGATTTCTTCTTTAAAGATTATCCCAGAGGCGGATACCTCGAAGTCGGCAAATGGGTTAATGATAACTTCCCGAAAGGAACCGTCATCGGAAGCAACCAGACCGGCGCACTCGGATATTTTGCTAAAGATATGAATGTCATAAACCTTGACGGCGTCGTGAACAAAGACGCATATACCGCCGTTAAGAATAAAGAAGTAATCGAATACATAAGAAGCCAGAAGATTGAGTATTTTATAGACTGGAAGATTAACTACGAATTCATCGTGAGAAACTCAAAAAACTTTAAAGACGGTGATATCATACTTGTTAAAAATATTGAAGGACTCAAATCATGGGATTATGAGTGGTTTTTGTACAAAGTTAACTATTAAAGGATTTATCGCTCCGTAATTTGCATTTCTTATTCTGTTTTTTCTGAACTCCTTAAAATTTATCTTTATATATTACGAAAATACTATGTTCGAACAAATAACAGATAAACGACTCAAAGATGCTCTCGGGATTGTTAATGGTTTAAGCGATTATTCAGCCGAGACAATTATAACAAGCGATTTAAACGATTTTATAAAAGCGTTTATAATTAACGATAACGGAAAAATATCAAGCCGTGACGAACTGATTACGGCAGTTGAGAAAGCAGTTAAACTTAACCTTAATTTTTGCGTTCGACCGACCTGGACGCTGGTTAATTATTTATTCGGCAATTTTGATTCAAAGCAAAAAGCCGAGATTCTGAAGCGGACAGATATATTTATATATTATTCTTATTACACAGAAACAATTAAGGAAATTGCACACGACGAGAATTACGTTTCTATAAAGCGCTCTCTCGTCGAAGGCGTGCTGCAGCAGATAAATTCAGATATTTATTCCAAGTTAACAACGGATACTTCAAGCTTGAAACTTAAGAACTTTTTTCTTCAGCTTTTTAAACTTAAGTATGGCGATAATGTCGAGGTAAGCCTTGATATGAGCATTCCATACAGTTTTATAAAACTGTTTCTTGAAGATAAGGGATACACAGATTTAATAGACCTGTTCAAAAATGCAGGTGTTAAAAACGATAATGAAGCGATTGAACTAAAGACAATCATAAAAATTTTTACCGGTAAAATTAATAACGTCAGCGAAGTTTATAAAAGTGCGGAGGCAATAGAGTCTAAACCCGTTGAAGACGCGCCCGAACCTGTTAAGGATATAGTAATTCATACACCCGAAAAAATCGAAAAGGAGGCACCGGTAAATACATATTCCGATAATAGTACAAAAGATGATATGTTTGTCCCGCAAAGCATATCAAATGAATTTGAAGAAAAACCGGAAATCCCCGAAAAGCATCTGCGTTTTCATTTTAAAGACGAAGAAATTAAATCCATAGCTAAAAAGATTTACAAAGGAAACAAGTACCTGCTGCTCGACTCACTTCTTGAGATTGAAAAACTGAAGACCTGGCGCGAAGCAACGGAACACTTAAAAGAGATTTTTATTAACAACAAAGTAAGCATTGGTGATAAAAGCGTCATTATGTTCGTTGACGTATTAAATGATTATTTTGAAAAAAGGTGAGAAAATAATATGTTTATAGATTATGCAAAAATATTCATAACGTCGGGTGCAGGTGGCAACGGATGCATTAGTTTCAGAAGAGAAAAATATGTCCCAAAGGGCGGACCCAATGGCGGTGATGGCGGCAACGGCGGTGATGTTGTGTTCAGAGCATTCGGACAACTTTCTACCTTAATTGATTTTACTTATAAAAGACACCATAAAGGCGGCAGAGGTGTTCACGGAATGGGCGGAGATAAAAACGGTAAGAACGGAAAAGACGAAGTTATACTCGTTCCCTGCGGAAGCGTAGTAAAGAATTTTGAAACGGGCGAAGTGATTGCCGAACTCCTCAAAGACGGAGAAGAAAAAATTATTCTTAAAGGTGGTCGCGGCGGCAAAGGAAACACACACTTTAAAACTTCTCTGAACCGTACCCCACGTTTTGCACAAACAGGAGAAAAGGGACTGGAGCTGACAATCGTAATTGAATTAAAACTTATTGCAGATATCGGACTCGTCGGCTTTCCTAACGCAGGTAAGTCAACACTAATTTCAAAAATTTCTTCTGCTAAACCAAAAATTGCAGACTATCCGTTTACTACTTTAAAACCAAACCTTGGCATCATCAAGTATCACGACTACGATTCATTCGTTATGGCAGATATTCCGGGAATCATCGAAGGCGCTTCATCGGGCAAAGGACTTGGCATTCAGTTTTTAAGACACATAGAAAGAACACGCATACTTTTATTTTTAATAGACTCAACACAGTTAAACCCTGACGGCACAAAACTTTTAAAGGATTATAAAGTGCTCCTGAAAGAACTCGAAAACTACGAGGCAAACCTTCTCGATAAACCGAGAATTATCTGCTTCACTAAAACCGATGCCATCAGCGATGAACTTAAGAAGAAATTAAAATCTGTAAGAACATCGGGTATTGAAAAAATTTCTATTTCCTCGGTAACGGGTGATAATCTCGACAAACTTAAAGATATGCTATGGACAAAATTAAAACGTTTAAATAAAGATGAAGAAACCGCTAATTCTAATATCAAATGATGACGGCATAGAAGCCGACGGAATAAAGGCACTCACTAAAGAAATCAGAAAATTCGCAGAAGTATTCGTTGCCGCTCCGCACACTCAGCAGAGCGCAGTCGGGCACTCTATAACAATGGCTAACCCCATTCGCGCAAGAAAGACTTTGATGTTCAAGGACTTCTACGGATACGCAGTCGAAGGCACTCCCGCCGACTCTGTGAAGATTGCAGTGCATACTTTGTTGAAAGGAAGAAAAATAGATTTGTTAATCTCGGGCATAAACCAGGGAGCCAACACTGCAATAAATATCATTTATTCGGGGACGGTGTCTGCCGCTACAGAAGGCACAATCCTTGGGGTTCCCTCAATAGCGATGTCACTCACAAGTTACACCTATCCCGATTTTTCCATCGCCGCAAAGTTTGCTTCAAGACTTGCAAAAATTGTTTTGAAGAAAGGTCTTCCGAAAGGAACACTCCTGAACGTTAACGTTCCTGCGATTAAAAAAGTGAAAGGTGCACTCCTAACAATGCAGGGAAGGTCTACCTGGGACGACACTTATGAAATTCGCCTCGACCCCGCAAAGCGCCAGTATTTCTGGCTGGCGGGCAGTATGAAAAAACTCGACAAGACCACCGACTTCGACGTTAAGGCAGTTGATGAAGGTTACATCTCCGTAACACCAATTCACTACGACCTTACCGACTATAAGTTCTACGATAAAATGAAAGACTGGAGATTTTAATGAAAGATAAAATAATAAAATTCCTTTCGGGGGCAGACGCAGGGTTTCAGGTAAAGCAGGATTTTGTTTTCGGACAGAGCTCTGCCGACATTTACGCATTCAGAAAAGGACGCAACTTTGTTTTTCCGCAAAGGGACTATCTCTTTTTTCACGACGCCGAAAAAAGAAATCTCGATGTTTATGCTGCGGAGAAACTGCACGCCGATGCGCGCGCATTTGTGAACAGCGAATACAAACTTCCAAAAGCTATGAGGCTCACCGTTCCGAACATCACTTCGGTTTTTTTCGCGGACAAAGTGAAAGACGGTAACTTAATTCAGCTTGCAAGCAACTGGACAAGAAGCGCTATCGGCGGCGAGATACACCAGATTATCGTCATCGACGTTTCATCAAAAACTTTTTATTCGCAGGGCACGCATACAGTAAGGGCTTCGATTGAAGGCGTTGAAGTAAAGATGACGTTCGATAAAATCGACCCGCAGAACAGAGCGCAGAATTTAATTGAACGGTTAACGATGGTGTTATGATTGCACTTGCTCCTCCATTGTTCGAAATCACAAACGTTATCGACACGGTCGAAATTGAAACACCGCTGGGAATTATGATTGCAGGCGGAGTGGAAGACGGCATCTGCCTTCTTGAATTTTCCGACCGCAGAATGCTCAACACAGAATACAAACAACTCAGTCAACACTTCAGCGCAAAATTTTTAAAAGGTGAAAACCCGCATTTCGATTTACTCCGAAAAGAACTTAAAGAATACTTCGCGCATAAACTAAAAGACTTCACTGTTCCGCTGAATGCACCGGGCACAGTTTTTCAGAAAGCAGTCTGGAAAGAATTGCGGAACATTCCTTTCGGCAAAACGCGATCGTACAAAGAGCAGTCCGAAGCGCTCGGCAACCCCGGCGCCATACGCGCTGTGGCAACTGCCAACGGCGCAAATAGAATTTCCATCATCATCCCCTGCCACCGCGTAATTGGCTCCGACGGCAGCCTCACAGGCTACGGCGGCGGACTCTGGCGCAAGAGATGGCTCATTGAACACGAAGGCAATCTCCCCAAACTTTTCGAATAAACTTTCCGTCTGGGAAGTTGCCTACTTTAAATTTTATAACTGCACTTATTTCTTAAGCACTTCAATCATATGATTAATAACTGTTGTGTGCTGTTGCTGAGGACTGAACATAATAATCTCCGCATTTTCATTGACCTTTATATTGTGTCCCGCAGGCCAGTAAAAAAGTTCTTCTGCGCTGACGCTCTCCTCAAGTCCGTTAGCATCCGTCGTTGTAAGCTGTCCGCTCAAAACGTATCCCCAGTGAGGACACTGACACAGGTTTCCTTCAAGCCCCATAAACAGAGGGGTTGTGTCGACTCCTTTGGAAAGAGTGAAGTACTCTCCGCTGATTTTACCTAAACCTGTAGCGTCGCCAAAATCAGTTCTCTGACGGACTATAGCTCCGGGAATTTCCATTTTGACTTCAATGTTGTTTTTTGCAATTTTCATAGTTGTTTCTCCTTGTTAAGTAGGATGAATATTTCCGTGTTGAAACGCTATTGCCGCATCCTTTTAAGACAATACACGGGTAAATTACTTTAAGTCTTCAACAAACGGAAACTTGAAAAGTTCATCACTGCACTTTTAAATGTCCTGTGTTGTTAGAAATTAAAATTGATATAATAATAAATAAAATGGACTTTCAAATAATCGTTTCAAACATAACTAATCCGACGCTTTTGTTTTTCTTGCTGGGAATTCTGGCAACAACCGTAAAGAGTGATTTGCAGATACCGGAATCTACAAGTAAGTTTATTTCTCTGTATTTACTTTTTGCAATTGGATTTAAGGGCGGACAGGAACTTGCGCACAGCACCTTTGCGGGCGAAATAATTTACTCAATTCTTTTCGGGCTTCTGATTTCATCGCTAATTCCGCTTTATACTTTCTTTATACTGAAAAGAAAAATGACTATAAGCGATGCGGGCGCAGTTGCCGCAACCTATGGCTCGGTTAGTGCCGTCACTTTTGTTTCTGCTGTTTCATTCCTTGAAACTCAGCAAATATCTTTTAGCGGACATATGGTTGCTGTCATGGCTTTAATGGAATCACCGGCAATTATCGTCGGAGTAATTTTGATGTCGAGATACGATAAAGAGTCAGACTCTAAATCAAGTATGGCTTCAATCACAAAACATTCTTTTACAAACGGCAGCGTATTGTTAATCCTTGGAAGTCTGCTGATTGGATTAATTGCCGACACAAAGCAGGCAGAAGGCATTAAACCATTTACAACAGATATCTTCAAAGGGTTTCTTGCAATCTTTTTACTGGAAATGGGAATGGTTACTGCCAAACGGTTTTCAGCTTTTAAAAAATATGGTTTGTACCTTAGCGTGTTTGCGATTCTTATTCCTGCAATCAATGGTTGTGCAGTTGCCTTCGCAAGCAGTCTTGTAACACACGATATCGGCAATAGATTTATCTTTGCAATACTGGCAGCAAGTGCCTCGTACATTGCCGTCCCCGCTGCCATGAAACTTGCGGCACCAAAAGCCGACCCGGGTCTTTACATACCAATGGCATTAGGGCTCACTTTCCCTTTTAACATTTCCATAGGAATGCCGATTTATTATTCAATAGTAACTCACTTTTAAAGAAGTGTTATTTTAAATCAAACAAAACCCCGCAAGGGGTTTAATTTGAATAACCCCTGGCACAGCCGGGGGAATAGAATCAAAAACACCCCCACCCTGCAGGGGTTGAACACTCAAATAATTTACCCGCCGAACTTTTTTAATATCTTGTTATCTTTAAAATAGATAATTTACAGGGACAAAACATTAATCACTATTATAAACTATACCTATATGAAAGTAAAAACAATTTTATTCGCAGCCTTTCTTCTGGCCTTTGCCTGGCAGATAAATTACTGTTTCGCACAGGAAGACGAATCAGGCGAAAGTATTCTCGAAAGAGAAGAGTTTATTCTAACCCGCCGTGCAGGCGGACCCGGTATGAAGATTGCCTTCGATGCTTATTCAAAAGCAGTAGAGCAAAAAGCCAATATTCCCGAAGACAGAAATACCCCCGGCAGCAAAACACGCACTACTAACTGGCTGAGCATTAATCCGATTGGTATGTTCTACCAGAGAACTAATGCAAACTATATTTCGGGCAGAACTAACTCAATCGCATTCCATCCGACCAACGCGAATATTTTCTACATCGCAGCGGCACAGGGCGGCGTCTGGAAAACTACTGACGGCGGATCGAACTGGACGATCTTAACGGACAACCTCCCGACTCTCGCTTGCGGAGATATGGTCGTTGACCAGCTTAACCCGAATGTCTTATACCTCGGAACAGGTGAACTGAATTATTCAAGCGACAGTCAGTACGGAAACGGAATTTATAAATCAACTGACGCAGGTGCAACGTGGTTTCAGGTTGCAACGGTTTCGCAGGTTGGTAACAGATGTTCGTATATGGCAATCGACCCGTTCAATTCGAACATAGTTTATATGGGCGGAAGCAGCGGAATTTATAAATCAACAAACGCAGGTATTAACTGGACTAATATGGCAGGCGGTACAAACGTAAATTGTGTTATTATCAATCCGACTAATTCACAGATTATATACATAACAAACGGCGGTACAAATGCGGGACAGGTTTTAAAATCTACTGACGGCGGTACAACGTGGACAACGCTTGCAGGCGGACTTCCAACTACCATGGGAAGAATTCAGCTCGCAATGGCGAAGAGTAACGTTAACACTATTTATGCAAGTATCGCAGCATCGTCGGGCGGCGCACTGCTGGGTTTATACAGAACTACCGATGCAGGTACAACGTGGACGATTCAGGCATCAACGCCGAATTATTTAAGCTCACAGGGATGGTATGATAATGCAGTTATCGTAAAACCGTCTAACGAAAATCACGTTATTGTCGGTGGTCTCGATTGCTACGCATCAACAACAGGCGGAACTTCTCTCGTTCAGAAAGCTGCCTGGGCTTCTTCAACTCCGGGAAATTTCTGCCACGCAGATATTCACAGACTCGAATACAACGGCACAGTTCTCTATTGCTGTTCAGACGGCGGTGTTTATAAATCAACTAACGACGGAAATAACTGGACAGACTTAAACCAGAAACTTTCCACTCTTCAGTATCAAAGTGCAGATTACGACCCTACCAACCTGCTTTCATTTCAGGGCGGTACACAGGATAATAATAAAATGACTTCGACAGACGGCGGAAGCAACTGGATACAACGCACCACAGGAGACGGCGGTTACACTATTGTTGACCCTGTTAACACAAATTATGTTTACGGTCAGTACGTGAACGGCTCGATTCAGCGTTCAAACAATTCAGGCGTAAGTTTTTCAAGCATCACTCCGAGCGGTTCAACGGGCGGACTTTTCTACAACCCTTATGAAATGGCTCCCGGCGATCACAACACAATAGTCTTCGGACGTGCAGACATTTGGAAAACAACGAATGCACAAACGGCTTCGTCGTCAAGCGGATGGACTCAGATTGCAACCACAACAATAGTTGGCGGAAGCGTTTCTGCAATCGGTATCAGCGCTACAGACATTAATAAAATTTATATTGGCACTTCAAACGGAAGAATTCTTGTAACAACCGATAACGGTGCAAACTGGTCTGTGCAGACTGGCTATCCATACGTAAGTGATTTCATCGTCGATAACACAAACGACAATATCTGCTATGCCACACTCGGCGGTACGGGCACGACACACGTTCTAAAAACCACTAACAGCGGACTTAACTGGACAAGCATCACGGGCAACCTTCCGAACATTGCCGCAAACTCTATAGTTATGCGCACGCTGTCTCCGAGAATGTTATTCGTCGGAACAGACTTCGGAGTTTTCCAGTCAACTAACGATGGTGCAAACTGGATTTCATTCAGCAGCGGACTTCCTATGGTCGAAGTCTATGATATGAAGTACAAACAAACCATCGGAATGATTCTCGTCGCAACGCACGGCAGAGGCTGCTGGACGTTCGACCTTAATTCAACACTCGGCATCGACCCGTTCGGCGAAATCCCTGCGCAGTATAAACTCTCGCAGAATTATCCGAACCCGTTTAACCCTGTCACGAACATCGCATTCGATATTCCGAAGTACAACAGCGTTAAACTCGAAATCTATGATATGAGCGGAAAGAAAATAGAAGAACTCGTAAACCAGAATCTTAACGCAGGACACTATCAGGTCCAGTGGGATGCCTCAAAGTATTCCAGCGGTGCGTATGTATCAAAACTCACAACACCGGATTATTCCGCAACATCAAAACTGATGCTGATTAAATAAATTTTATCAAATATATATTAATAACACAAAGGGGCGAAAGCCCCTTTTCTGTTTTTAAGCAGAAAATGGTGTAGAATGAATAAACTTTTGCAAAAGTAAAACCCCCACCCTGTCATTCCTGCACGCTTTTAGCAGGAATCCCTACTCCAGTTATTCCTTATCTTTATCAATTTCATCAGTGTAAGTCTGTCATCAGAAAAATCAGTACGTTGATCGTTTAATCTTTTCCTCGCACTTTTGTGTTTCTTGTATTTCCGATGTGTAATTATAAACGAATTGAAATAAATGTAAGAAATATGCAGGTTAAAATTAAATTGATCAAAGTGAAAAGTATCTATTAAAATGAATAACTATAAAATCGTACCTCCTTTGTTTGTTATTGTGTTATTATGTTTAGGGCTATTTTCATCTTGCACTGATGAGAGCCCAATTGTATACTCTAACGATCCAATAGTTGTTGACAGTAATCTGTTCGATTGGAAATTAGATACAATTCTAACGAAGCCAATGAAATATTTCTATGTTGCCGATACTAATAATATTTTTATTGCGGGTTTTCCGTATTCTGTTCACATTAATAATGGATTAATTCAGTATATCAATCATAATGATTGGGATTTTTCACCATATTGTTTAAATGGGACATCTTTAACTAATGTATATATTGGTGGAAAGGGAGTTTCCTCTGGAAATTCTAAATTAAAACGGTGGAACGGAACTGTAATAGAGAATATAATACTTCCCGCCGATACTACTGACAGGATTGTAAGAATAGAACCAATTTCCGATAATGATATTTGGATGTCAACTGCAAGTAATACTATTTACCATTATGTAAACAATACCGTTACAACTTATAAGCTAGACAAAAGCTTGGATTATGGCATTATTTTTAGAGACGAACTTGGTAATCTTTATGCACAGTTTGATAGCTATTTTGTAGGTTCTTTGGATTTTATTTTCTCAATATATAAATATGAAAATAATACCTGGACTCAAGTTTACAGAGACTCTGTAACAAGAAATAGCGAAATGCAGTACTATATTGGATTTGGTGGCACCAAAATGTTACGGACGGGTAAAACAGGTATATATTACTTTACTGGTTCAGAGTTCTTATCATATATACATCTTGGCTCTCACTATACTCCTTTATTAGCAGGAGCTAGTGGACCAAATAACACTTTATTTCTTGCAGAAGAGAATAATTTCAATACGAATATATTTTATTATGATGGGAAAAAAGTATACAAAACACCAAATCAACACTTTCCTAGCCTTCCAAACGAAGAGATGCAATATAAATTTGACAGATTCTATTTTCTTATAGATATATCACAATATGAAAATTACTTTGGGACAGCAAAACAAAGAAACAATAAATCTTCTTGATCAATATAAAAGTATCTATATAGCAAAGAGGTTGTCCTGTGGACAACCTCTTTTTGTTTAAACTATTCTTAAATCTTATCAGTGTAAATCTGTTTTAAATCAGTTTTATCAGTGTGCGTTCTTAAATCTACTTTCCCTTTTCTTCTTTCTTTTCTTCTTTTGGTTTTTCTGCTGCTGCTTTCTTCTTTGCAGAAAGGTTTTTCTTCAGCCATTCTGTCGTTACTGATTTTGGTCTGATTATCGGTCTGCCTAATGCACGGTTTAATATCAGCTGTGCGGATAAGCCGAGTATTCTCGATACCGAGAACAGTACTGTGTAATAATCGTACTCCGTCAGTCCGTAGTAGTGAAGCAGTGCGCCGCTCGATGCGTCAACGTTTGGCCACGGGTCTTTTGCCTTGCCGCCTTCCATAAGTATTTTTGGAACGATGTTGAATAACTGTTTTACTATTCCGAATATTTCGTCGTCCGGTAAGTGTTTGTTTCCGAAGTTTACGAATGCAGTGAATCTTGGGTCGGTTACTCTGAGTACTGCATGTCCGTATCCTGAAATTACTTTCTTGTTGTTCAGAAGATTAATGCAGTATTCTTTTATTTCTGTATCTGTTGGTGTATGTCCTATGTCGTCTCTGAGTTTTACTATGAACCTTAAGCATTCCTGATTTGCAAGCCCGTGAAGCGGCCCTGCGAGTCCGTTCAAACCGCCGCTGATTGAGAAATAAATATCTGACAGTGCAGAGTTAATCGTCTGCGTTGCCATAGCACTTACGTTACCGCCTTCGTGGTCGCAGTGCAGTACCATATAAAGTCTCATCAGGTCTGCGAACGAACCGTCCAGGTCTTCCGTGCCGAGCAGTCTTGCAAAGTTTGCCGCCCAGTCTAAACTGTTGTCAGGATTTATCCTCGGACCTTTTGTAAATTTTCTTCTGTAGATGTATGCCGCAATAATAGGAATACGTGCAATGAGGTTAAGTGCATCCCAGAGCATCGGTTCCCACAGCATATCTTTCGGCATTCCTTCTTCGTATCTTTTTCTGAAGAAAGATTCGTTTTCCATAACGAGCACTGCCGAGTTCAGCACAACCATCGGATGTGTTTCAATCGGTAATGCGTTGATTGTATTCCATACGTAGAAAGGAACGTCGCTTCTTCTTTTCAATTCCCACTGAAGGTCTTCGAGGGCTTCGTCGTTCGGAAGCTCACCTGTAAGAAGCAGGTAAAAAATTTCTTCCGGAAGTTTATCAACAAGGTCAAGAATAGGAATACCCCTGATAATAAGCCCTGTGTCAAGACCTACTTCAGATGTATCGCAAATCAGTGCCTTGATACCGCGCATACCGCCGAACACCTGCTCTGTTGTTACCTCGCCAAGTGATTCATTCGGCCCTAAAGCAAAAACTTCGGCCGACTCTTTTCTTAATCCCGGAATTAATTCCGCGAGTCTGTCTCTGAGAATCATATCTTATGTTTTAAATTTTTCTAAATATCGTAATAAATAGTCAAGAAAGAAATTCTTCTATGCAAAACTATTAAAATTGAATTAATAGCATATTAGTATTAATTTAACGTATACACAATTTAAAGTTTTAATTTTAAATATAATATGAAAATCAAATTTCACGGACACGCATTTGTCGAGGTCGATACCGGCAAATATATAATTCTGATTGACCCTTTTGTCACGGGTAATCCTGATTGTGACGTTAAACTCGAAGATGTGAAGTGCGACTTCATTATCCCTACTCACGGTCACGGAGATAATTTCGGCGATACGATAGAACTTGCGAAGCGAAACAACGCAACGGTTATCGGTATGTACGAAGTTGCTAACTACTGCGGGGCGCAGGGGGTTACCGCACACCCGATGAATACGGGCGGCGGATTTAACTTTCCTTTTGGGAGAGTAAAACTTACTATTGCACATCATTCGTCTTCGTTCCCCGACGGCACTTACGCGGGCGACGCACACGGCGTTCTGATTACTGTCGGCGATAAAACTTTCTATCAGGCAGGCGATACTGCACTGTTCTACGATATGAAACTTCTGGGCGAGATGTACAAGATAGACGCAGCGTTCCTCCCTATCGGCGATGATTTTACGATGGGTGTTGACGATGCAGTAAAAGCCGTTGAGTTTATTCAGCCGCGGATTGTTGTGCCGATACACTATAACACTTTCGATATCATAAAATCCGATGCGAATGATTTTAAACGCAAGGTGGAATCTATCGGGAAGAAATGTGTTATAATGAAGGCCGGAGATGTTTTAGAAATTTAAGAGAAAAATCATTTATTGCAGAAAATAATATCTATATCGAATCAGAAAGGCGGTGTCGGAAAAACCACCACTGCCGTTAATCTTTCGTCGTGTATTGCAAACCTCGGTATTAAAACTTTGTTGATTGATATCGACCCGCAGGCAAATGCCACAACGGGTATAGGGCTTGAACCGAAAGATGACGGCAACAGCATTTATGAAATTCTTGTGAGCGATAAAAAAGCAAAGGACGTAGTACAACCGACACAGATAGAAAATCTTTATATAATAAAATCCAACATAAACCTCGTTGCTGCTGAACTCGAACTTGTTACACTCGAAAACAGGGAAAGCATTCTGCGTACTAAACTTGCAGAACTTGCAAATGCTGACAGCGGCTATGACTTCAGGTTTATATTTATAGATTGTCCTCCGTCGCTCGGACTGATTACAATCAACTCGCTTAATGCGGCTGACACGGTTTTGATTCCCGTTCAGTGTGAGTACTATGCGCTGGAAGGACTCTCGGCACTGCTGAACACAATCAAGATGGTAAAGAATTCTTATAACCCGCCTTTAAGCATCGAGGGATATTTGCTGACTATGTTCGATTCAAGACTTAAACTTGCGAATCAGGTTGAGACTGAACTGAGAAAGTATTTCGGAGAAAAGGTTTTTGACACAAAGATATCGAGGAATGTGAAAATCGGCGAGGCGCCGAGTTACGGCAAGCCGATAGTTGAGTATGACCCGTATTCACTGGGCGCGAAGCACTATGCAGACCTGGCAGAGGAATTTGTTTTAAGAAATAAAATTACGGAAAATTAAAATATGGATACAAGAGGCGGATTAGGCAAAGGACTGTCGGCACTTTTTGAGAATAAAAAGATTGACCCGAATAACGTTACGGGTGAAACTGCAAAGACTGTTACAACGAACGAGCAGCTGCTTATAGAGATAGAGAAAATCAGACAGAATCCTTATCAGCCGAGAGAAGATTTCGACGAGGAAAAGCTGAAGGAACTTTCGGATTCGATTAAGCAGAAGGGCGTGCTTCAGCCTGTTACGGTGATGGCAGCAAAAGACGGCAACGGGTTTATACTTATATCCGGTGAGCGCCGCCTGCGTGCGTCTGTGCTTGCGGGACTGAAGAAGATTCCTGCGTATGTTTACAACACAACTGACGACAGCAGAGAAAACCTGCTTGAACTTGCACTGATTGAAAACGTACAGCGCGCAGACCTTAATCCGATGGAACTCTCGGACTCGTACCAGCGCCTGATTGACGACTGTAACCTTACACAGGAACAGATTTCTGCGAAGGTTTCAAAGCAAAGAAGTACGGTTGCAAATTTTTTAAGACTGCAGAAACTTCCTGTTGAAATAAAAGTATCGCTTCGCAAGAACGAAATCACAGAAGGACACGCAAGAGGAATACTCCGCGTTGACGACCCTGCCGCACAACTTGTACTGTGGAAAAAGATAATGCAGGAAAAAGTTACTGTGCGCGAACTTGAAAATATGACGAAAGGCACTGCAAAAACAAAGAAGAAGAAATCATCATCGGGGAAACCGCCGCTGGATTCGTACCTTCAGGAAGTGGAAAACCAACTTCGTGTATTTTTCGGTACAAGAGTAACGATAAAGGCAAAGACAAAGCAAACGGGCGAAATCGTGATAGATTATTTTTCAGGCGAAGACCTCGAAAGAATAATAGAGTTAAGCGAAAGAAAGTAAATTAAATTATATTAATAGTATGAAGAAGAAATTATTTACAGACAAAGCCCCGAAACCAATCGGACCGTATTCACAGGCAGTACAGTACAACGGATTAAAAATAA
>JBMOHR010000037.1:0-19192 GCA_049317745.1 Ignavibacteria bacterium
ATTCTTATACCTAATCCATAACCGAATATAAAACCCTCCTGTTTTGGAATATTGTTCAGAATATCTTCGGGTCTGTAATAATATCCCGGATCAAAAAACATAGAGGCAAAACTCTTTCGGGAGAATGCATATCTCATTTCCAGAGTTCCATAAGTAAACCTTGAAGCCCTGAATTGTTCTTCTCTGTATCCTCTGATATTTTTTATTCCGCCAACTTTATAATAATCCGCATCTTCAAGCCTGTCAGATACAACCTGACCTGCAAAGAATCTAACCAGTAATGATTGTCTTTTGAAGAATGAGAAGTAAACATCTACGTCCATTGAATATCTTTGCAGAGAAAAAGACTGGTCTGCGGAATTTAAAGAACCCTGCTTATTGTAAATTTTCTTGTCGCCATAAATGTAATTTGCCCTGTACAATATACCTTTGTTCGGAATAAAGATGTTATCACGGCTATCGAACCTTATTTCGGTCCCTGCATACAGGACTCTTGAATCAGCAACTTTAAAAATAACAAGGGAATCTTCCGGTGGAATAATTCTATCAAAACCCACAGAAAACCCGAAGGTAAATTT
Source organism: Ignavibacteria bacterium (assembly GCA_049317745.1). GTDB lineage: Bacteria > Bacteroidota > Ignavibacteria > Tepidaquicellales > Tepidaquicellaceae > CAIKZJ01. Next base: position 579 of record JBMOHR010000037.1, read on the forward strand.
ATCGGTAAGCAGAATATCTCCTTTGGCATCAAACTTTCTTCTTGTGTAACTTGAATCCTGCAATCGCTGTAAAAAGCCTCCTCCAACATTTAATGGTAATCCAAAGAAATAGGGTTCGTTATACTTCAGCTCCAGTTCCTGAATTGATTTTGTTTCCTGCTGCCAGCGTGCATCCAGCCGGCGTGCAGTTCCGAAAAGATTCCTGAATGAAAGATTAATCAAGCCGGTGAAATAACCGTTTTCTTTATCATTTGCAGGAGGCACATAACCAATTATTCCATCAAAAGTGTTTGTATTTCCTTCTTTAACTTTTATGAGTAACCCTGATTCATTCTTATTCGTCAAAGTATATATCATCGGATTTTCAACGACTTCAAAAATATTCAGTCTTTCAAGTCTGAACTTCATATTCTGAAGGTCTTCGCGCGTAACCGTCTTATCTTCGTTAATTCTTAATTCTCGCAGTATAACCTTATCTTTTGTGTCTTCATTGCCTTTTATTCTGACGTTGTTAATTTTTACTTTTGACTCTTCTTTAACCAATATCTTCAGTCGTATTTTAGGGTCTGTGTTTTCATCATATATTGACACATCTTCAATTATTACTTTAGTGAACAAACTCCCACGTTTTTCATACTCATTAAGTAATTCCTTTAAATCACTATTGAGTGTATTGTTATCAAGCACATCCCCGACCTTAGTATCAAACTTCATTAAAATTTCGTTTGCAGAAAATGTTCTATTGCCTGAAATTACTATTTCACCAAGTTTGACCTGCTTACCTTCGTCTATAGTAATGCTGATATCAATAAATGATGAGTCATTGTTAAATACTGCTTTTGAATTAATGATTCTGGCATAAAGAAATCCATAGTCGCGGTATTTAGAACGAATTGATTTTAAATCAGCATTATACTGATCATTAAGAAATTGTTTGTCGGATTTAAGAACCATAGAGTTCTTAAGTTCGTTGTCAGAAAAGAATGAATTACCACTGAAGGCAATTGAGCCGACAATTGTCTGCGAACAAAGATTAGAAGCATAAACAAAGAACACTAAAACAATTAATTGCTTTAAAATTGTCACACTGAATATTCTTTGATTATTCAAAGTTATTTGAATACAGTTACTTTTCTGCTACGACTACAATGCCGGTTCCGGCAGCATTATCGGTTTTTGTATCAAGCCACATCAATATCAATACAAACCAGAGCGTAAATAAATAATACAACGGTAATATTAATATAAGTAATTTTGATACACCTGCAATCAGAATAGGATACTTTATTCCAAACCTCCAGGATATTGTACCGTATTTTCCATAAGCGTACTTAAAGAGTTTAACTTTCAAACCTGCTCTTTCAAGCTTTGCGGTTATATCTTCCTTTGAATACCCGTTTCTCGCATGCTCTTCTATGAAACTCTCTTCGTGCTCGTCGTGTGCATCACTTCCTCCTAAATCAGAAGGTGTGTTAATCAGAAGCTTTCCGCCTTTCTTCAGGGCATTCGCAAAATTCTTAAGCACAAGTTCGTCTTCTACAATATGTTCCATAACATCTACGTTCAGAATAAAATCATACTCGTTAGAATAATTAATTTTTGTAAGGTCAGCAACCTCAAACTTAACATTTTTAAATCCGCGCTTTTCGAAGAAGAAATTACAATCATCTACCTGTTCGTCTTTAACATCTACTCCGTATATTTTACATCCCCTGAATTGTTTAGCCATGAAGTATGAGTATTGCCCAAACCCCATTCCCGCATCAAAGATACTGATGGCATCATCAGCATTGTAGAGTGATTTAATAGTCTTTCTAACGTGCCAGGAACGAAGGAACATTAAATCGAGCATATTATAGAATACTTTTCTTAAAAAGACGTTTCTTGATACTATGTTACCAAATATGTTTTTAACCGGATCGTATTTCATTTATTTATGATTTTGATATTTCTAATATGTTGTTAATAAAAGTTTCCCAGAGATATTTCTTCTTTTCTGTTTTGATGTTTTCAGAAAACTTAGTTTGCAGGGTTTCAATATAAAACTTATTTACTGCCTCAAAAATTGCATTTGAATCTTTTGGGTTTATCACAAACCCTGTTTCACCGTTAATGACAACCTCAGATAACCCGCCCACATCTGTTACTATAACAGGCTTATCATAGAAATAAGCAAGCGGCACGATACCGCTTTGTGTTGCATCTACATAAGGAAGCACTAAACAGTCACATGCAGAGAAAAAGTATCTTACTTTATCCTCAGGCATAAACGAGGAGAGTAATATAACATTTTCCTCTATTTTTAAGTCTTTGATTTTCTGCCTGTAAGGTGTCTCGCTTTCATAAAATTCACCTGCAATGATTAACCTTATGTTGTGCCTTTTAATTAATTCAGGCATTGCATCAAGCAGATACATTAACCCTTTATACTTACGAATATAGCCAAAGAACAATATAGTTTTAGAATCGTGTAGATTCACCTTATATTCTTTCTGTAATATGTTTTTTGCCTCTTCTTTTTCCAGCTTATCCCCAAAAATATTGTATAAGGGGTGAGGAGATAATACATAAGGTTTGTTCTTTTTGTTAAAAAGCTTTAAATCCTGTTCGACTGTTTTAGACTGAACCACAAAATAATTAACGATTGAAAAAACCAGCCTTGTAAAAAATTTATCACCAATCCTTTTCTCGTGAGGAATAACATTGTCACAAATAAACAGAACCTTAGCCTGTGAAAACAATTTCACGATAAAAGAAATTGTAAAGAAACAGGGAGCAAAAAAAGGTATCCAGTATCTATAGATTAATAAATCAGGCTTCTCTTTTCTGATTTTAAGCGCCGTTAAAATCCAGTTAATCGGATTTATTGAGTCAACTGAAACGATGTTTCTGTCCTCAGGAATTTTAACTGCTGGTTCACCCTGTTCAAACTGGGTTTTTCCCGGAAAAAGAAACTCAGGATATTGCCTTTTAAAAGAATAGACTTTAACGTCGTTACTTTCCGAAAGATGCGAATATAAAATAGAATTTAACTGTGCCATCGCACCCCGCATTGGATAAGCTGTCCCGACTATTACAATTTTCTTCTTTTCTCTCAATTTTTTAAAATATTGAGCCAAATATAGATATTATGAAAATCAATTGTAATTCAATTTCAATAAGCTATAGACCGTTATTTTTCCTTTTCCAGGTACTTCATTGCAAGTTTCACATCTTCTTCGCTGCCTATAATCAAAGGAGTACGCTGATGTAAACTTTCAGGATGTATATCAAGTATTCTGTTTTTACCGTCAGTAGCTAGACCACCTGCCTGCTCAACGAGGAATGCAAGCGGATTTGCTTCGTACATTAAGCGAAGTTTCCCGTTCTTATTCTTTCCGTCGGCAGGATAAAGAAATATTCCGCCATACAAAAGATTCCTGTGAAAATCAGCAACAAGAGAGCCCACATACCTAGACGAATAAGGTCTTCCGGTTTCTTTATCGGGTTGTTTCAGATAGTCTATGTAATTCTGCATTCCCTTAGACCAGTTAGCATAGTTACCCTCATTCACAGAGTATGTTTTCGATTTTTTAGGAATCATCATATTGTTATACGAGATAAAATACTCACCTATAGTAGGGTCAAGTGTAAAACCATGAACACCCCTGCCGGCTGTGTAAACCATTATAGTGCTCGAACCGTAAACAACATAACCTGCTGCTACCTGCTTATATCCATGTTGCAAACAATCTTCCATAGTGCCAGGACCGCTTAAGGACATTCTTTTATAGATTGAAAATATTGTTCCAATAGAAATATTTGCGTCAATGTTTGAAGAGCCGTCAAGAGGGTCAAAATGAACAATGTACTTATGCGAATAATCAGAGTACACTTCGTCGATAGGTACAAAGGTTTCTTCTTCTTCAGAACACAATGCACAGGCGTGTCCGCCGATTCTCATTATATTTTTCAGCGTGTCATTAGCATACACATCCAGTTTCTTCACTTCCTCGCCCTGAACGTTTTCATCACCTGTCAGCCCAAGAATATCAACCAGCCCTGCCCTGTTGACTTCAAGCGAAACCACTTTACAGGCGAGAGCAACGTCTCCGAGTAAATCCGACAACTGTCCTGTTGCACCGGGAATTCTTCTTTCTTCCTCGATGATGTGTCTGTTAAGCGTAGTAAGTCTGTTTATCATTTTTAACCTCCGTTATATTTATATTAAAACTGAAATGGCATCTTTAATCTTTTCAATACCGATTACTTCAATCTTATACTTTTTAATGTTTAAATGTTTCAGATTATTCTTTGGTAATATAATTTTCTTAAAACCAAGTTTTTCTGCTTCGTTAATTCTTTTCTCAACGTTTGATATTGTTCTTATTTCCCCCGCCAGACCAACCTCGCCGATTATCACGGTTTCAGAATCAACAGGTATATCCTTTGCAGAAGAATAAATACTCATTGCTGCTGCAAGGTCAACTGCGGTCTCATCAATCTTCACACCGCCTGCAATGTTCAGGAATACATCGTGCTTATTCAGAAACAATCCGAGTTTCTTTTCAAGCACGGCATTTAATATACTCAGTCTTTTATAATCAAAACCCATTGATGTTCTTTGCGGAACACCGTAAGACGAAGAAGATACAAGTGCCTGAACCTCAATCAAAATCGGGCGTGTGCCTTCTATAGCCGATGAAATCACGCAACCCGAAGCTCCATAATTTCTCTGCGACAAAAACACTTCGCTCGGGTTTGTAACTTCTTTAAGACCTTTTTCAGTCATCTCAAAAATACCAATCTCATTCGTTGAACCAAAACGGTTTTTCATTCCTCTAAGTATTCTGTAGAAGTGTGTGCGTTCACCTTCAAACTGAAGCACAACATCCACCATATGCTCAATTACTTTCGGTCCTGCAATGGTGCCGTCCTTTGTGATGTGCCCGACTAAAAATATTGGAATGTTTGTTGTCTTTGCAATCTTTATCAAATACGAAGTTGATTCTCGTAACTGTGAAATCGTCCCAGGTGAACTTTCAAGTTCCGGAAGAAATACTGTCTGGATTGAATCAACGACTACAAAATCAGGTTTCTCTATTTCAATTGCAGAAGCAATCGTATCAAGGTTTGTTTCAGGCAATACATAAAAATTATTTACCTTCACTCCAAGCCTGTCAGCTCTCATCTTTATCTGCGAAGGTGACTCCTCCCCGCTAACGTACAAGAACTTTTTATCATTTAAATTACCTGCAATCTGAAGCATCAGTGTCGACTTACCAATCCCCGGGTCACCGCCAATCAGCATCACGGAACCATTCACAATCCCGCCTCCGAGAACTCTGTCGAGCTCGCTGATTTTAGTCGGTGTTCTGTTTCCATCCTGCTCGTGGATAATATCGCTGAGTGTCTGTATACTCGCCTTAACACTCTTATCCGAAGCTACTTTTCCCGATTTTGTTTTTCTCGATTCAGTAAGCATTTCTTCAAAAGTATTCCACTGTTCACACGAAGGACATTTACCAGTCCAGCGTGGTGAAGTATAGCCGCAATTCTGACATACAAAATTTGTTTTGGTCTTTGAGGACATTGATTTTAATTTATATGAAAGTATTATTTCACAATCTTTTTTAAAAGGGAAATATTTTTGGAATAAAAGCAATCACCCTCCCGCTAAAACGGGAGGGCGTTGAATCTCTTTAATCTTCTGCCAGCACTATTATCTTATCGCCGGTTGTAAACTTTACTTTATCTGTCTTCACAGGGTTAACGCGCACTCCGTAACTCTTACTGCTGTCGTATGCTTCCGCCGAAATCCTGTAACCTATAGCGGTCTCGCCTTTTCTCTTCGCACTTTCAAGCACGGTATAAAAATTAACCTCTGTTCCGGTCTTCACATATCTTGTTACCGGCTTCAGATAAATCTCGCTTCCTTCTGCGTCGAACAATATTTCAAAGACACGCATCAGATATTTATTCTCCGAGACCTGTGTCATAAGCAGACTAATAAGTTTATCGCTGACAATAAAATCATCCGCCTTTGTAACTTCGGCAAGTTCTCTATTATGCAGATCAAGCATTTCACTCACAATATTTATAGTCTTTCCGAGTGTTTCAGAAATACTCCTTAAATGAAGCAGTGTCACCAGCGTATGTGCATCGGCTTCCTGAATATCAAGCTCATCTTTATAGCATAGCAAAATCACGTGCCCAAAAGAAAGAATGTTCAGCGAGTTCAGCACTTCTCTGTTTGTTGTATCTGCAAAAACAAATTCGAGTTTCATATTCTTCGCGCTGTCTTTAACAACGTTTTGTTCGTCTTCTGTTATCGGATAAGTGGAAACTATTTTCAGAAGCGAACCAGGCGAAGAATAACTGTCCATCTCGGCAATGATTGTGTAAGCGCGTTTGTTCCAGCCGAGCAGCAGCGTCTTATCGGGAATTCCTTTTTCGGAAGCGTCTTCAACAATCGCAGAAGCGTTCACTTCGTGATTTAAATTTATGTCAACTATCAGTGTGTCATCGTCTTCAGTAATGGCAATCACCTTCTCGCCTTTCTTGATTACGTAATTCATATCAGGATTAATCGTAACAGTATTGTCATTTAACTGCAGTCCAATAACTGCAGAATCTTTATAAGCAACAAGTGCTTCGCCGTAAGTTTTTCCCGCAAGCAATTCCTCTTCGTTAAAATAAATCTCTGCACCGTCGAAGTCCATCAGTTCTGTGTAAACAACACTAAGCCCCGATTGTCTGCTGGTCTGTGTCATTATCCTTGCAACGATGTCGTCAGTCAGCACAAGTTCCACTTCGTCCTTACCCACCATCTTCGTCACTTCAAGATTCTTCTCATCTTTTATTTCCGCAACGATGTGATACGGCTCTTCTCTTCTGTCGGGATTATTCGTAATCGCAAGTATAGTTTTAATCGTCTGCATATCGGCGGTCTCTTCTTCAGACGAAAGTATGATAATCGATTTCGAAGCCTGCGGGTTTGCAATGCTGATGTCAGCAAAATCATTCGGACTTCCGCTTCGGCAAATCACTTTTGTATTCTTAGTGTACGGAATTCTCTCCTTTACCTCATCTTCCATTTCCACTTTATCTTTATCGGCAAGAATCACAATCCTTCCCTTCTTCTGATTTTCATTCGCAATAATGAGTTCTGAAATCATTGTAAAAACTTTTGGCGACCATCCAAGAATCAAAGTATGGTTTTCTTCAATCACAAAAGAACGTCCCTTCCGAAGCGTTGAAAGAATAGTTTCTATACCGCTTGAAATCACACCGATTAAAGTTGATATGATAAATATTCCGCCAATCGTCACAACAAACTGCACAAGCCTGAAGCTCCATCCCTGATCGCCGCCCATTGTACCGGCATCGAGAGTTCTCATCATACTTCTCCACACGGCTTCAAAAAAACTAAGCGCCTCTTCTCCCTCGGGAGCAATCTCAAACATAACAATAAACAAACCGGCCATAACAACAATCACCAGCGAAAGCAAACCGAGCCACATTATTAATGCAGACGTACCTTTACTCATTGTATTATCAAAAGAATATCTCAGCCTCTTACCAAACGAAATATTTTTCATACCCAATTAATTAATTTTTATTGCCTCAATAATAGCAATTATATAATCATATCTCAAACCAAAATATAAATACTCTTTAATGCGTTCCCAAGGTAGTGAGGTTGTGTGAAAACATACCAAAATGGTGTCATCCCCGCGTGCTCCTGGCGGGAAACGTTCTTTGTTCAGCGAAGCTCATCTCGACTAATAAAAGAAATCAAAAGCGATCCCCGCCTAAAACGTGCGAGGATGACAAGATAGTATTCTACTCGTTTCTACTCGTTACTACGCTCCAGCGTAGTAACGCAAACTGTACTTTAACACTCACCCCATATTTAATATTTAATCTATATATTTTATTTTTGATATTTTATATTTGATATCTTCTAAAATGTGTATTATCTGAAATCCCAAAAGATTAAATTACATCACAACCATTTGAATATGAAAAGAATATCATTACTCATATTGTCACTGCTCTTTTTTGCCACTGCATTCCAGTCGGATAAGTTAATAACGCAGGGCTGGTATCAGCAGTATTTCCCGACCTTGAATGGGAGTGTAATAAACAGCATAACATTTCTTGATAGTTTAACAGGATATGCTGTGACGAGTACAAATTCATCCGTTCAAGGTTATATTATAAAGACTACAAATGGAGGCAATAACTGGTCAATCATTTATACCTATGTACCTCCTTCAGTAAATTCTGGGTTCAGAGTAATACAATTCGCAAATGATAGTGTTGGTTATGCGGCAACAAATTACTTCACTTTTTTTAAAACTACAAATGCAGGTTTAAACTGGGTTCAGTTGATTACACCAGATGGAGCAGATGGTATGGCAGTTATTAATAAAGATACTGTGTTAGTTGTTACTTCGGATGGTTTTGCAGGTGGTGTTTTCCGCACAACAAACGGCGGGTATAACTGGCAGGCAATGGGACAGACCGGAGGAAGCGGACAGCCATATACAATTTATATGTATAACAAAGATATGGGGTTTTGTCTTGGCGGTCAAATGCGTAAAACTACAAACGGTGGTGTTAACTGGTTTGCGATACCCGGTGAAACGTATTCAAGTATTATATTTGTTGATAGTTTGACAGGTTGGAAATCTTGGGCAGGTGTGAAAAAAACTACGAATGGCGGTTTGAATTGGTTTTCTCAACAATTGCCTAATTTGCCTCATTCATGGGTAACTTCGTATGTATTTGCTCTAAATAAAGATACAGTTTGGTTGGTAGGTGATGAAGGTTGGAATGCTCCACTTTACAAAACAACAAATGGAGGATTAAACTGGGGATACCAAAGAGCAGATACCTCAATTCATATTACTGTTTATGATTATATTGTTTTTGTAACTAATAATATAGGATGGGCTAAATCGAGTTATTATAATTCAATCATTCACACCACCACAGGCGGTAACGACACAACATACCTAACGGGCATCAAACTTGTACCAAACATCGTGCCCGAAAAGTTTTCCCTAGGACAAAACTATCCGAACCCGTTTAACCCAACAACAAACATTCCGTTCGAACTCAAAGAACCATCGCACGTAACTCTGAAAGTCTTCGACGCACGGGGACGCGAAGTGAAAGAACTCGTAAACGGACGCTGGGGAACAGGAAAGTTCATTGCCGATTTCGACGCCTCGCAATTCGCCACAGGAATCTACTTCTATCAGATAATAGTATCGGACGAATCCACTCACCAGACTTTCACGGAAACGCGGAAGATGATGTTTTTAAAATAGTAACAAAGTAACAGAGTGACAGAGTGACAGAGTGACAGAGTGATCCGCCCAATCCTCCCAAGGCGGATCTTCGACAAGACAGCGGACCTACGGCAAGGTGACAGAGTAACAGAGTAACAGAGTGACGAAGATGCTCATATTTTGTCATTCCTGCATGTTCTTAGCAGGAATCTCGACTAATAATAGGAATCAATAAGCGATCCCCGCTAAAAAACGCTTCGCGTTTCTGCTACGCGAGTGGGGATGACACTTAATGGGAGTATTTCCTTAAAACTGTCATTCCAGCATGCTTTTAGCTGGAATCCAGGCGGAGTATAGAAGTTGAAAGTATTCTATTTATGCTTCTCCATTCATACCTATTCCTTATCCTTTCATACCTATTCCTTTTCTATTCATATCTTTTCCTTTTCTATTCATATCTATTCCTTTTCCATTAATATCATTCCCTTTTCTATTAATAGCATTCCCTTTTTAATTCATACCATTCACTTTTCCATTAATAACATTCACTTTTCAATTCATACCGTTCACTTTTCAATTCATACCGTTCACTTTTCAATTCATACCGTTCACTTTTCAATTCATACCGTTCACTTTTCCATTAATAACATTCACTTTTCAATTCATACCGTTCACTTTTCTATTGACACATATTTCCATTTTTACTACTTTTATTCAAATAAATCCCTTTAATATGTTAAAATTTAACTTAAGACCCATACTCCAGCTTAAAGGAGCAACAAAACTTATTGCGTATCTCTTTCATCATGGTTTCACCAAAAACAAAGCACAGCATCTCATAAAAGATCAGGTTAAAGTTCTCTACATTTCCGATATCGAAAAACTTTGTCACGTTTTCAATTGCACTCCTAACGACCTTTTCTCTTATGAAGAATCTGCAGCTAATCCGCTTCCGCCAAATTCTGCGCTTAAACAACTCATTCGTAAGCCGATTCCAACAGTTCACGAATTAGTTAACAACCTCTCTCTGCAGGAAGCTACAGATCTGATTATTAAATTGGCTGAATTAAAAAACCAGAAAATATAAACCAATGAAACAGTGGTACGAATCTTTATTCGATAATTACGCATTGAAATACGACGGCGAAAATTTTACGCAGGGCACGCAGGGCGAATGCGATTTTATAGAAAACGAAATCGCATATAACAAGCAATTAAAAATTCTTGATATCGGATGCGGCACGGGAAGGCACTCGATTGAACTCACGCGAAGAGGCTACAACGTAACGGGAATTGATTTATCCGAATCACAACTTAAGCGCGCAAAGGAAAAAGCAACGGAGCAAAAACTGCAAATAGAGTTTCAAATGCACGACGCAAGGAACCTGCCATTTGCGAATGAATTCGATGCAGCGATAATGCTTTGTGAAGGTGCGTTTCCACTGATGGAAACCGACGAAATGAATTTCCAGATTCTGCAAAGCGCCGCAAAAGCACTGAAGGAAAACGGAAAACTTATTTTCACAACTCTGAACGGATTGTTTCCGCTATTTCATTCGGTAAAAGATTTTCTTGAGTCGCACAAAGAAGACGGCAACGCAACTTACGATAAAAACTCTTTTGACTTGATGACGTTCAGGGATATTAATGTAACTACATTCGAAGATGATTCTGGAAACAAAAAGGATTTGCACTGCAACGAGCGATACTACGTGCCGTCTGAAATTACGTGGCTTCTGAAGTCACTCGGCTTTAAAACAATAGACATCTTCGGCGCAAAGCTCGGCGCATACAGCAGAAACGATAAACTGACAACCGAAGATTTTGAAATGCTTGTAGTTGCTCAGAAATGAATTCTTAAAGTTAACACAAATAACAAATGAACTATTTAATAATATCATTCGCAGTAATGTTTGTCTTAACATTTTCTTCCTGCACGCAAAAAGAAGAATCAGTTCATACAAAATTTCTCGGAACCTGGAAACTTGAGAAGATAGAAACTCTGAACAACAAAACAGGCAAATGGGATTACGACTCAACCTTCACGGGCTGGACGGGTTATATTACGTACGACGGAAGCGGGCATATGGGAGTTCAGATAACTTCAAAGGGTTACAAAGATTTTAACACAAACAAAAACCTCGACTCACTCACAAACACAGAACTAAAAGACCTTGTGAAACTCTATCAGTCAAACTGGGTCTACTTTGCCTCATACAAAATCACAGGCAACACAATTGAACATTTAAGACTGTCCGCAACAGAGCCAAAGAACTGGGGCACAACACTTACGCGCGATTTTGAATTCAAGGGTGATACTTTAATTTTAACTGCACACGAAATAGTGGGAGGAAAGAAATCACGATTGTTCTGGTCCAGACTTAAATAAAGAATTAAAACAGAATATTAAAAAGTCCCTTCCCTGATTCAAAGGAAGAGACTTTAATATTAGTAAACATAAACTTATTTCACAAGTGCCACACGTTTTATATCGGTAAAGTCACCTGCTTTCAATTTAATGAAATATATTCCGCTGTTAAGTGATGATGCATTCCAGTTCACTTCATATTTACCTGCCTGCATTTCTTTGTTAACAAGAGTTTCCACTTCGCGTCCAAGTACATCATAGACATAGATTTTTACGAAAGATGACTTTGCAACATCAAACTTAATGTTAGTTACGGGATTAAACGGGTTCGGATAATTCTGATAAAGATTAAACTTCACAGGAACCTCGCCCGAGAGATTTGTGATGCTTGTGGATGTGTTAGTATAATTAATAACTCTGAAATCATCGTAATAGAATCCGTCGCCAGGTTCTCCGGCATCAGTGAACATAGTAAACCTGAACTTTACATTCTGATTTATGTATGCATTAAGATTAATACTTTCTTTCACCCATTTCTGAATGCCTGAATAAGAAGGCTGTCCGCCGCCTGTAACAGTATACCTTCCTGAAAGGCTCGTCCAGGATGTTCCGTTATCTGTACTAATCTGAACTCTTGCATAATCAAAAACCGCCGTAGCACTTCTTTCGATTGCCCACTTGGCATAGAACTCAAGCCGTGGGTTTATAGTATTAGCAAGACTTATTGAATTAGTTAATGTAAACTGATTATTAGTGCTGTTCTTTGTGTTTCCATACCTTGAATCGGCGAAAGATTTTGCTCCGCTCCACGAATCACAGAAAGATGTATCCCATTGAGTCTGGTTCCCGCTTCTTGTCCAGTTACCGATTCCGTTTTCTGCATCATCAAAGAAAAGTGTTGTTGCTTTACCGACAACTACTCTGACAGTATCAAGGTTTACTTCAACACCTTCCTGCTTCACGCTGACAACAAAAGAAATTTCGTCCAGATAATTTGCTGAGTTAGTCAACCTGAATTTAAAAGGTGAAGTATTATACTTTACCTGTCTTAACTGAATGCTGTCGTAATTTACAGTCGGAACCATTGCAACCACATTTGGATAAGCAGTCGTTAAAGTTACAGAAACATTCTTAGCTGTTTTTGTAAGACCTTTATTCTTAACGCCAATCTGCAATTGAAGTGTATCATTCTTTTCAGCATAACCTTTTCCGATAACAGAATAGTTCTGCATATCAACCATATTACCGCCAACCCAGGAAAGGTATTTAAACATTTTCAGGTTTGCAGATGCAAGAGGAAATATTTCGCTCTGGAGAGGCCAGAAATCTGAACCTGCACATTCAATCACCCAGCACATTGAACCAATGGACTGAAAATAGTCGCGTGTAGTGCCGTTTGAGGTATAGGCAAGCATCTGAGAAACTGTACCGTACAGATAGTTTGTGTTCGAAGTGAAGTCTGATGCAAACTCGGAATACTTATCAAACACAATAATGGAATCCGCGTACCCGTAAGGGTTCAGCACCTTTTCGGCAACTGAGTGCATCGAAAAACCAATAACAGGATGAATAGTATTCACAAAATTCTGAATGCCTGTTATTTCAGGTTCAGAAGCGGCAGAAGGACCGCGGTAGGTTTCCGATGTTGGAACATTACTCGAACCTATATTATCGTATCCCCATTTATAAGAATAATTTCTATTAAGGTCAACACCGTAAGAGCCCGTATTGTTGCGGCGGTTCTTACGCCATCCACCTCCGCCATTCGGGTTAGTGGTTTGATTGTACGTATATCCGTCAGGATTAACAACAGGAATGAAATACATTTCTCTGTTATTCACAAGATAAGCAGCTTCAGGATTGGTTGCATAATTATCGAGCAGCCAGTACATAAAGTACATAAGCGATGCCATTCCTTGTGGTTCACGTGCGTGATGAAGACCGTCGAAATATACAACGGGTTCAGTAGCAGACTCATTTATTTCTGGATTATCAGATATCTTCACCATCCATACCTTTCTTCCTTCTTCACTTGTAGCGACTTCCTGTTTAACAGAAATAAGGTTTGGATACTGTAATCTCATCGAATCGAGTTTCTGAACAACTTCAGCATAGGTGTAATATCCGCCCATACTTCCATAACCAAAACTATTAACATTATCTGTTGATTTTATATTTTCGGCAAACTGTAATGCCGAAGCCGATGGAGATGGTCTGTTTTTATAATACTCATCCATATCAGGAATAGTAACCTCATAACGAAAACCGGTTTTATTAAGCCTGCTGAGTTCTGCCTGATTTATAACTATAATTATACCCTCCTGAATGCTTCCTCTGTAGGGTTCAAATTCAATTTCATTTAATGCCAGTGTTTTAAAATCACCTGCACTGTTAAGAAATACCTTAACGGTACTGTATTGCTCAAGCGGGGATTTGTCATTCAGTACGTTACGAAACGACATTGTGAATAATGCAGCAATAGCTACAATAATGAGTAATTTGAGTTTCATATTAATTAGAATATTATTTATAACATCTTAACAAACATATGGAAATCTGAATGCGTTATCAAGTATATTTGTAGGTGGAAGAATACTAGTAGATAAAAGATGTATTCTTCAATAAAGCATTTTGCAGATTAGAAATATATTCTTCTTTAGATATTTCTAAACAGCCGAACGATTCAAAGACCGGGGTCTTCATCTGGATGTCGAAAAGCTTATAATTATTCTTCAAAAGAATTTCATACAGTTTTACAACGCATACCTTTGAAGCATTATCTTTAACGTGAAACATAGACTCACCAAAAAATGCAGACCTATAAGCAATGCCATAAAGACCACCGACGAGTTTACCGTCTTTGTATGCTTCTATGCAATGCGCAAACCCTTTGTTGAATAACTCAAGGTACAGGTTAACGATAACTTTAGTAATCCAGGTATCACCGTGTAGTTCGGCACAACTGTTTATCACAGAATAGAAATCAGTATCAACTTTTACTTCATAAATCTGTTTACTGATTACCTGTTTTAAAGAACGTGAAATGTTCAGTCCGTTTTCTGAAAGAGGGACAACTGCTCTTGGAGTATGATCAAACCAGCTTACGAGGCCGTCGTCATCTCCGAGCGGAAAATAGCCATTTGAGTACGCGTGAATTACATCTTTGTAGGATAAAGAATCGGGTTCAAAGGTTGTACCTAAATAATTGTAAGGCATAAGTATAATTAATCCCTGCCGGACATCAGCAGGTCAATCACCTTTCCTGCTATCACGTCAGCAAGGTCATTAAAATCTTTCGGATTACTTTCAAACGATGGCATTGCAGGAACGACCTTACCACCTGCATCCATAATCTTAATCATATTTCCGAGATGGATTCTGTTAACCGGAGATTCGCGCGGAACGACAATCAATGGTTTAGAATAAGACAGTGCATAATCAGCACACTTAACTATCAGATTGTTGCATTCGCCGTTTGCAATCTGCGAAATATAGCTCATTGCACACGGGACAATAACAACTCCATGGGCATTATAATCGTGAGAAAATATACCTGACTTCAAATCGAGATTACTGTGAAAAGACACTGAGCACTTATTTATAATAAGTTCGGGGAAGAAACTCTGAATATTGCTCTGGGTAAGTTCCATCCCGCATTCTTTTGTTAAAGTATAATGAGCGTATTCGGTAATGATTAAAGCGACGTTAAAATTATTCATAATCAAAGCACGCAGAGTCCTGATGGCGTATAATGCACCGCTTGTGCCCGTAATACCGAGTATCACATTCTTGCCGTCTCCTTTATAAGGGCGGATTAAAGGTTTTGTTTCGGTCTTATGTTCTGCTACGTTAGAGTTATCAAGTTGATCCATTATGAATAAATTTTATTTAATAAAACCTTTACTGCTAAAATAACAAATATAGCCGTTATGAAAAATAGAATATTTTTGAATACAAAAATCTGTGAGGCAACCAGAACTATTCCAAGAAGGATTGCTCCAAGCAGATTAAAGTACTTTGTGGAATTGTTAAACTTAGTTGCAGGAACAGTGAACGGATATACTTTGTCAAACTTCATAGACAAAGTGTTAAAGAGCGAAATAAATGCAAAGAGGTAAACAAAGTTCAGGAGAACGTCATAGTGCGGAAACCTGAACAGCACGAGACCGAGACAAAGAACCGACACTGGAAACACAAGATAAAGACTTACAAACTTGTTTACTCCTTTTAATAACTTAAAACGGTTTTCTACAGGCAATACTGCAAAAAGTGACTGAATGTTTTCATCCTCCTCAAAAGAAATCTTAGTGCTTGAATATACAAGCCTTGCCGCCATTATTATCGTAAGCGTTATAGAAGGGCTAAGGACATAAATTTCATAAGGCGATAGTTTCTCAAGTCCTGATATGATAAGCATTTCATGTACGTCGCTGAACATTGCAATCGCAGTAGCAATCACCGGCAGAAGAAGAACGGGCATAAGTCTTAATTTCAGTGTACTGTTTGCGTGGAAAAGATTCTTAGTTAAGTAATAAGATGACCTTTCAACATTATTCCTGAGTATTATATTTTCCAGCGGTGCAAGGTTCAGAGAGAATAACTTTCTGCCCTTCTCGTGCCTGGAAGTGCTGTTTATAATCTCTGAGAGATTATAATAGTTTTTCCTGAAGAAAATATAATTAAAGAAAAACAGCAGTGCGGTAATTAAGAAGTAAGGGAGAAGATACAGAACATTATTAAAGACTAACAAAAGATAATACTGCGGAAAATACTTAACGAGACTCAGTGCAAGAAAATCCGCACTGCCCGAATGCCGTCCCGAATATTTATTCATTAAGAAGATAAAGGATATAAACACCATCTGAAAAACAAATATCAGAATCTTTGATTTACCTTTGCTCTTCATAACGACGAGACTGTTCAGAAAAAATACGAGTGAAATAATAAAATATGAGAAGACGAATGAAATTAATGCAAACATAAGAGAGTCTGCAATGCTATGGTTGTAGAAATATATAAACACAGAAGGCGGAACCGCCATAACAAAAGGATAAACTGACAGGTATACCATTGCCGACGTAACTTTTGAAATAAATATGTTTTCTTCTGTAACAGGAAGACTTTTAAGAACATCAGTATACTTATTTGTGAAGAAGAGGTTTGAATAATCAGAGATAACTATAAATCCTACAAGGAAAAGATTAACGGTTAAAGCCATAAAAACAAATACATCCTGGTTGTGCTGAGTGAAACTGCTGAAAGACATCATAGTATTCACGAACAGATAAGTAATAACCAGACCTATTAACTTCTTAAAACCTGAGTCACCAGAGTTTCTGAAATCGAGATTCAGAAACATCTTAGTGAGTACTATGTTATTTTTGTTTGACATTTTTCCTGTATTCTGCAACAGCTTCAAGGTGTTCTTTATAAGTTGCAGTAAATTTATGACCGCCTTTACCCGTGGCCACAAAGAAAATATAATTATGCTTCCCGTAATTCAACACAGATTCAATTGCTTTAAGTCCCGGATTATTGATCGGGCCCGGAGGCAAACCATAGTTCAGATAAGTGTTGTAAGGTGATTTAACTTTCAAGTCTGATTTCAGTAAACGCTGCTTCGGTCCGTCGGGTAATGCGTACTGTATTGTCGGATCGGCTTCAAGTTTCATTCTTTTGGTAATTCTGTTTAAGTATACTCCGGCTATTATCGGCATTTCAGACTCGAGCTGGGTTTCACCCTGAACAATTGACGCAAGTGTAACAGTTTCGAGCAGTTTCTTTGGATTGTCTTTTAATCCATATTTATTGGAAGCAATCACCTTCTTATAGAATTCATTAAAAAGGACTTCGACAAGTTCTTTAGGGGAAATATCTAATGGAAGATTATAAGTATCCGGATACAGAAACCCTTCAAGGTCATTTACTTTTTCTTTAAGTCCAAGCAGATTAATAAGAGAATCATTCTGCGATTCCTTTATAAAGAGGGCTTCACTGAAATTAAACTTTGCAGCTGAAAGTTTTGCGATTTTCTTTATACGAATACCTTCAATTACTGTAAACTTTACGGTAAAGTTTAATGAGGGGTCAGTTAACACATTAAGAAGTTCAAGATTATTGTAACTTGTTTTAAGAATGTAAGTACGGGAAATAATCCTGTCATCTTTTCCCTGTAGCTTAGCAGCAACTTTGAAGTAGAATGAATTTGAAATAACACCTTCTCTTTCAAGTACGTCAGCAATATCATTAAATGCCATACCCGGGCTAATGCGGAATTTTTTATCACCCTCCCAGTCCTGTTTCTGATAATTAACTTTATAAGATAAGAAAAGCAAAAACAGAATGCCGATAACTTTCCCGACTGCTATTATTCGGAAAACATTTGTGAGTGTAAATTTAAAGTTACGCACCTCTTTTACGAGTTGCTTTAACAGCTTAACAAGTTTGTCATATATAATCTTTGAATATTCAATTACTTTAAGTATAAACACTTTCAAATAGTGAAGCGTCAGGCGTGTGTATTTCTGGATGACTCCTGAATCCCAAATGTCCTTTGCAAATGCTTTAACAGCATCTATCGCAAGCTTTAATAGTCTGACAATCTTTTCAAATACTTCCTTTATTCCTCCGGAGTTCATCTACTTCTGTCCGTTCTTCAAAGCTTCAGTGATTTCCTTAAGCTGGTCTTTAACCTTCTGGTCGTTTGGGTTTAGGAGTAAATATTTTTCAAGATACTTCTGAGCATCTTCTTTTCTGTTATTTCTGTTGTAGAATATTCCAAGCTGCAAGAGTGCGTCTTTAAAGTCCGGATATATCTCAAGTGCTTTCAGCATATTTGATTCGCCAGCCTTATTATCGTTAGTCATCATTCCTGCAATTCCCAGATAGAAATACGTAAGGGATGAGTTCGGGTCAGTCTGCAAGCTTCTGGCAAGCAATTGCCCAACCGACTGAATCTGCTGAGG
>JBMOHR010000038.1:0-19099 GCA_049317745.1 Ignavibacteria bacterium
TATAAAGTTTTCACAAATCGTGATTCATATTCCATAAAAGATACAGTAAAGATAGGAATAAAGGTTAAAATCAAAGAAAAATACCATATAAATTCCTTTAAACCTTCGGATGAGAGTTTTATCAAAACCGAGATAGTATCAAAATCAGCTGATTTTAGCACAGTTGGTACATTTTTCCCTCCTCATAAGATGTATAAATTTGCATTTTCTGACACAGAAATACCTGTTTATGAGGACGAAATTACAGTTGGATTAAGTTTTCTCGCAAAAGATAACGTAAAAGATGGTGAATTTTTAATCCCGATTGAAATGACTTATCAGGCTTGTGATAATGCTGCCTGTTATCCGCCAAAAACTGTAAAATCGGAAGTTAAAGTCAATATTTCAAAAACTGGAGCTGAAACCAATAAAGAAGTATTCTCAAAAATAGACTTTACCAAACCAATAGTTTCTGAGAAGAAAGATACCGGTAAAAAGGAAGAGACTTTAAAGGAAAATACGAGAACTGAAGGTCAGAATCCTGACGAAGAGAAAGTTTCTAATTTCATCGAAGAGAAAGGTTTGTTTCTCGGAATTCTTATAATTTTTGTCTGGGGTCTTGCATTAAACTTAACTCCGTGTATTTATCCTTTAATTCCGATTACAATCAGTTATTTCGGCTCACAATCGAGCGGAAACAGATTACAGAGCATATTGATGGGTGTTTTTTATGCGATAGGAATGGCAGTAACATATTCTTTAATGGGATTATTTGCTGCTTTAACAGGAAGTTTGCTTGGAACGGCATTGCAAAACCCGTTTGTAGTTTTATTCATTGCTGCAATATTTTTAGCACTAGCAACTTCAATGTTTGGATTATGGGAAATAAGAGTACCGCAATCGCTTGCAGTTGCAGGCAACAAAAACCGCACAGGATATTTTGGCTCACTGATGATGGGATTGCTCGTAGGATTCATAGCAGCCCCTTGCATAGGTCCAATAGTCTTAAGCTTACTTGTTTATGTAGGCAAACTTGGAAGTCCACTGATGGGCTTCTTCCTGTTCTTCGTGCTTTCATTGGGACTTGGTGTACCGTACATTTTCTTAGCTGCATTCTCGAGTTCGATAAGTAAACTCCCCCGTTCAGGTGAATGGATGATTAGCGTGAAATTAATATTTGGTTTTGTTTTAATCATAATGGCAATAAACACACTTGGACCATTAATGCCTGCAAATATTTATAATTTAATATTCCCATTGTCTATCATCTTATCGGGTATTTACCTGATTATATTTGACAATAAAGGATTGAATGCAAAAGGTTACACAAAGGTTAAATATGCGATTGCAATCGCAGGAATAATATTTGGTATCTGGATTCTTAAACCTGAATCTAAATCTGCTGAAGTAGCCTGGAAGAATCTTGTATCAGTAGAACAGATTGAAACATCTATAAAGTCAGACAAGAAACCTATAATGATAGATTTTTATGCTGACTGGTGTGCACAATGTAAAGAACTTGATAAATATACTTATACAGATGAGAAAGTAGTTGAACTTTCCAAAAATATTAACAATATTAAGATTGATTTAACAAAGGAGAATGCCGATATCACTAATAAATATGGGATAAAAGGATTACCTGTTGTTATTTTTATTAAACCAAATGGTGAAGAGATAAAAGAACTCAGAGTAACAGGATTTTTAAAACCTGAGGAATTCTCCAAAAGAATAGAAAAATTATTAAATGATAAATAAAACAATAATAGCAATAATTGTATTCCTGATAGCAGGAAACATTAACGCTCAAAGAATTACTGACAACAGCAGTAATTTTAAGATGAGTGAATTATCTGAAATGGTGTTAAAGGATACGCTAAAAGAAACTACTACAATTAACAGTACGAAGAATGCTAAATCTCCCGGGATATCGGCTTTATTATCTGCTGTACTTCCTGGTGCAGGCCATTACTATGCCGGAAGAATGGATGTTGGCGCTTATTTCCTTGGAGCAGAAGTTAGTATGTGGCTTGGATTGTTCGGTGTAAACTATTACGGAAATGCCTTGAGAGATGATTCAAGGTCTTATGCTTCCTTACACTCAGGACTGACCAAAGACGGGAAAGATGATGAGTTCTATTCAAACGTTGGTAATTATATGACTGTTTATAATTACAATAATGAAAAGCTTCAGCGCGGTGAATACGAAAAACTTTATGACATCAACACTCATTTCTGGAACTGGGACTCCCCTGACAATCAGTATGAGTTCGATATGCAGAGAAAGAAAAGCGAAAGGACTTATAACCTCAGGACAATATTCATCACAGGAATGATTATAAACAGAATAGTAAGCGGATTAAGTGCAATCATTCTAACGAACAAAGGAAATAACAATGCCGGTTCGATTAAACTTAGCAGTGAATTAATTTCAACACCTGAAAACAGAGTAGACGGAATAAAACTGAACTTTGTAAAGTCGTTCTGATAAAGAGTGAGAACATATAATTATAAGTTAACTATTGAATACGATGGCAGTGATTATTGCGGATGGCAGAGACAGAAGAAATTCAGAAATTCGATACAGGAAGTAATAGAAACAAGTTTAGAGAAATTACTGAAAGATGATATAAAGATTACAGGCGCAGGCAGAACAGATGCCGGCGTTCATGCTTATAATCAGACTGCAAACTTTAAAGTCTGCAATGAAATCGGTAATATTGATAAGTTTTTGTATTCGATTAATTCCATCCTACCAAAGTCTATTACAATTAAATCCATAAAGAAAGTTAAGGATGATTTTCATTCCAGGTATTCGGCAAAGAAAAGAGAATATGTTTACAGGATTGTTACAAAAGATATTTCGATAGGAAGAAAATACTATCACAAATTAAATTACAAACTTGACTTTAAAATAATAGATGAATTTATTAAAATACTGTCAGGTTATAAGTCGTTTAAGTCGTTATGTAAGAACTCTGAGGACAAACATAACTTCTGTTGTGATATGAAAAGCATAACTTATAGAAGTAACAGTAAACAAGGAACGATTGAATTCAAATTACTAGCAGACAGGTATCTGCATTCAATGGTTAGGGCAACGATAGGTACACTTATTGACCTTGGAAGGAATAGAATAGAATTAAAGGATACAATTATTAAATTTAATAAAGGGGAAAAGATTAAGGCAACATATCTACCTGCTAACGCATTATTTTTAAACAAAATTTATTATTAATGAAGAAAACTATTTTTATAATAACCATAGCAATACTTTCAGTGCTGAGTATTAACCTGAGAGCACAGGTATCAAATAACGCAGATGTTATTTCCGACAAAAACAATTTATATTTAGATATTAAGACTAAAGTTCTTGATGGCGAATTCAAATCAAAAGATTTTAACTTACAGATTTCTGATGTAGATTCAAATAAACTAAAGAGCCCTGTATTAGGAGGTGTTCTCTCAGCGGTTATTCCCGGCGCAGGTCAGTTTTATGCAAAGAGTTACATAAAGACTGCAATTTTTCTTGCTGCAGAAGCAGGTCTTTGGGTTGTGTATGCAGTTTTTCAGGGTAAAGGAAATGACCAGACCACTCAGTACCAGAATTATGCTAACGGTAACTGGGATGTTAAGAAATATGCTGCCTGGCTAATCAAAGAAGGATTCCCTAAGTCGGGAGATATTCCGAATCCAAACGATCCAAATGTTGATTTGAATTATTTAAGGAATCAGATAAACCTATGCGAACAGGCAAGCGGATTTTCACATCAGTTACCTCCATACGGTGACCAGCAATACTATGAAGTTATCGGTAAATATCAGACATACGTCTCGGGATGGTCATCTGCTGATTTTAATGCAATAACAAAGAACAATTACGGAACGGTACAGTTGCCGCAAGTGAGCGCTTATATGGATTCACGGCAAACAGCAAATGATTATTACAATAAAGGTACAACAACTTTAATGGTTGTAGTTTTAAACCATCTGGTTTCTGCAGTTGATGGTTACCTTAGTGTTAATTCCTACAATAATAAATATGTCTTAAAAGGCGGAGTCAGTTTTGCACCTGTATATTCATACAGACTCGGAAGAGCCGTCGTTACACCTTTTGCTAACGTAAGTTTCACATTTTAAATTATGTACGAAGAATTAATTGCAGAATCAATAAAGGCAAAGAAATTATCTCATTCACCATACTCTAAATTCAGAGTTGGTGTTGCTTTACTTACGAAAGATAACACAATATTTGTCGGAGCGAACGTAGAATGTTCTTCATACGGATTGACAATCTGCGCAGAGCGAGTTGCTGCAGTAAAAGCAATAACTGAAAGGCATAAAGTATTTAAAGCTGTTGCGATTGCATCGAGCGGAAAAGATTTTGCATTCCCCTGCGGAGCCTGCAGACAGTTTCTTTCGGAGTTTTCGGAGAACATGGATGTTGTTCTTGTTAAGTCTAAAACGAATTACCAGATTTACAAGCTTCAGAATTTATTTCCTCACAAATTTATATTTAAACTATAACAGTAAGAAAGGGTTTTTAAAATGGATATGAATGAGCATCTCCAGATCAGAACTTTTAAAAAGACAGGTCATCTTGAAGTGATTTGTGGTTCAATGTTTTCGGGAAAGACCGAAGAGTTAATTCGCAGAATCAGACGCGCAGAAATTGCAAGGCAGAGAGTGAAAGTGTTCAAACCCAAGATTGACAACAGGTATAGTGAGTTTTCTATTGTATCTCACAGCGAACAGTCTTATCCTTCTGAAGTAATTGAGAACGCAGAAGAAATGCTTGAGAAGAGTTTTGATGCCGAGGTTATCGGGGTAGATGAAGCACAGTTTTTTGAGAACAACTTAGTTCAGGTTTGCCAGTCTTTAGCGGATGCAGGAAGAAGAGTGATTGTTGCTGGCCTTGACCAGGATTACAGAGCATTACCTTTTGAGCCAATACCGCAGCTTTTAGCGGTTGCTGAATATATTACAAAGACCATGGCTATCTGTGTTATCTGCGGAGCGCCTGCAAACAGGACGCAGAGAGTTTCAAAAGAATCTGACAGAGTATTAGTTGGCGGCGAGAATCATTATGAAGCCCGCTGCAGGTTACATCACGTTGTACAAGAATAAGAAACAGAAATCAGAAAATATTAAAGTGTATGAATAAATTATTTGTAGTAGCAGTATTATTGATAACATTATCAATATCAGCTTGTAAGAAAAGTCAGGAAGTAAGTCAGTCCCCTGCTGACAAATCAAAGTTTAAAGTTGGATTAGTATTCGATGTCGGAGGAAGAGGTGACAAATCATTTAATGATGCAGCTTATAACGGTCTTGAAAAAGCAAAGAAAGATTTCGGAATCGATTTTGAAGTAATTGACCCGGGTGACGGTTCGGACAGAGAATCTGCATTAAGAAAACTTGCGAGTAATCCTGAGATAAGCATAATCTTCGGCGTAGGATTTATTTTTACGGAAGACATAACAAATATTGCAACTGATTTTCCAAAGAAGAAATTCGGATGCGTAGATTATTCAGTTAATCCGAACACAAAGATTCCTGACAATGTTACAGCACTTGTTTTCAAGGAAGAAGAAGGTTCGTTCCTCGTTGGTGCTTTGGCAGCAATGGTTTCAAAGACAGGAACTATCGGATTTATCGGCGGAATGGAATCTTCATTGATTCGTAAATTTGAAAAAGGTTATACACAAGGCGCTAAGTTTGTAAATCCTGATATTAAAGTTCTGGTTACTTACGTAGCAGTTACAGGGGAAGGCTTCAAGAATCCGGGTAAAGCTGAGGAAATTGCAATCAGTCAGTATTCAAAAGGTGCAGATATTATTTATCATGCTTCAGGACTTTCAGGTATAGGATTATTTAAAGCAGCAAAAGAAAACAAAAAACTTGCTATCGGTGTCGATTTAGACCAGTACAAAGAAGCTGAAGGATTTGTGCTGACAAGTATGGTAAAGATTGTTGATGAAGTTATTTATCAGACAATCGGAGATTTCAAGAACGGTACTTTTAAAGGCGGAATAAGGTCTCTTGGTCTGAAAGAAAAAGGCGTTGGATACGTTTATGATGATAACAATAAGAATCTGATACTCCCCGCTTATAAAGAGAAATTAGATGACATAACAAAGAAGATTAATTCGGGTGAAATTAAGGTAAGCGCAGAATAAGTTTTGTATTCGATTTTTAAAAAGCCGTTACCATTTGTTTGGTAACGGCTTTTTGTTTAGAGATATATACTTTACTGAATTGTAACTCTTACGTTCAAGCCGCCTTCGTTAGTAGTTCTTGGCTGTGTTGTGGCATTTCCTTCTGTCGGTTCAGACTTGCTGTATTTATAGAATACCATTAACTGAACTTTCGAACTTAACGAATAAGAAACAGATGGGTTGAAAGATGTAACTGTTGAACCCGCACCATCCAGTTTTTCTTTTCCTATTAATGGCGTAAACCTGTAATCAACAGGCTGGTTGACGTTCTTTGAAATTGTAAGCGAGAATGTAATATCATTTTTAAGTGAAAGACCGAATAACGGAATATCGAAACCGGACTTTGCATAGTTTGCAGTTAGACTCCAGTCGCTTGTTTTATTTTCCTGAATTAAATTACTCGATGGAGTAAGAATATTACTCGTGGAAGAATTAATTCTTAAATTAGCAGTCATATTACCGCCGAGCAAAGGTTTGAAAGTAACGTTCAAACCGATTAAAGGATTAAATGACTGAGTGACAGATTGCCTTTGAATTACTTCCTGATTGGAAGCATCGTTGAACGATGCTTCAGAGTATTCAGAAGTAAATGTATTTTCAAGTGAAACAGTTGAAGCGAATTCAGAGAATATAGGCAACTTTTCCAATCCTGATACTGTCAAATTCCAGTTCGGGAATGGGAATGAAGCAATACCACTTTTGAAAGCAGAAGTAATCTTTGTAACATTCTCTGCAGCATTCTCCGACGGGTCAAAGTTAAACTTATCCATACTTCCTGCGAAGAACATACTGTACCCGTTAGTTTTGTTACTACTTCTGTTAATGGCTTCTCCCATAGTTCCACCCTCCAACGTTAAGAACGTACCTGAATTATTGAAGCCCCACAATTTTTTAAAAGTAAGATTCATTCTTAAAGATTGCGGAAAGATTGGAGATATTGTAGTATTAAACGTAACGTTATTTGATAAATTATAAACATCAGTAATATTCAAATTAGCCACACGTTTTCCCGGATATCTGTTGAATCCCAACTGGTACATTCTGGAGGGTCCATATTCTTCAACAGTTTTTAATGCTAACCAGAAATTACCTAATCCTGGACGTCCAACGACACCAGGATTTACGACAGAATTAGTCTGATTAAAATTAATCGTAATTAAATCAGGTATAAAAGTACTAAAGACTTTTAGAATATCGCCAAACTGAATTTTATCGTCAAAACTACTCGCAGCCCTGAGTTTATTAGAGAAACTTCTATAGCCGCTGGAATTCTTAGGAACACCAAGAGTATTTAATATTTCATTAAACTTAAACGTAGCACCTGTGGTGAAAGTATTTGCAAAGCCTACATTATATCCGATGTTTTGTGTAGAGTTCGGATTAGACCAGGCATACGTAACATTATAATTCATATTCACATCAAGAAACTTATTGATAACAGGAATATTAAATTTCGGATTAATTGTAGTTGATTGCTGGAAATCGAGGTCTTTACCAAAATTTATTAATCCTTCATTAAAGAATATATCGTTAAGAACCTGTTTCTCGGATCTTTGTGTTCGCAAAGAATCTTTGTTAGTTTCAAAATCAGATAAGTCAGAACCGATTTTAAAGTTATACGTTCCCGTTAAATCTACAATCCAGTTTTCAATAAACTTCCAGTTAAAGCCAAATCCTCTGTTAGCTCTGAACATACGGCTAATAGGGTCATCCTGAAGAAGTAATCTTTGCCGTGATTCACCGCGTGACCTTGTAAAATCCATAGAAGCAGTAAAATTAGTACTGAATGCGGGTACAAAAGGTATCAGAGGGAAGAATAAATATATTTTAGCATCTTTATACTGTTCTCCGAGATTAACAAGTTTATTTAACTGAAGATTGAGAATTTCGGATAATCTGAAATCAGTATTATAGTTCACACTTCCATTTACGTTGAAATCACTTTTATTTTCAAAAGTAAAATCTCTTTGTGTACCGAAAGTACCTGTAAAGTTTACAGAGAAAGCGTTTAATACTGTTCTGGTTAAATAATTGCTGCCAGGAAATTTAAATGCCATTCCTGTAACCGAAATATCGTTCCGTACAGCTAAAGTTTGAGTAGATTTAATAAAATCATCTCTTGATTTTGAAGCTATGACAGGGTCATTAGTTTTAGCCATAACCTGTTTATATTTCTCGTCAGCGGCATTTTCCAGATCAATATCAGAACCCGGATAATATTTCGGGTTAATCATATTTTCACTGTGCCTGAAAGTTATCGGGAAATTAAAGAAATCTTTCCATTCAGGAGAGATAACAGAAGCAAGTAAATTATTAATTAGTTTATGAGCATTAAGCGACACACCTAAATCCCAGTTCTGCCCCGTATTACGTGAGCCTGCACGCGTATCCAGCGAGTGAAAATTCGGATCCATCTTAGACAAATTCAAGCTAATATTGGCAAAATCAGCAATCTTAAGACTTGTATTAACATTGTATGCATAACCGTTATCATCATTCACCTTAAGAACACGCACTTCATTAAACCAGACACTTCCTGATATTGAAGAATTCAGACCTGAACGATTTTTCTCGACACCGAGTGTAAATTCACGTATTGCATTCAAAGCAGGAGTTCCCCTAACCCTGTAATAAGAACCAGGAGGACCATTAGGAACAGGCATATCAACAATCTGATTAGCAGAGTCCCTTGATATTTTCAGACTTGTTAAGTCTGAAAATACTATTGATACTTCATTCTGAGAATTCCATGGTTGTCCCGGACGGACGTCGGGATGTATAGGGGCCCGATATTCATAAAAATTCGTAGAGTCAGAACCGAACCTGACAACCATAGTAGCATCATAAATAAACTGATTAGTATAGTTAAAGCTTGGGTCGCCGTTAACGAACAACTTCATCATTTTATAATTAAACAAATCCATAACCTGACTTCTGTAATCTTTTACTGCAATCTTTTGCTGCCCAAGAGTTAAATTATTAAAAGACATTGCAAGAGACTGTTCATTCGATTTAGTGTTAACACCATTTGTGTTACGGACAGTCTGTCTTAAAACGTCACCCGGGACAGGACTCATATAAATCTGTGAATTTTCTTCAATACTTACGACAGAGATATTATAAGTTGTATCAATTTTATTAGGTTTATACCATTGATTACCAACTAAATTGAAATCAATAAGTCCGAGTCTGACTTTACCATCAACACCTCTTAACCAGACTCTCACATATTTAACATTGTTTAAAGTTGCAGTCTGATCACCAATAGCTCTCTTGAATTCTGAGAGAGGGATTCTGTACTGGAACCATCCACTGCCTGGTGCACCTTTACCGGTAATCATTTTATTATTAGTTGTATCAAGGCTTACAAAATATTCATAATATTTATTAGCTTTATCGAGTACACCGTTACCGTCAAGGTCCTCAGTATCAGGTCTGTTGAAACCTTCAACAAATCTGTTCCCTTCCGTACCATTTACGAGATCGATATTAATTGTCGGAGAATTTGAGTTATCGTCTTTTGCAGGGTCAATACTGCCGTTATGGCTGTTTGCATAATCTTCCTTACTTATAAAAGTTGTACCGTTTTTAGCGTTAAATGATGCTACTTCCTCATCATTAGTTCTATAATCCAGTCCTAAGTCTTCACTTTCCTGTAAAGTACCGTTATTATTAGCATCTTCCGTATTAAGAGTACCGTTTGGAATTCCGTCTTCAGAAACAAGACCAAGGTCAACAAACAGTTTTGCATCAGAAAGGTTTACATTGTCATAGTTCTCAATTCTCATATTGAACTCTATGAAATTGATATTTTCATTAACGAGGTCAGGTGAAGTAGAATTCATATACTTCATTATGCCATTCCATTTAGACTTCCGACTATTCAGAGTATCAAACCCAACTTCTTTATAATTATAAGTTCCGCGAATTGACGGGTCGAAATACATATAGAACGGAGACAATCTATCCTGCCCTGCCTGAACGTCTCTTAAAGGATAAACTGCTTTAACTTCAACATCATTTGGAAGCGTATACCATTTTAAACTTGCTCTTCTATCCTGCATAACAGAATCAGGAACATTAAGAGTATCATAAGGGACAGAAGAAATAGACCATGACTGGTAATTCGTTCCGAGTGAAATGATTTTCTTTGCACCTTCCATATCATCTATGTATGCAATAGCCTCATTATTATCAGAAGGGATTCTGCTCTTCTTTGTATTCGGATCGGGAGTTAAATAAGCAATTTCACCTCTTAAAGATAGTACAGATTCTTCCTTGGTATTAAAACCCGGTAACAGGTTTAAAGCTTTAGTTAAGAAATTAGGTTTGAATTCAGTTGTAAGGTCGGCACCAAACATAGAGTTATTAGTCGGTTCCTCACCTATTCTTACTTTATCGTTAAGGGTTTCCTGTATAAGATTAACGAATGTGAAGCCGAGGTTAGTTTTCTCGTCAATTTTATAGTCGCCCCTTAATCCTATAAATGTTTTTGAGGCAAGAGAGAACAAATCATTAGACTCGTAAGTAATTCTTAAATCTTTAGAAGTGAGTGCGGCACTGTTTCGTATAATAACGACACCTGTTGTATAATCACAAGAATAATCTACATTCTCTGTAAGTTTACTTTGACCCAAGAAAACAGCTACACTACCCAGAACTACATTTAAACCAAGGTTGAAAGAATTACTGATACCAGATTCACCTTTTGCGCTACCTTTAATGACATATAAATTTGCTTTCAGAGAAGTTTTGGCTAAATCCTTCTTTTGAGTATAGATTTCAGAAAACTGGAATGTAGTATCAGCCCCTGCTATTTTGATGTTATCGGAAAAAGGTCTCAGGTTAGGAAATATGATATCACCTGATTCTGTA
This sequence comes from Ignavibacteria bacterium, assembly GCA_049317745.1. Lineage (GTDB taxonomy): Bacteria > Bacteroidota > Ignavibacteria > Tepidaquicellales > Tepidaquicellaceae > CAIKZJ01. Next base: position 11,073 of record JBMOHR010000038.1, read on the forward strand.
AGTATAGTTCTTCCAGTAAGAAAATCAAAGACGCCATCAGGAGCAAACCTTGTATTCTTACCTGCATACCTGTCAATATTTAAAATTGTGGAAAGAGATAAAGAATTATTCAGATTAAGAATATTCTTCTGAAATACGTTATTATTGTTAAATAATGCATCCAGTACAAAACCATCTTCCAGAATCCTTGAAACAGGAAGTCTGTAAATGTTCTTCATCTTCAGCTCCCATGCAAGAGGAGTAGTTAACGGGTCAGGAGTATCTACTTTAACCAATTTCAGTATGAGAGTATCATTACCGTTTGATTCACCTGCTCTTGTACCTTTACCAAAAATATTATCAGTTGCACTATAAGTATTATAAACAACACCAACGTAGTAAGTTTCAGGCACACTAAGTTTAAGACTCACGAAACCTGCATATTCATCGACCCGATATTCATTCTCTTCAAGTTTTCTGAAATAACCTGCAAACTTATCACCGAGAACAGTAACCGGATTAGTTATGGAAGTATCGTAACCAGTAACCGGACGAGGTCCAAGCATTACTTTACCGACTGCAAACCTTTTCTTAGATTCAGTAACCTGACACTGTATCCAGACTTCAAAATTATTATTTGCAGTGTTTATTCTATTAGCCCAAACATCAGCATCGTATTGTTTTCCAAGAGTGTCATTATATACGACATTAAATGAATGCTTGTATAATGTATCAAGAAGATAATGACTATCAGAATAATCCCATACGCTTAACTGAAAGTTCTGATCCTGAACACCCTGCGAGAATGTTTTTTCTTCCTGCTTACTTTTCTTCTGTGATACAACCGAAGACAAAGTTAAAGGACCAAGTTTAAATTCTCCGCGAATACCAAAGAGAGCCTGAGTGGACTGAATAAGTGAAGATTTAGTTTCTAGTGAAACGTTACCTGCTTCAATCTTCTGAATTACTTCATCGGCATATCCTGTATATTTAATCTTTAACTGATTCTCAAAATCGAAAACACGCTGTGTATTCCAGTCAGCATCTATTGTAAGTTTATCACCGATAGTACCTTTAGCAGTAACCTGTACTTCCTGCTTGAAGTTAATGTTGCTTTGGTTGTTATTGGTAAAAGATAATGATGTAACATTATTATTCTGATATGAAGCAGTAATATCTACGGCACCGTTAATTCTGAGGTTAAAGGTAGGCGGTCCGAAAATAGTTTCTGTTTTAAACGGCAGAGGAATAGTGATATCCGTAAATTTTTCGAACAATCTTGATAAATCGTCTGCAGTTACACCTTTAAATTTATCGGAAAACAGCTCATAGAATATCTTTTCCTCATTTAAATTTACTTTCCTTGTTAAATAATCATCAAAACCAATTACAAGCGGTGCCTTAAAATCTTCCCCATTTATAGTCTGGCGAATAACCACCTTATTGCCCTCGGCAAAAGAAATATCATTTTTAACAAAAGATGAATTCTCGAGAAGCAAAGGATGTGTTTTTTCCTTAATTTTGGTACCGAAAGAATATTCAGGTTTGTACTGGAAATATTTCAGACGCGAAGTTGAATCTACAGGTAAGTATCTGGTAGAATCATAAGCAGTGCCTAAAGAATCAGCAAGTTTCCTCTTAATAGAATCGTTTAACTCATATTTATAATTGGCATAGGTACCTAAGTCTCTTCTTCCTTGAGAAAAAGTAACATTGCAAATCGTTAAAATAATTGTTATTATTGTCAGAGAAAATATGAATATTCTCCTGACACGGAACTTATCAGTAAAAGATTTTGTATTTATAATTTTAAAACTCAATAATAATAATGATTTTTCGTAGATATAATGCCGATACAAGTCCTTTTTTAGTTTTTAAAAAATATTGTTTTACTTTTATCAATCAAACCGAGAATCCTATTCATATTTCTACAATATAATATCATAAATTTATTCAATAATAAATAGTAAAAAATATATATTCAATGATTAATAGACGGGAAAAAATTTCGCTCTTTAGTATTACTTTAGTAATTATAAGCATTATAGCAAACTTTGCCATTGCACAATTTGAGTCACATCCTGAACAGGAATGGTTTACGATAGAGACAAAACATTTCACAGTTACATATCATACGGGAGCAGAAAGAACTGCCCAGGTCATAGCAAAAATAGCAGAGGAAGTTTACGGACCGATAACTGATTTATACCAGTTTCCTTTAAAGGATAAAGTGAATTTTGTGGTTAATGATTTATCTGATATTGCAAACGGTGCTACGGATTATTATGGCAACAGAATTGAGATATTTGCATCTGCGCTTGATTTTGAATTCAGAGGTACGCATAACTGGCTAAGGAATGTTATCACTCACGAATTTACGCATATGGTACAGATTCAGGCATCATTAAAAATGTCAAAGAATATTCCTGCAATTTACCTTCAATGGATAAATTATGAGAATGAAAGAAGACCTGATGTACTTTACGGTTATCCGAACGTTATTGTTTCCTACCCTATTTCTGGTGTTGGTGTTCCTGCCTGGTTTGCTGAAGGGACTGCACAATATCAGAGGCAGCAAATGGGTTATGATTACTGGGACGCAAACCGCGATATGATTCTGAGAAGTTATGTTATGGATGACAATATGCTTACCTGGAATGAAATGGGACAGTTTTCATCTATTACAAGTTTAAAAGCTGAGTCAATATATAATTCGGGTTTTTCTTTATCACAATATATTGCAAGAGTTTATGGAGAGGATAAGTTAAGAACAATAACGAAGAGTCTAGGAGATTTCACTAATTTCAGCGTGGATAAAGCTATAAAAGTGCACCTTGGAAAAGACGGACCGGATTTATACAATGAATGGAAAGCATTTTTAAAAAAAGATTACGGTGAAAGAATTGCAGAAGTAAAGAGAACTCATGTAGACGGAGAGATTATTCAGTTAGACGGGTTTGCAAACTTCTATCCAAAGTTTTCACCTGACGGCAAAAAGATTGCATATCTTTCGAACGGGACTTATGATTACGGAACAACTGTACTGATAGTTTATGATATAGCCACTAAGAAATCGGAAGCAATCGATGCTCCAGTAGCTTCCAATTATTCCTGGTCTGCAGACGGGAATAAATTAATCTATGCAAAGCGAAATTCACCACCAACGATTGATGAAGCTGTATTATTCGATATATACGAATACGATTTAAATACTAAAAAAGATAAAAGGCTATCGAATGAATTAAGAGCATTCTCCCCTTCTTATTCACCTGATGCCAGTAGAATAGTATACATCAGCGGACGAGACGGTACGTTGAATCTATTCACTGCGGATAAAGATTTAAAGAACAAGAAACAGATAACATTCTTCAGCAACGGTGAACAGATTTACAATCCTATATTTGCTCCTGACGGCAAGACGATTATATTTGATTTTTCATTGATTGAATCAAGAAAGATTGCGAAGGTTGATGCAGAATCAGGTAATATGGAATTCATATTCGATAAAGAGAATATAGATTACAGAACACCTGTAATAACAAAAGACGGAAAAAAGATGTTTTTCTCATCGAACGAGACAGGCATATTCAACATTTATACTTATGACTTCAGCACAAAGGGTATTAAGCAGGTAACAAATGTTCTAGGCGGAGCATTTATGCCGTCCATAGACGAAAACGGAAACATAACATATACATCTTATAAATCTTCAGGATTTAAGATTGCTTATTTAAAAGGATTTCAGGAAAAAGAGAAGAGCGAATTCGGACAATATAAAGCACCAGATAAACTTGTAGCACAATATCATAATGATTCTGCGAATGGCAAATCTGACTGGAGTAATTTAAGAAACTTTAATGACAAAAATGATAAAAAACTTGAGAGCAAAAGTTATAAAAGCATTTTCAATCAATTGTCAATTTTTCCAGTCTTGAGGTTTGACAACTACACAAAAAATAATAATATACTTGATGCGATAAAACCCGGTGTGTATTTATATTCAGATGAGTTAATGACAAGGTTCTCAATATTCGGGGGTTTTGCGATTAACAGAAAAGCAGAACGTGATATATTTATGCAATTCACTTACAACAACGGCTTCCCTGTCGGACAGAAGTTTCTTGCGAAGAATTTAAGCTTTGACCCGAAGTTTACTTTGTCAGGATATAACGTTACACGTAAATCAGATGCGCAATTATATGCAGGAATTGATACATTATCTGTAGGTGTAGCGTATGATTTACTTGAGTTTGAGATTGCAATGGACTTTAAACTGATAAATTATAATCACGATTTCAGGATAACATACGGATTATCAAAATATGCTTCGAGTATTGATAACTTTTATCTGCCGAGCAGCGGTATATGGGCAAGAGCTTCTTCTCAGGACTATTTCAAAGCACAAAGATTATCAGTAGATTATAAATATGAAAGAGGATACCATAACAAGAATTCTGATATTAATCCTGCAGGAAGAAAAGTTAATCTGAGGTATGAATACGAAGCGAGTAAAATAAATCCGGAAATGGCAGTTGACGAACAAGGGAATGTATCAACTGTTTTTGCAACAAACAATCTACATAAATTTGATGGAACATGGGTAGAGGGTTTATATGTATTCAGGAATCATTCAATAAATTTAAAACTCAGGGGCGCAGGAATACTTGGAAAGCCTGTTGACAGTTTTTATGATTTCTATGCCGGTGGTCTGATAGGAATGAGGGGTTATCCTTATTTTTCAATGGGAGGCGGAAGGCTTGCTCAGGCGAACCTAACTTACAGATTCCCTTTAATAACGAAGATAGACACTCGTATTTCGCCTTTATATCTCGATAAGTTGTATCTTTCGATATTTGGTGATATAGGTGATGCATGGAATGGTACACCAAAGGGAATAAGCGAATTTAAGAAAGATATCGGGTTTGAATTAAGACTTCAGGCATTCTCATCTTACGTATTCCCGACCAGTATTTTCTTAAGTGCTGCATACGGGACTGATAGTTTCACGAAGAAATTTTCAGGAAAAGACGTAACTTACGGAAAAGAAATGATTTACTACTTTGGAATGCTATTTGGATTTGACATATAGAAGACAGGTTTTTTGATTAGACCCGACATAAATGCGGGTGAAAATTTAACCCATTTCATTAATTTGAGATGGGTTTTTTGTTGTGTTGTTTTCTCCAGGAATGAGTGCAGTTTACTCATTTAGACATTAGAAATACGCACTATAATCGCACTACAAACGCACTATAAACGCACTATAAAGGTACTAGTAGAATTTGAGGTATCTTAATTTGATGATTAAGAGATAATTGAGCTTAAATTACTTGATATTTGATTGCTTTTTCGTTAAATATAGTAAAATCGGAATGAAATATGGGATTATTAGAAGCAGCGGTATTTTGTTATGAGTCTGCAGTACTTGCAAAAGTAGCGGGGGCAGACAGGCTTGAAGTTTGCGAAGACTATGCAAACGGAGGGTTTACGCCTTCAGTAGAATATGTAATGAAAACCAGAGAACTTAAGGATATTGATATGTTTGTTATGATAAGGGAAAGAGCTGATAATTTTGTTTATACGAGGGTTGGAATGGAAAAGATGATAAAGGATATTGAGCTGTTTAAAGCAAATAAAGTTGACGGGTTTGTGTATGGGGGATTAGATAAGAACAGGAACGTACATGCAGAATATGCGAAAGAGATAATTGAAGCGGCAAATCCCCTTCCGGTAACGTTTCACAGGGCTTTTGACTTATGTGAAGATTTGCTAAGAGCAACCGAAGAGATTGCAGAACTGGGATTCAAAAGGATATTAACTTCCGGAGGGAAACAAAATGCTTATGAAGGAAGGCATGTGATTCAGGATTTGATAAGGAGGTATGGTGATAAAATTATATTTATTCCAGGAGGCGGTATCAGGAGAAATAACGTATCAGAGATTGAGAAAGTAACAAAAGCAAAGGAATTTCATACTGCTGGAATTACCGACAAAGGAACAGGAAGTAATATGCTAATATCGGTGGAAGAAATAAGAGAGATTAAAAATATATTAGGAATGTAAGCGATTAATTAGAACACTCCATATTACAGAAACAGCAAGGAGTGTTTTAATTAAAAATCTATATTAATACCTGAGTTGTAGTTTCTGTTAGGAGCTACGATACGCTCGAGTTCCTGGTAGAACTGATCAGTAAGGTTATTAACAGCAACGAAGAGTGAAACGTGTTTACCTATAGTTTTTGACAATTTCATGTTAAGAAGGAAATATGCTTTAGGCTCTTCATACTTAAAGAATATCACTTCATCTATTTTACTAACGTATTTACCGCTGATATTATAATTGAACCCAAACATTCCAAGGTTAATACTTGAATTGAATAAATTTTTCGGTTTATACGGCAGAAATTCATCAGCCCTGTTTGAAGATAAATCTCTTGCGTCAAGATAAGTGTAATCGAACTCAAAACCATAATGAAGTTTTTCGTTAAATATATTTGCAGTAGAGTTATAATCTATGTAAAATTCAAATCCCTTAATCTGCGCTTTTGCTACGTTCTGCACCTGAAAAGGTCCGTTAGGAGTAGGTCCGATGTTAACGTACTGAATAAGATTGTCGTATAGGTTATAGAATACTGAAACATCGAGGTTAAATCTTGCCTTAAATTGCTTTCTGAAACCAAATTCGATTGATGACATCTTCTCGGGCTTAAGGTTAGGATTGTAAACGAAATTAAAACCACCAAATAATTCTTTTTTAAAATAAAGTTCTGCTATTGAGGGTGACCTGAAAGCAGAGCCGACGAGGAATCTGTAAGAAGTATTGTCCAGAATAACAGATTTAGACTGCGGTGAATACAGCAGAGACAGTTTCGGGCTGAACTGTTTTTCTTCAAAACTTCCTATGAATTTATTATAATCGAATCTGCCACCGATAGTGGAAGTCAGCACAGGGATATTATTCTTAGAATATATATCCCATTGTTCCTGTACATAGGCACCAATATTATACTGCTGTTGATTACCGTACAGAATTGATGCAGGAGAGGAACGCACAACATTCCACTGTAAGTCTATACCGCTAATCAGATAATGTTTATCGCTTATATTATAGTCAACCTGAGAAATGTTTCCAAAATTATATGATGTTATATAGTTATCGAATGCTTTACCAGTTTCACCATATTCAATACTTACAGGGTTGTTAGGATTGTATATTGATTTGCTATAAAGTTTATAATAATAGAATCGTGAACTGTACTTAGTTTTAGAGTTAGTAATTGCATTATAGTTTAAATCGAAACTCTGAGTTTCTTTCTGGATTTTATCTCCAATATAGTATGGATTAGTTTTATAAGGATCAGCATACTTACCTGGATCAACTCTCCAATAGTGAGGATAACCACTTTCAGATTTAGTGTACTGAACAGTAAACTCCAGATCCCTGTTTCCGAAAAGGTCATAAGTAAATTTTCCAAGGCCGCTGTAAAAATTATAATCAGTCTGCTGTGCATAACCATCATTTTGTTTGTAATCTATATTAAGCAGATACGAAAACTTTTTATATGAATCGCTGTGAAGTACATTAAGGCCTGTAAAAGACTGAAGTTTATCGCTGAACTTAAGACTATCATTCAGTTTTTGATAAAACCCGCCATTTATATTTATAGCAGTATAAGGTTTGTATGTAGGCTTTTTAGTGATTACGTTAACAACACCTCCGATAGCACTTGAACCGTACAATGAAGAAAATGCCCCTTTAACAACTTCAACTCTCTCAATAGTAGAAACGGGAATCAAAGACCATAGCGCCCCTTTGGAATCTCCTGTCAGGGAAGGTCTGCCATCAAGCAGCAGCAAAACCCTGTTCCCTATTCCCCCGCCTGCGACATCTGAACTTCCGCGAATAGAAAGAGCACTGACATTAATGCCGCTTGTTCTGTTGATTGTTACGCCCTGAACATCTTCAAGCACCTGATCGAAAGTAACTTTGTTCTTATTCTTAATTTCATCAGAAGTCACAAGAGAAATAGATGAAGGTGTTTTCTG
>JBMOHR010000039.1:0-19010 GCA_049317745.1 Ignavibacteria bacterium
TCCTTAATTTAATAATTTCTCTTTTAACCATTTACACAAAATTATTTACACTCCCGTTGAGTTAGGTTTTACATAAATGCCCCTACTAATATACTGCTTATTTAACAAAAAACCCTCGTCTTCCAACGAGGGTTTAAAACAACCAAATCAACAACCAAGCTTACTTCGTCGCACTCTCCAGCTTCACCGCTATCCCCGTATACCGCTCCAACTGCTTCGGATTCATATTCGGCTTCACGTGTTCAAGTTTCCCAACAAGGTCTATCTGTTTTGCTGCTAAACTTGACAACTCTGCAGTCAACGTCGCATCAGCACCCTTCTTCAACTTACCACTCGTCTCGATATACTTATTTGCAACCTTCTCATAACTATCTATCATACCGTCAATATCATCCACCTTAGTCTGACCATCTTTTACGTCCGTCCCTGTTTTCGAAGGAGCTGTCTCAGTCTTAACCTTAACAGAATCACTCTTCGTTCCCGAAGTCGTCTTACCATCCTGATTCTTTCCGCAACCCGCCACCATCAGCGAAACAAACATTAATGCAAGAATTATCTTTCTCATCCTTGTCTTCCTTTCTTTTATATTATTTATTTTTTAAAATTAAATTCTCTCTGCTTTACCTTTCAGCCTCAGACTCCGTATCATATTCTCAACCACACTAAACTCCACTGTCAGCACCTCTCCGCTCCTCGTCTTCAGCTTCACAGGCAGTTTCACACCCTTCACAGCATAAGCAGCCACTGCACTCGACAGCGACCCAGTACCGCAAGCCATTGTCTCTCCCTCAACTCCCCTCTCAAAACTCCTGATCTCCATCTCGCCTTTCTCCGCATCAACAACCCTCACAAAATGTGCATTAGCACCCTCAGGCATAAAATCCTTATGCATACGTAAATTCCTACCCCACTCATCAATCGGTATCTCATCAAGACTGTTGACTTTCGGTTTCTCTATATCATCAATAAACACAATCACGTGAGGGGAACCAACATCAACATACGAAGCACTCACCAACTGCCACCACTCTGCAAAATGTACTTTCAGCTTAAAATTAAATTTCACTTTATCTGGCGGAGGAAAACCAACACTAATCTCACCATCCTTTGTAAACCTGCAATCAAAAATCTTACCCACACCCTCAACCAGCACAATATCATTATCGCAAATCTTCTCATCTCTTATATATCTGGCAGTACAACGCAATCCGTTACCGCACAATGCATCGCCCGTACCATCCTTATTATAATAGTTCATCTTATAATCAGCAATCGAACTCGGTTCAACAAATATCACACCGTCAAAATTTTCATTCCCCTCCATCGAAATCAAATCCACTACTATTTTTCCGTTTACATTAATCTTCGATTCAAGATTATTCACCATCAGAAAAGTATTCCCAGCACCGCTGTATTTCTTAAACTCTATCATTATTTTTATTATATCTTTTAAACTCAACACTTTTACAATTAATCTTTATAACTGCGGAGTTTTGAAATTCAAATTCGAATGTATCGAGAATATCATCTTTAAATTTATCATCAATTCTAATTTCAAACAAAACTTCACTTTCACTTTTAGGTAACTCTATGTCACCTGGTTTTATTTCAAGATACTGCACATTATCAAATATCAAATTCAGGATAATTGTATTTTCATTTCCAAATCGAGTATTCAAAATCAAATTAGTTGTTTCTTTAAAATCATTATCTGTTCGAATATTCTTAACAGGATACTCCCAATACAAGTTAACCTTTTCTTTATCTATATCTTGAGTAAGCTTAATAAACTTTCCAAAGTTGTGTAAATCATATTCACAATCATTCGAAACGATAGTAATATCTCCGTTATTAAAAGGTATCATGTTGAAAAATTCCATTTAATACACTCCTCTAGAATTCGTCTGTTTCGTATACTTCAAATCCTGCAACTGCGGAGCCTTTATCCTAACCTGAAAAAAGAACCCCCTGTAAATACCAATCGGATACCAGTTAAAATTTATCTCCCACGAACCCAAATCCCTGTATGCCGTCACATAAGGTGCCGAAAGCAGTTCATTCTGCAAATCATAACTCGCTGTAAACGAAAACCGCCACTTCGGAGTCGGACTCACATTCAAACTCGCACTAACATTCGAGTTCTTATAAATCTGCTTCGGATTCTGTCTGTTCTCCGAAAAGTTATAATTCAAACTTCCTGACAAAGGAACATTCACACTCGGTTCATCAAACGCCGAACGGTAAGTCGGCTTCTCAATCTTCAGGGAATCAGTATTATCCTTCTTCACTTCACCATTATTACTAAAACCAAAATTATAAGAAGTCGAAACATTCACATTAAAAGTCGACAAATCAAAAAGCTTTCCCTTCTCGCTGAACAAAAACTTATTCACCCTTCTCTCAGTAGCATCATCAAACGCATACAGATTAAAACTTGCACTCCCGCCAAAATTCAGAAACCCTCCAATCTGAGTCCTGAAGTCCGTAAACAACTCCGACCACTTCAGCGAATCAGCCGCAAAATTATAATTCAACCCCGCATTAATATTAAACAACTGAAACTTATTCTCCGTCGTATCATTCGTCCTCGTCTTCATCTCAAACAAATTCCCAAGTGCAAAACCCACCGACTGATTCTCTCCCGCAGGAGCCGAACCAAAAATCCCTCTCTCATAATATGAATACTTCTCCGTCCTCCCATAAACATCATTGAACGTCCCATAGTAACCCCATTTCGGCTCTGAAAAATCAGGTGTAAAATTATAAGTCACACTCGGCGTAATCGTATGCTTTATCCCTGTCACATTAAAAATCTTCGGAGTAAAAATCCCAATCAGCTTCGTATTCAGCGAAACCCCCATATTAAAATACCTCACCGCCTTAAAAGCATCCACCTCACTCGTATTCACCACAGAATCAGCCGCATTCATACTCCTCGTAATATACTTATTATACCACAACTCCGTATAACTAAAATAAGGTCTAACATTAAAATACTTAAACGTCGGAGTAAAATTCAGCCCCACCCTGTTCACCACACCCGCATTCGAAACCAACTCTCCATTATTCACAGTCGAAACCTTTGTCCTGTTATTCAGCAAACTACCACTATACGAAAACGAAAAATACTCATACAACTTCTGCTCGCTCGAAGCAAAATCCTTCCTGAAAGGATAAGTCTCCGAAACATTAAAACTAACCGAAGGAAGCCTCTCATTCAAATCACCCGTCTGCAAATTCTGGTCTCTGTAATAATTCGCCGAAAACGAAAACGGAGAATCCTCCCAAAACTTCGAAAACGTCAGATTTGAAACCACATTCTGCCTCAGCAAATCAGGCAAAGCATTAGTAGAATTATCATAATAACTCTTACCGCTCACAAACGTCAAATTCCCCGAAAGCGAAGTCGTCGGATTAATCTTCTGATTATGATTCAAACTCACAATCCACTGATTCGAAGTAATCTTATCCACATCCTTCGGCTCACCCTTATTAATCAGCGAATACCCCGCATTTATCTCCCCATCATACATATACTTCTTCACATACCTGAACCTCGACGAAAAATCGTACCTCCCCTTAGAAAACAAAGTTGCCTTAGCAGCCACATCGGTATAATCATTAATTGCCCAAAAATATCCTGCATTAGCAAGATAAATCCCATAATTATTATCATTCCCATAACTCGGAACAATGAACCCTGAACTTCTTCCAGACTTATTAGGCAGCACTACAAATGGAATCCAGAAAACAGGCACACCCTCTATATAAAGGAATACAGATTGTGCAATAATCTTATCATTAGGAATGAGTTTCATTTTCGGAGAAAAGAAATAGTATTCAGGATCAACTCTATCGGTGGAAGTAGTATAAAGCCCGTTCTTAATAAAAAGCAAATCAGGAAGCACCTTTTTAATCTTCTCTCCAAAATAGTAACCCACATCAGCATCCGAATACCCCATTGAAATCGTCCCGCGCTGACTCCTGAAACTGTAAGTCAGTTTGGAACCCTCAAACTTATCTGTCCCCTGATTCATCAATGGGGATTGAATAAACTTAGTCACACCGGCTGAATCAACCGGAATTCCTATTGCCTCAAGAATCTGTGTTTCTCTGTCAACAATAATGATACCAGAATTCAACTTTAAATCTTTATATGTTACTTCAGCTTCATTGTACAAATACATCTTATTCGTTGCAAGTTCAAATACAACAGAATCAGCAGCGGAATAATTAATAATTTCATCTATATCAGATTTCGCATACTTAGAAGAGTCAAGACCTGCCTTCAGGGAATCCTTCACGTTTAATGAATCTTTTAACTTTGAAGTATCACTCTGAGAATAGGCGAACCCTTTGATCATAAGAAGCAATAATATGACGAGAATCTTTCTCAAGTATTATTCTATTACAATATCATTTGAGAGTTCATTAGTATCATCATCTTTCCTTGGAAATTCTTTAATAAGCACTTCTTTAATCTCGTCAAGCGCCTTGAAAATACCCGTCTTAAAATTACCTTCTTTAAACTCACTGATTAAATGATTTTTAATCACATCCCATTTCGCATCAGATATTTTATCATTAATACCTTTATCTGCCACGACTTCAAACTTTCGATCTGTGAACAATATAAAGAGTAAAACTCCTGTTTTATCCTTTGTATTATGCATACCGAGTTTATGAAATTCTTTAACGGCCATTTCACGTGAAGTTAATTTTCTTTCTGCCCAGGCAGTATTTTTCTTAAAACAGATACGGATTTCACCCGAAGTGAATTTCTCAATTTCGGCAATATGATTCGTAATGGAATCAAGATCTTCTTTCGATAAATATTTCTTAATATAATTTATAGGCATTTTAATTTACATTTAAAATTTATGAATGAATAAATTACCAGCTTCCGCTTGAACCACCGCCACCGAATGAACCTCCGCCGCCAGAGAATCCACCGAATCCGCTGCTACTGCCACCGCCTCCCCATGAACTGCCGCCACCTCCGAAGAAACCGCCTCCACCCCAGCCGCTGCCACCTGTATAATGTCTGCCACCCCAGCCGAATATACGTCTTATTACAGACACAAATATACTAAAGAATATAAATACAAATATGATTATTACAAATACGGGGAAGCCAAGACACATTAATCCTGAACCATCTTTGTTTTTCTTCTTGTCAGATTTATAATCAGCTTTGTATTCTCCTTTAGAGACTGCGATTATTGCGTCCACACCTTTATTAATACCTTCATAGAAATTCCCTGCTTTAAAAGAAGGGTTCATTTCTTTAGTTCTAATCTGAGTTGTGTAAGCATCTGTAAGAACTCCTTCAAGCCCATAACCGACTTCGATACGCATCACCCTGTCGTTCTTTGCTATTAAAACCAGTACACCGTTATCCTTTCCTTTTCTTCCAATCTTATTCTTTTCAGCTATTTTGTATGAAACGTCTTCTATAGACTCTCCATTCAAAGAAGAAATCATATAAACAACTACCTGAGTCGATGTTTCTTTATCAAAACTCTCAAGTTTCTTTAATAAAGAATTCATTTCAGACTGAGTAAGCGTACCCGTTTCATCAACAACATACTTGGTTATAGTTGTTGGTTTATCGCTCAGAGAACGGGAATTATCATCCTGAGAATATGAAGAAACTGAGAAACTCAGGAGTAACAATATTAATAATGTATTTAAGCTAAAGTATTTCAAAATTCTTAATTTGTTTAACTTATAATTTGTCAAATTTAAGCATTATAATAAATGTAAATCAGTAAGAAGTCAATATTTGATAATTTGTTCCCAGAAATGATAAGAGGAAATTGTGATTGTCTTGCTTCAGAATGCCTGATACTGGTTTGATACTGGTGATATACCAGTTACATGCTTAAACGGTACTTAAAGTATACTAAAACTATACTGGCCTGATTTTTTGTTTTTTATGTCTGATACTGAAGTATGTGCCTAAAAATGCATAGATCAAAAATAATTAATTTTCCGGTATCAAAAAACAATACTGAAAATTTTAACATTTTCCTGTATAAACAAAAAGCGGCTTAAGGAATACCCTTAAACCGCTTAATATGATATAGAATTTATATTTCTATCTGTTAGCCGCCGGCTGCAACAATTTTCTGAAGGTCTAATTCTTCCATTTTCAGGAACGCGTATCTTTTTTCGATCTTTGCTCTTGAAATTTCGTCGAAGACATCTGACATAGCATTGTACTTCATTTTTCTGTCAAATTTCAAAAGGAGAAGAAGGTTATTGTTTAATGCATAAATCTTTTCAAGTTCAGTTGATACACTTTTTATATCAATCTTTTTTAATTCAGATTCTGAACCGTCTGATTTACCGTTTGCGAAGTAAACATTTCCCTTTTCAGAAACTCTGACGTAGAGAACGTTACCCATATCAACTTTAACCTTATCTTTTACGTCACCTTTTGGAAGCGAGACTTTCATTAACTGCGGAGCAGCAAGTGTGGTTGTTAACATAAAGAATGTTAAGAGAAGCATAATAACGTCCACCATAGGTGTCATGTCAATACGTACTCCACCACCTTTCCTTTTGTGTTTACTTCCTTTTCCACCCACATCCGGGGCATCAAAACCGCCACCAGCCATATAATTAAACTCCTGTGTTTTTAGTTAACAAAATTATTTATTCTTTTTTATCTGCTTTTATCATCGTTACTAATGAGAACACCTTGTTGTCAGATTCGTGTAATGAAGTCATAAGGTCTTCGAACACTCCGTAAGGAACGTCTTTATCACCTTTTACGACAACCTGAAACTGAGCTGATTTGCCTGAGAACGATTTCAGAGCTGCTTTAATATCAACCAGTGTTTTTTCAAATTGTGCTTTATTCATTACGTATACTTTTCTCTTTATTTCCTTATCACCAACTTTACCGGTCTTTTGAACCTGGCTGGTTGATGTTGAATCAGGATGATATAAACCTATTCCGAACTGATCACCGAAGATTTTTTCTCTAACCTTGTAGTTATCAACATCGAGGAATACATCGCCTTCTTTTGTGAGAGATAAAGTCATCACATCGGTTTCTTTCATCTTATTATCAGGATCCGAATATACAGATTGTGGTAAAGCAACTTCAACGGCTTCAGATTCTGCTGCCTTGAATGTTGCAGTTAACATAAAAAACGTCAACAATAACATAATAACGTCCACCATCGGAGTCATATCAATAGTGATGTTCGGTTTTTTAATATCTCTAACTTTTTTCATTTGTCTATTTTAAAAATTTTTGAAAAAGTGAACCGAAATCAATTATTTAGACTTAAATGCAATGATTGATAAAATGTTATACGTTGCTTCGTCAATCATATATGTAATGTTACCAACTTTTGTTAAAAAGAAATTGTATGATATTGTTCCTACGATTGCACCAAAAAGTCCGCCTGCTGTATTGATAAGAGCTTCAGAGATACCTGATGAAAGTTCTGCCGCATTTGGTGTTCCTGCTGTTGCAAGTGCCTGGAATGACTTAATCATACCAACTACTGTACCAAAAAGACCTACTAACACTGATACTGATGCGATAGTCGCGAGTGCAGGTAAGTTTGTGTTTAATAAAGGAAGTTCAAGACCCATTGCTTCTTCAATTGCGTTCTTTACTTCTTCTAACTTTCTTTCTGCGTCCATAGTTTTATCAAGTACTAAAACCTGATATCTTTCAAGACCTTGTTTTAAGATGTTGGCAATTGAACCTTTTTGTTTGTCGCATAATGCAATTGACTCATCGATGTTACCTTCTTTTAAAGAAATCTGAATCTTTTTTAAGAAGTCTTCGATTTTTCCTTTACCTTTTGCTTTACCGAGTGAAAGGGCTCTTTCAATTGTGTATGTGATAACCATAATACTTAAAGTGATAAGTAATGGAACAATAACACCACCAAGATAAACAGCGCCTAATAAGTTAGCAGGAGTAGTTTTTTCCGGGTTCTTAAAGTTCGCCGGGTTTCCAAGTACAAACATGTATAATATAATAGCCACTGTAAACGCCACGACTATCAGAATAAATGTGAATAATCCGGATTTTTTCATTGAGTTTTAACCTCCAATTTGGGTTTAATTATTGAATATATTTGTTATT
Source organism: Ignavibacteria bacterium (assembly GCA_049317745.1). Lineage (GTDB taxonomy): Bacteria > Bacteroidota > Ignavibacteria > Tepidaquicellales > Tepidaquicellaceae > CAIKZJ01. The sequence continues at coordinate 8,117 of JBMOHR010000039.1, forward strand.
AAAAAAAATTTATTTAAAACTTTCTACTGCTTCTGCGTTTGAGTTATAACAGTCAAATATTAATGATAACTTTGTTATCACGAATAAATTTTCGAGATTTTTGTTCAATCTGGTTAATTTAATCTCGCCTTCACGTTTTTTATAGTTTGCGTGTGCAGAAATTAATACACCAAGTGCTGTGCTGTTTAAATACATTACGTCACCTAAGTCTATTATCAGCTTCTGGTTTCCGTTTTCAGCCACTTCCTTAATTGCGTATTTAAGGTCATCTGTTTCATCTCCGCCGATAAAGCTGCCTTTCGGCTCAAGGATATAAATCCCCTTTTCCTTTACTTCGGATGATTTGATTTTTGCTGCCATAAATTAAAATTGTTTATTTTGTAAAAATAATCTTATTTTAGTTAAATTTCAATCAACTAAGTGTTATTAATTTTAACCCCTATCGAATATCATAGGATATTCAATATTTTTGAGTAGATTTCCTCTATCTCGCCAACACCGTCAATTTCCGTTACTTTACCTTCGTTTTTGTAATATTCAAGAACGGGACTTGTTGAATCAATGTATATTTTCAGTCTTTTGCGGATTATGTCTTCTGTATCGTCAACCCTGCCACGCTTCGAAAGCCTGCTTACAAGTTCATCTTCGTTTACTACCAGGAACAGAACTTTTAAATCTTTAAAATTCATCTTTTCAAATATCTCATCCAGTTCTCTTGCCTGCTCATTGGTTCTTGGGAATCCGTCGAGTATAAATCCTTCTTTCCCTTTAAGGTTTTCGCGCAATGCCTTTGCGACTATTCCAATCATAATTTCATCAGGTACAAGACATCCTCTTTCCACGATATGTTTTGCCTCAATACCAAGTTCAGACTCTTCGCTGATTTCTTTTCTTAAAATTTCGCCAGTAGATAAATGAAACAAGTTTAAATTTCTTGCAAGCATTTCTGACTGTGTCCCCTTACCGACACCCGGAGGACCAAAAATTATTAACTGAATCATACAATAATAATATAGTAGGTTTTAATTTTTCACCGCTAATTGTCCACAGGCAGCATCTATATCAAGGCCGCTGCTCGTCCGTAAATTAACAGTTACTTTCTCACTTTTTAAATTCTCTATAAAATTATATAATTTATTCGAATTTGAAAGTGATTTTTCTTTACCGTCAATTATTTTGTCATAGATTTTCTCATTTAAAGATGATAAGGGTTCAATAAGCGGGAAATCGACATAATGGAATGAAATAATATTTATGTTGCTCGGAACCATTCTGGACAGCTTAATCAGCCTGTTCTCGTCGTTTGCAGTATCGTTCAGACCATCGAAGAAAATGTATTCATAAGTTATCTTGTTTCCCGTGGTTCTGTAAAAATAAACCAGCTCGTCATAAATAATTTTCAGGTTGTTGGCTTTAGCAGTCGGAATAAGTAATTCCCTGAAACCATTATCGGTTGAATGAAGTGACAATGCAAGTTTAACATTTGATAACATCGGGTCGCTCTTTATATCATCTGCAAATTTCTTTATACGGTTTTCAAAACCAACTGTTGAAACAGTTATTCTCTTCGAAGATATACCCAGTCCCTTTTTATCAGTAAAGATTTTTAATGATTTTAAAACATTATCATAGTTCAGGAACGGTTCTCCCATTCCCATATATACAATGTTCGTAGGGATTATACTTGTTGCCTTAATAATTTCATAAACCTGAGAAACTATTTCTCCTGCCGAAAGATTTCTGTTTAATCCCATCTTTCCTGTTGCACAGAATTCACATCCTACGTTGCAGCCTGCCTGTGTTGAGATGCAGATTGTTTTTCTTTCCTCTTCAACTATCAGGACACTTTCAATCTTTACCTTCTTTTTATCTGCATCAGTAGTCTCAAATAGAAATTTCTGTGTTTTATCTTTAGGTGATTCTGAGACGGTAACACAATTTAATCCATTAATGCAGAATTTTTCCGAAATTTCTTTTTGTAAATCCTTTGGTATGGCAGAGATATTTTCAATACTATCTGCCTGTTTACCATGAACAAACTGGAATATTTGTTCTGCCCTGTACTTCTGAATCTTACCGCTAACGAGTAAATCTTTTAGCTCTTCCTGTGTAAAACTTCTTAAATCTTTTTTCATACGTAATAATATACAATCTAATATTTTTAATCTACGCTAAATCACCCGAAATATAGATGTATTTAGCAATAATAGATTTAAAAGCATAATTATTAACAGAATGAATATACACTATATTTACTAATTTCATTTTATTGTATTAATATTCTTTATTCTGAAAAGTATATTGAGTATTTTAAACATCTACAAACCTAATCGAAAAGAAAGCGAGATTTAATAAGCATAGATGTCAATAGATTTATCAAGTTTGAACCCTGCTCAGAGAGAAGCAGTTGAACATATTGAAGGTCCTTCGTTAATAATAGCAGGTGCTGGCAGCGGTAAGACGAGAGTCTTAACGAGCAAGATTGCATACTTGATTGAAAGCGGAATCAGCCCGAATGAAATTCTGGCTCTGACTTTTACGAATAAGGCTGCGAAGGAAATGAAGGAACGTGTTGTTCACTTTGCAGGTGAGCGTTCAGAGCTTATGTGGATGGGTACTTTCCATTCTATGTTTGCAAGAATTCTAAGGATTGAAGCCGAGCTTCTTGGGTTCACAAGAAACTTTACAATCTATGATTCCAATGATTCTGTATCTGTCGTAAAAAGTATAATGAGCGAACAGAATATCTCTACTGACAAAATTAATCCGAAAAGTATTCATTCATACATAAGTAAGATTAAGAACAAAGTTATACTCCCCGGTGAATTTCATACACTGGCTAATACTCAGTTTGAAAATATAGTTGCCGATGTGTACGAAGTTTATTTTGACAGACTGAAAAGGAATAATTCAATGGACTTTGATGATTTGCTCATATACCCGATAATACTTTTTAATAAGTTCGAAGAAACACTCCGGAAATACCAGAACAGATTCAGGTTTATACTCGTAGATGAATATCAGGATACCAACAAAGCACAGTATGAAATTGTAAAAGCACTTTCTGCCTCACATAAGAATTTAACCGTAGTTGGCGACGATGCCCAGTCCATATACAAATGGCGCGGTGCAGAAATACAGAATATATTCGACTTTGGTGATGATTTTACAGGGCATAAACTTTTCAAACTTGAACAGAATTACCGTTCTACAAGAAAGATTCTCGACTTTGCAACTCTTGTAATCGGCAAGAACCAGAAACAGATAGATAAAGTACTATGGACTGATAATCAGGCAGGCGACAATATAACACTGATAGAATCCTTAACGGATAAAGAAGAAGCCTCAAAAATATCAAGGTATATATCAAAAGAAATCCATCAGCGTAAACTTAAATTCAATGACATTGCAATCCTTTACAGGACTAATGCACAGTCAAGAACATTCGAGGAATTTTTCAGACTCAACGGAATTCCATATATAATTGTTGGCGGAATAAGATTTTACGAAAGAAAAGAAATCAAGGATATACTTGCACACCTGAGAATAATAGTAAACCCTTCGGATGAAGAATCACTTGTAAGAGTTCTTCTGCTTAAAGAAGGATTCGGAAAAACGACACTTGATAAGTTAAAAGATTTTGCAGGTGATAAGAATTTTAACCTGTACGATTTAATAAAGGACCCGAATGAACTCGGCGGAATAACGGGCAAGGCAAGGAATAAGATTTTAGAAGTTCTTAATTTCATCAATAAATACAGGTACCTGCGTGATGAAATGGATTTACACGAACTCGTAAGAGGTGTGATAGATGAAATGGGAGTACTAAAATCGTTAAGACTTGAGAATACAACCGATTCGGATGAAAGGATTAATAACATAGATGAATTTGTTTCGGCAATAGCGGCATTCGTAGAATCTACCGACCTTCCGACACTCGACGATTTTCTTTCGCAGGTTTCGCTTGTGAGTGATATAGATGAAGTTGATGACAAAAAGAATGCAGTAACATTAATGACAATCCATGCATCTAAGGGGCTGGAGTTTCCGATCGTATTCATAGTAGGAGTTGAAGAAGGACTCTTCCCCGTCACCAGTTCATTAAACTCACTCGAAGAACTTGAAGAAGAAAGAAGATTGTTTTATGTTGCTATAACACGAGCAATGCAAAAGCTGTATATATCTTTTGCGGATATGAGGTTCAGGTTCGGGAATAAAATGTATCAGGTGAAATCGAGATTCTTAAGAGAAGTAGAGGACGAAGTAAACAACAAAAAGCTTGTTGAATACGAACATTTTAAAACACCAAAACAGAAATTAACATCACAGGCGAATAAACCAAGTCCTTCGATTGGCTTAAGTTTCAAAAAAGAGAAAATTAATTATGATGAAAGCAACGATGAATTTTCAGATATTGTAAAAGGAAAAGGTGTTTATCACGAAACCTTCGGAAAAGGTGTTGTTATAGGGGTTCAGGGCAGAGGTAAGGATAAAAAAGCAGATATACTTTTTGAAGACTGCGGTCTTAAGAAAATAATTTTAAAATACGCAAAACTAAGAGTTAATTTAGATTAAATTTAAAATATAAAGAGGTTAAATTGGAATTTTTAAATGAAGTTTATAAATACGTAACAGACGAACATTTTTTAAAAAACCTGATAATGTTTGCAGGTTATCCTGGTTTGTTTCTGATTATCTTTGCAGAAACAGGATTACTCGTAGGATTTTTCTTACCAGGAGATTCATTACTTGTAACTGCGGGCTTACTTGCAGCTACTGCGGTTTCAGGCGCAGCACAGGAAACTTATCTGAATATATACTACCTGAATGCTTTGTTAATTCCCGCTGCAATAATTGGTGATGCAGTAGGTTACTACATAGGACTTAAATTAGGACCCAAATTATACAGCAGAGAATCTTCAAGATTTTTCAAGAAAGAACATCTCTTAAAGACAAAAGCTTTCTATGACAAGCACGGCGGCAAAACAATTATCATCGCACGTTTTATGCCAATAATCAGAACTTTTGCGCCTACAGTTGCAGGTGTTGCACAAATGCCTTACAGAAAGTTTTTACAGTACAATATATTCGGTGGTTTTTTCTGGGTATTGAGTATGACATTACTCGGATATTTTCTTGGTAATATTCCAGGTATAGAAAAACATATAGAGAAAGTAATAGTTGTTATAGTTTTTCTTTCAATTTCTCCTGCCATTTACAGCTGGATAAAGAATAAAATTAAGAAAAGGAAAGCCTGATATAGTTATTTGGAATTGCAGTAATAGTATAACAATTGGAAAAGGGAATACCTGATTAATTGAATTTTAAGTGATTCAAATTATTTCCGGAAATATAAGTTAACAATTATAAAGAAGACAATTAAGATCAGAATTAATATTCCATAATTAGATATTATTTTCCAGGGGCTGCTCCTTATTTTATAAAGGAAAATTTTACCATCCCATTTACATTTCCTGCAATGATAGGTTCTGACCTGAAATACTTTTAATAGAATTTTATCCCATTGGTTATCTATCCTGACTCTGTCAAGAGAACCAGTTGAATCGCATTCCGGACAATGATGCAGGCTTACACTTCTGGGTATTATAAGTTTAAAATCCATTAATCAGATTGGATTTAATTTATCAAACAAATATAATATAATCATATATTCTAAAACATTAAAGAAAAAAGAGTTCTTGAGACATAAACACATTTATAAGAAGTTAATAATAATTATCACTTCAATTATTATCCTGAATATTATGTCAGTAATTATATACTGGAACTTATCAACTTCCTACTCAAAAACCACATTTAACAATCAGTTCGACTGCGGAATCGTTTTCTTTCATAGTGTAACCAAGCAGGGAGCATTAAGCATTGATACAAAGGAAAGATGTAATCTCGCAGTTGCTTTATATAAAAATGGTACGATTAAAAACATTATATGCGCAGGCGGTTCTTCTTCCAATGCTCCGGGTCCAAGAATGATGTATGAACTTATAAGAAATGCAGGGGTACCTGACAGCAGTTTATTTTCTGACTCTGCATCATACAGCAGCAAAACAAATCTGATTGAAGCAGACAAAATAATTGCACAAAAGAAATTCACTTCAGCTGTTCTTATCAGTTCACCTACTCATATTCAGCGGCTTAAATATCTCTCAGATGAATACATAAAAGATATTAAACCTGGTTTTATTACTTTTAAATATGATTATTCAGTAACTGACGTATACTTCGACTGCAATTCGGAATTTATTAAATGGATATATCTTCTTTTCCTGCCTGACAGCTTTACTGAATTTTCGAAAAAACTTTTAAAGTAATATCATATAAAGATATACCAATTAATAATTTATATGTTCTAAAACTAAAAACAAAAATATATTGTTTTATCATATATAAGTTATTAACATTTAAGAAGGAAGGAATCAAAAAATTTGAAAACGTATAAAGTTTTACTTCTCGCAGTTATTACATTTGTATTTTTAAACGTTACCTATTCGCAAACACCGCTCTCATTAAATTTAACAGGAGGTGCAAATGTTCCTATGGGTGAGTTTAAAGATTTGTATAAAGCTGGGCTGTCTATTGAAACCGGTGTATTTTATGGCATACCAATGACCGGTATTGATTTAACACTCACTGCCGGATATAACGGGTTTACTTTTAAGAATGATTATTTCACAAACCTTGCGCAGACAAAACTCGGAGTTGGAGTAGATGGTTTTAATCCTTCCTGGACAGCAACTGACGTCCCTATTATGGTCGGGGCAAAGTACAGTATACCGTTACTGCCTTATTCTCCTTATGTTTGGGGTGAACTGGGTGTTCACTTTTTAAGCTTTAAGGACAGACTCACAGGCAAAATGACGGGCAACACGAATAACCCTACTACAATAAACTGGGCAAACAATGTAGAATCAGGAAGTGAAACTGCTTTTGGATATGCAATCGGTGCAGGTATCACTATGCCTCTTGTCCCAAAAGTAGCAATAGATTTAAATATTAAATATAACAGTAATGGCGGTATATATTCTAAATCATTCGAAGTATTCAGAAGCAGTAATTCAGATTACATTAATCCCGAACTTAAAAATATGTCATTCTTAACAACAAGAGTAGGTATCTTAATTTCTCTATAAATAATTATGTTCTTAACATTCTTAAAACCGACTATTATCTCACCAATAACCGGTTTTTTAATAAAATCTCAGTGTTGGGTATTATTTTAGCAATTGAAAGAAATTCAGTTTCATAAAGAGCATAATTAATCTGTTTCAAAAGGTTTATATTTTAGCTAAATTGAATGTTCTATATTAGAGAGTTGCTCGAGTGGCTGAAGAGGCACGCCTGGAAAGCGTGTAAATGCGAAAGTGTTTCGCGGGTTCGAATCCCGCACTCTCTGCTCTTTATTTCCTATTCAAACCAATTATACAACAATTCAATTTAAAACATCAGATAGCTGATAATCCAAAAGAAAGAAATCAGTTTAGTACTGCTTTAAGGAATTCCTCTGTCTCTTTTGTGGCCTCTGTCATTACTGTCTCAACAATTCCGCCTGCTTGTTTTGAAAGCATAACTGTATTCATTCTCGATATGTAAATTTTACCGCCTGAACTTTCATATACAGAAAACCTGCAGGGCATCAAGGAAGAATAAATTCTCAATTCATCTACCGAAAGTATTTTATAAGAATGTTTAGGGTTACAAAGCTCAAAAACCTTTACAGGTAAAACCTCTTTTCCTGATTTTTTCATCGACTCCTGTAAGTCATGAACTACGGAGATTTTCCATCCTCCTGCCGTAATAGTTTCGATCAGTATTTTAACAGTTTCTTCAAAACCGTATCTGCTTTCAGATTCGATGAACATATCTCCCGTCTGTGCTTTTCCCATTAAAGAATAAAGCACAAGAAATACCGTAATAATTAATTTTTTCATATTTATAGTTATTTATAATACTGTAACAACTGTATTCCTTTTTTAGTTGCTATTAGCATATAATATTCTTATTTTTGTCTATATTAAAATTAAAACAATTACACATATATGAAAATGGAAATTACGCTTGACGGGAAAAAGAAAGTCAACGCCTTATACAATGGCTTCATAATTAAGACAGACCAGCCTATTGAAGCAGGCGGGGATGCGGCTGCACCCGCACCTTTTGATTTATTCCTTGCATCTATAGGAACCTGTGCAGGAATCTACGTAAAGGGATTCTGTGACCAGAGAGAAATACCTACTGACAACATCAAAATTGTTCAGACAATGGAATTTAACCGCGAAACAAGACTTATTAGTAATATATCACTTGATATACAACTTCCGTCTGACTTTCCTGAGAAATACAAAGATGCAGTCATTAACGTTGCAAACCTTTGTGCTGTTAAGAAGCACTTAAAGAATCCTCCGCAGATTGATGTCACTGCAACTCTCGGATAATTTCAACATTACTTAAACAGCCGCTTATCAGAACGGCTGTTTTATCAATACCTTTTATTTTCACAATTCATACTTACCCGTATTGTAAACCCGGATTCATTTCAACATTATTTTTCATCGTAACAAATTTAATTTGCAAACGTAACAGAATTAAATCACTTAAGAACAATGTATGAAAAACAAATTTATTTACACAGTTGTTATAATAATTACTTTATTAAGTAACTTATCCTTTTCCCAGTCTGCAACTTCTACCATTAAGGGAAAAGTAGTCGACAAAGTTTCAAGTAAACCGTTGGAATCTGCCTCCATTCAGGTATTTAGTTCAATCGATTCCACTCTTGTTACGGGTATATTATCTGATGTAAGCGGTTCATTCTCTATAGATAATATTTCCGATGGTATCTACACTGTTAAAGTAAGTTACATAGGATACGGCACAGCTGTAGCTAAGAATGTTCATGCCAGTAAAGACAACAGGAACATAAACTTCGGAACGATAAAGCTGGATGTAATAAACGAAACAACACAGGAGATTGAAGTCGTCGATGAAGCACCTATTATGACATTTGAAGCAGGCAAAAAAATATACGATGCGAAAAAGGATTTGACCGCTCAGAACGGAAGCGCTATGGATGTTCTGAAGAATGTTCCATCGGTTGAAGTTGATAATGACGGTAACGTAAGTTTAAGAGGAAGCAGTAACGTTAAAATATTAATAGACGGAAAACCTTCAGCACTTCTCAGTAATGGTACTCAGGTATTACAAAATATGCCGGCTAATATTATCGATAAAGTTGAAGTGATTAACAACCCATCCGCTAAATATGAGGCTGAAGGAGTTTCAGGTATAATTAATATTATAATGAAACAGCAGAATCAGTCTCTCGGATACAATGGAAACATTAAGATAAACGGAGGAACAGAAGATAAGTACAATCTCTCAACAGGAGGGTCGTACAAGAAAGGTAAATTAAGTCTCAATGGTAATTACAGTTACTGGAATTATACACTCCCGGGTTTAACAAATTTTGACAGGTATAACTATGCAAGTGTAAACTCCCGGTACGTTAACCAGAATCTAAACTGGAAATACAAAGGACTCTCTCACTACGGTTCAGTAGGAATGGATTATGATATAGACAAAGATAATACTGTTTCACTCGTAACTAATGTATTCTATTATGAGAGAAACTTAAATTCAACCAGTAATCTGGATTTTTACAACGAGAATAATCAACTTACTTCTAATTTCTATTCAAAAAACGAAAACCCAAGATCAGGATTGAATTTAGACGGCACAGTCACTTACTCAAAAAAGTTTAAGGAAAAGGGAAGAGATTTTACCACATTCATTAATTATTCATCAAGGAATGAAAAAGACGGTACAAAGTACAGCAGTGTCGTATCTAACGTAACCTCAGAACAAGCCAAGAATTCCAATTACAGGTTTAACTTTGCAAACTTTCAGGCTGACTATGTTCATCCTTTCGGAGAGAAAACCAAACTTGAAACAGGCATCAAATCCAATGGAAGACTTATTAATGGAGTTTATTCGTTCAGAAGCTTTCAGAATAATCAATGGCTCACTGTACCGGGAAAAGACAATGATGTGAACTACAAGGATTTAATTTCGGCCGTGTACGGTGAATATTCAGGAGAATATAAGGACTTTTCTTATAAAGGCGGATTAAGAGGCGAATATACTTATATCAATTTTGATTTACAGAGGGAAACACAAAAGTTTGACAACAATTACTTCGACTTATTCCCAAGCATCAGTCTTTCTCAGAAACTCGGAATCGAAAATCAGTTTCAGGCTAGTTACAGCAGAAGAATCAACAGGCCAAATTTGTTCTTCCTGAATCCGTTTATCGACCAGATTGACCAATATACAATCCGTACAGGTAATCCATATCTGGAACCTGAATACACAAACTCATATGAACTTGGTTACACAAGGTCACTGAAGTTTGCAACATTAACTTTATCAGGATTTTTAAGAAACACAAAGAATCCAATGAACTTTGTTACGAGTGTTGATACAAACGGAGTTTCAACTATGAAACCTGAAAACATAGGCAAATCAAACACATACGGTCTTGAGTTTATAGCACAAGGCGGACTTGCTAAATGGTGGACTATGAATGGAAGCGTCAGTTACTTTAAAACAAATATATTTGAGAATAATAGCCAGTTCAACTTTGACAAAACTTACAATGCCTGGTCTGCAAGGTTCACAACAAATGCTGCTATTCCAGATTTGTTCGACGTTCAACTGACTTATTTCTATTACGGCGAACAATTATCAGCACAGGGAAAAATTGAACCGATGCAAATGATGAATGCAGCGATACAAAAGAGTTTGTTCGATAAAAAGATTGTACTTGGTTTCAGAGTAAATGACTTATTAAACCAGCAAAGGTTCTCAGCAAACAGTT
>JBMOHR010000040.1:0-18956 GCA_049317745.1 Ignavibacteria bacterium
CAAAGATTGTGTATGGAATAGCAGCGTCACCAACAAGAATGGGAGTTGATACGGAGAAATTCAAGAATCACGAAATCAATTCCGAACAGCACAGAACATTCGCAAGGCTCTTATCTAATTATTTCGTTTTTACAAATCGTGTAGGCTATGAAGACGGTGTTAATTTCTGGGGCGGGAGTGAAATCATAGACCCGTTCGGGAATGTGGTTGCAGCCGGTAAGTTATTCGATGAGGAACTAATATTTGCCGAAATCGATTTGAATGAAGTGAGAAGGGCAAGGCATTCAGCCCGTCATTTTAACGACGAAAATCTTGATTTAACAATAAATAATCTTTTAGATATATCCTAAATTTACATTATCAGGTCTGAAATAATGAATTTTATTAAACCTGTAAAGTAATTAAATTTAGTAATTTTATGGCAGAAACATTATCAAATAGGGAAAAAGAAGTACTGCGTTACATCGTGGACAACTTCATACATTACGGATTACCCGTTGGCTCGAGAATTATCTCGAAGCAAACAGGGCTTAATTTGTCGTCCGCTACTATACGTAATGTTATGAGCGACCTTGAAGATATGGATCTGCTTGAAACTCCGCATACTTCTGCGGGGAGGAAGCCGACCGATAAAGGTTACAGGTACTACGTTGATGAACTGATGAAGCAGGAAGGTCTGAATAAGAATGAAATTGAGTTTATTAAGAGTAATATTGAAGAATCGAAGAGCAGTATTTTCGATTCGGACGATTTGCTTCGCGGAACTTCAAAACTTTTGAGTGTCATTTCGCATCAGCTTGCAGTGGTTACTCAGCCGTTTTTGAGTTCGGGCGTTTTTGAGAAGCTTGAAGTGTTTTCAATTACATCATTAAAGTTGCTGCTGGTTATTACGATTAAGTCAGGTTACGTGAAAACACTGATTATGGAAATCGACAATGAAATAGATTTTCAGAAAATTGAGAAAATAACTCAATTACTTAACGAAAGACTTTCAGGATTAACTCTTTTACAGATAAAGGAAACATTTGAAGAGAGAATAAGTGATTACAAGAATGACGAACCCGAATTACTGCAACTTTTCTTCAATTCAATCGATAAAATAAACAGTGAGGATGAAAAGGGCAACAAGGTACACATATCGGGAACGGGAGAAATTATCTCTCAGCCGGAATTTGAAGACCCTAAGAATTTTAAGAATATTATAACTCTTACAGAGAATAAGAATTTGGTAATACACATTTTTCAGAACCCTGGAAAGAGCATCGATGAAGTGAGCATTAAAATCGGTTCGGAGAATGTGGAGAAAAAACTTAAAGATTACAGTATTGTTTGTGCTGACTATTCAATAGGCGGTGTAAACGGTAAGATAGGGATAATAGGACCAAAAAGACTGAACTATGCCAAGATGATTTCGCTTGTTGAATATACGTCAAAATTAATTTCGGAATTAAATCAATAATTAAAGGAGATACATTTATAAATGAAGAAAAATGATAAGCATAAAGACCACGCTGAAGAAAATGAGCTTAAAGATAAAGTGAACGTTGACATAAAGGATAAAGCTTCGGAAGAGCAACCCAATGAACTGGAAATTCTTAAGAAGGAAGTGAATTTTTACAAAGATGCTTTAATGCGCAAAGCCGCAGAATTTGAGAACTACAAAAAGCGTTCGGATACAGAAATATCGAATTACATAAAATACGCTTCGGAAGGTTTAATAAAATCAATCCTTCCTGTTTACGAAGACTTAACACGCTCAATGGAGTCCGTTGAAAAAGGTGAAACAAAGGATTTTGAAACTCTTAAGCAGGGAGTTCAGTTAGTAACGGATAAGTTTAACAATACTCTTACAAGCGAAGGGCTTACGGAAATAGATATACTCGGCAAGGAATTCGATGTTAATACCTGCGATGCACTTTTGCAGGTGCCGCGTGATGACATTGCTCCTCACACAGTAGTTGAAGTTGTAGAGAAAGGTTATAAGTTAAAGGATAAAGTTATTAAATTTGCCAAAGTAATAGTATCAACAGAAAAAGAATAGAAAATGACAAAAAGAGATTATTATGAAATACTCGAAGTTAGTAAAGGTTCGTCAAATGACGAGATAAAATCTGCATACAGAAAACTTGCGATGAAGTACCATCCCGACAAAAATCCGGGTAATAAAGAATCTGAAGAGATGTTCAAGGAATGTGCCGAAGCGTACGAAGTTCTTTCTGACCCACAGAAAAAGCAGAGGTACGACCAGTTTGGTCATCAGGGTGTCAACTCAACTGGCTTCTCGGGATTCGATAATGTTAACGATATATTCTCTCATTTCGGAGATATATTTGGTGGCTTTGGTGGCGGCAGCATATTCGATGAGTTTTTTGGCGGAGGTTCTTCAAGAGGAAGAAGACGCTCTCAGGGTATAGCAGGTACTGACATGAAGATTACATTAAGGCTTTCTTATGAAGAGATTGCAGACGGTACTGAAAAGATTTTAAAGATAAAGAAACTGAAGACCTGTAAAACCTGTCACGGTTCGGGTGCAAAGTCGAGTGCAGGATATGTTACCTGTTCGGTTTGTAAAGGTGCCGGTGAGATTAAACAGGTATCGCGTTCTATCTTCGGTCAGTTTGTGAATGTTTCTGAATGTCATAACTGTAACGGAGAGGGAAAGATTGTAAAGGATAAATGTACAGAATGTCACGGCGACGGCAGGACAAAGGAAGAAGAAACAGAAACGATTAAAATCCCTGCGGGTGTATCGGATGGACAGTATCTTTCCTTGCGCGGCAGAGGCAATGCAGGAGCAAGAGGCGGGCACGCAGGTGACTTAATGATATTCGTAGAAGAAGAAAAACACGAATATTTTATACGCGATAACGACGATATAATATACAATTTAAAGATAAGCATTTCCGATGCAATTCTCGGAGCTGATGTTGTGGTTCCTACCTTGAACGGTAAGGCAAAATTAAAGGTAGAGCCCGGAACACAGTCGGGAAGTGTACTACGTATGCGTGATAAAGGAATCCGCCATCTTAACAGCGGTGGCCGCGGAGACCAGCTCGTGAAGATTCACGTATTCATTCCAAAGAAAATTTCTTCAAAAGAAAAGACAGTATTAAAAGAACTCGGCAAATCGGAAAACTTTGTACCTGAAGCAAAGAACGACAAAGGGTTTTTCAAGTCGGTGTTTAACTGATTGTAATAAAAAAGGGTAGTTCTTAAAACTACCCTTTTAAGAAAACACTTTAGCTTAAACTTATTTTATCAATAGCATTCTCTTTGTCTCACTTATTCCGTTAACTTCAAGTTTGTAGAAATATACTCCGCTGCTTAATCCGCTTCCGTTGAAGTCAACAGTATATTCTCCCGCATTCTTTCTTTCGTTTAATAAATTCTTTACAAGATTACCTTTGCTGTCGAATACTGAAAGTTTTGCGAGTCCGCTTTTGTTTAACAGAAAGTTAATCTTTGTTGAAGGATTAAACGGGTTCGGAAAGTTCTGATTTAATTTAAATCCGTTAACATTTCCTGTGTTTTCTGATATACCCTGAATATTAGCGACTGTGATTACTTTGCTCTGTCCGAAGTTCCATGAGTCTCCCGAAGTACCACCTGTTCCGTTTACTGAATTGCCCGTTGTAAACAATGTGTCCCAGGTTCCCGTTAATGGTGCAACATACCTGAAAGTCCATTTTATGGTATCCGTAACAGGAAGTTTAGGAGAAACGTGAGTCAGTTCATAAATTCCAACTGATGCTTCAAGTCTTTGCAAAGAATTATCAAGTGAACTTAATAGTACTTGACCTCTTCCTGCAGATATATCAATACCGCCTTTAAGCAAAGGTCCGCCTGTCATTCTGACTGTGTAAGTGACAGTGTCTCCGTATTGCACTATGGCAGGTCCCTGAAATGTAATCCTCACAGTTGATGTTGTGTCAAATCCGTGGCAGGTACATCCTTCAGTGTTTCCTGCTCTTTTGGTCAGGTTAACAATCCCGCCTGATAACGCTTTTATGTTTGTGTACAGTGCTGCGACAAAAACAATAAGTACTGCAGACAGTAATATTTTCTTAGTCATTATAAGTTAGGTAATAAATTATTTTATTAACATTCCCGATACGCTTTGCTATCGTGGATTTCTGATAAAGTGACTTGAATCACTTTATCATCAACATTCTTTTTGTATCTGTAATTTCATTAGTAGTCAATCTGTAGAAATAAACACCCGTGCTTAATTTGCTTCCGTCAAAATTTATTTCGTACGTTCCTGAATTTCTGTAACCGTTCACTATTGTTTGTACTTCTTTTCCAAGGTTGTCGTATATTGCAAGTTTCATGTTACCTGATTTTGGTAAATCAAATTTAATCTTAGTCGCAGGATTAAACGGATTCGGATAGTTCTGGTGCAGGTTAAAACCTTTCGGAGTTATTGAAGAAATTATGTTTTCATTTACCTCAGTAATTACACTGTATGTGATATTCATTTTAAGAAGTCCGCCCGTCATCATATTAATCAAATAACCACGCTCAGGTACGATTATTCCCGCACCTGCTCCTCCGCCCGAATTATACGTGCTGAAGTTTGTACCGCTGTTAGTGGAAAGAAATGTTGGTGAGCCGTATGACCCTGTTAAAACCAGTGTCGGGTCTTCTTTGCAAACATCAGAACCCCATCCTGAACTGGCATTTGTTCTTAAGAGTGTCCAGGTGTTTCCGTAATCTTTCGACCAGTAAATGCTTCCGCCGCTCCAGTTAGTTGCATACATAGTGCTCTTATCAAAAACAGAATTGGACATTGAAGGTATTTCGCTCGATGAAGGATTTGTGTGAACCTTCGTCCAGTTTACTCCGCCGTTGCCTGACCTGTAAATATCACCGAGTCCCGAACCTGTAACTCCGTCTGCAACGAATATTACGTTTGAACTGTCGTACATTACTATTAAATCGCACGGACTTCTGAACGGAAATGCTCCGGATATTTCTGTAAACGTTGCTCCAATGTCTATCGATTTATAAAAACCGCCTCCGTCGGGTGCGAAATAAAATGTTGACGGGTTGTTCTGGTCCATTTCAAGCGGCTGACCGTAGTTGCTGAAATTCTGTGTTAATATTGTTGTCCACGTCACGCCGTAATCTGTTGTTCTTATCACTTTATCAGTCGAACTTTCAACCGCTGCGACCCAAATGTTTGTGTCTAGCGGGTTTACGTAAAAAGAATGTGCTGAAGTTCCCAATGTTGTTGTTGATATCTGTGTCCAGGTTTCTGCTTTATCTCTGCTTACGTATACTCTGTTACCGTACATTACAAAGAGAGAATTTCTCTGTGTCGGATGCATACAAAGGTTATTCCCGATACCGCCCGATGTTGCTAACTTTGAAACCCAGCTAATGCTTGCTGTGGTTCCTGCCGTTAATTCCCAGCTCGTACCGCCGTTAGTTGTTTTGATAATTGCATCGTTCAGACTGCTTATTCCGAAACCTGTAAGTGTATCTGCAAATTGTATATCAACCAGGTTTGCCATCATCGGATTCACTTCGAAGTTTAAATAACTATCTGAGCCGATTTTATTGTTTCTGATAAAACCTCCGCCTCCGCATACGTGATTGCTTGCGTATGTACCTGAAATACTCCTTATGTCAGAATTTGTTCTTGTTGTTTTTAAATTAAAACTTCCTGCATTGTCTTTTCTGATTAATATTCCATATTCGCCGGTTATAGTAATGCCTTCGTTGTAATATTTTGAGTCGAGCAGATTTCTTGTGGTTAATGATGATTGTAATATCCAGTTAGTTCCGCCGTTAGTGGTCAGATAAACAACTCCACTGTCTCCGACAACTATTCCGCTTGAGTTGTTAATAAACGATACAGCATTTAGTTTTATGTTTAATATTCCGCTGTTGATATTTGCCCAGTTAAGCCCGCCGTTCGTAGTTTTTATTATAACTCCGTTATTGCCGCAGGCATACCCATTCAGTGAATCAGTAAAACTTACAGAGTTTAATGAAGTTGTAATTCCTGTTGTTAATTCAGTTAAAAGTAAATCTGTTATTGATGTTTTATATACTTTACCGTTGTCACCTGAAAAGAAATAGTAGTTTCCCGTCTGTGTAATTGATTTATAGTTTACCGCAGGATTAATTGTGTACAAACTCCAGCCGCTGCCTCCTGTAGTACTTCTGAAAATCTTGCCGCCGTTACCAACTGCTAAAACATTGTTTGTGCCATAACTTGATACTGAATTTAATCCCTGTGAGAATAATCCGCTCGTAAACATCACTGTATAAATCAGGAGTAGTACTTTTTCCATAGTGAAAACCTTAAATTGTTGTTTTTCAAAAAATTCTGTAAACTATTTCTAAAACGTGAGTGTTTAGTTATTAGTTCCTATTCGGGAAAATGAATGAAACATAAACTACTGATAATACTGGTTTTTCTTTTTGTGTATAACGTTGTAAATTCGCAGACGTTTAACACTCCTCTTGTATTTGTGTCAAGGAATCATCAGATAAACGGTAACATTCTATATCCGCAGGCTGGATTGCTGCCTGGTATGGGACCTCATTCAAAGTTTACAGCAGTAGGAGGAAGACTTCTTGTCAGAAATGCCGACGGAAGCACTACCGTTCTTGTTGACAGTACAATGTCATTCAATGGGATAAGTTTAATTGATGTTCAGCAGCCCTGCGTAAACTGGGACGGTAACAGAATTCTTTTTGCAGGAATAGAAAACCGTGACAGTTCCTGGAGGATATACGAGATTAATAAGAACGGAACAGGTTTCAGGAAAATAACTTTCACTGACAGGTTCATAAACCTTTCACAATTCGGAGCAGCTTCTTTCAGATTTCAGAAATATGATGATATCGACCCCGTCTATCTTCCAGACGGCAGAATAGTTTTTGCATCAACAAGGTTTCCGAGTATATCTCAGTTTGGTTCCGCACTTACAACAAATTTATTTATTATGGATTCAACCGGGACAAATATGTTCCGCATAACAACAGAAAGAAACGGTGCTGAGAAACCAACCATTGACCCAATAAGCGGAAGGATTGTTTATTCAAGATGGTGGCTTAATGCAGATATGCCGAGCAACCTCACTTCAAGCGGATTGACACGTGACACTGCTCTGGCATTAACAAAAGATGTAGGAAATCTCTGGCAGGTTAACATAATTAATCCTGATGCGGATATGCTTAAACTATACGCAGGCGACCCGCAGAAACGTAACACGCTTTTCGGATACCGCCCACGCATAGATTCAAACGGGGATATGTTTGCCTGTTACGTTCCGCATTTGCCGATGGTTCACACAGGTGGCAGCACAGGAATCAGGTATTTCAGCAAAGGGCTAAGCGAGTTTAAAAATATAGTAGGCGTTGATACATCAACACAATTGTATACACAAAATCCACCGTCAACAGGGACGATGCTTCCGCCTTATGCAGTTGACCCTCTGCCTTTGCCAGATGGAAGGGTTTTGTTTTCTTATGCAATAACAGTTGAAGCACAGGATTATGGTATTTATGTATGCAATAAAAACGGAAGTAATATTCAGCAGGTAACGGATTTTTTCGGAACACTCGAACTGAATGCAGAACTTCTTATCCCGAAAACCAGACCGCCTCTAGTTGATTATCTCAGGGATTACGACGTTAATAAACTTCCGCCTACGAGCGACCCCGCTACATTTTATCAGGGCGGACTTTTCCGATTCGACTGTATGAATATTTATGCTAATGCACCAGTCGATGCTCCTATAGGCAATGCTCCGAACATCACAAGAAGTGCAAGGTTTAAATTTTTCCTAAATCATCAGCGTCAGAATCCTGACGGACTTGACGAACCGATTTTATTCCGTACTATAAACATAGACCACGACGGTAAAGTGGCACAGGGAGATATTCCTGCAAACGTTCAGATGTTCGAACAGGTAACCGATTCGCTCGGCAGAGTTTTAAGTACAGGTAATAATAAATTTGCTCACGTAACAGGTTTTAATTTTGGCTCTCGCGGCACGGGCACAAAATGTGTCGGATGTCACGCAGGACATACTCAGATAACCGTTCCTGTAAACATTACCGAAGCACAGTTTACAAACCTTTCAACATCTGCATCAACTTTTTCTAGCAGTGTGTTTCCGTCATCCGCATCAAAAAATGTAATCGATAGAAAAGCCCGCAATAAAGATTTAAACGTCTGCTGGATATCAAACGGTGGAACGAACGAATACGTTGAACTTCAATGGAATCTTCCTCTCGACTTAAGGGAAATTAAGTTGTATAATATATTTCCGAATTCTGCAAACCAGACTGACATTCAGGTAAGCAACTGTGAAATATATTTGTATAACGACGGCCAGTTAGTAAAGTTTATCCCAAACACCGGTGGACTTGATGTAAACGGAAAATCAGTTCTTGTTAGTCCGATGGTAACTGTAAACAAAATTAAGGTAGTCATAAAAAGTTTTACAGGTCTGATAAATGGATTGAACAAAAGCGGACTTGCGGAAGTTGAGGTAAGCGCAAGAGTAAGCGATTACATTGCCATTGGAATTGCGAATGAAACAACAAACCCGAAAGATTTTAAACTGTACCAGAATTATCCTAACCCGTTTAATTCATCGACAGTAATAAAGTTTAATATGCAGAAAAGGGGATACGTATCCTATAAGTTGTATGATGTTAATGGCAGGGAAGTCGGCACAATCCAAAATAAGGTATTTAACGAAGGCCTTAATTCTTTTGTTTATTCACCTGAAAGTTTGGCAACAGGTATGTATTTTCTGAAAGTTATCAGTGGAAGTAATTCTCAGATGATTAAACTATTATACTTAAAATAATGGATAACCAAAACTTTGACGATGCGTCAAAAGAAATTCTCGAATGGGTAAGCGAATACCTTAAGACAGTAGAAAAGTATCCTGTAAAATCTCAGGTAAAGTATCACGAAGTATTTAATCAGCTTCCCGACGCTGCTCCTTCAACACCCGAAGACTTCAAAAACATATTTAATGATTTTCAGAAAATTATAATGCCGGGAATCACTCACTGGCAGAGTCCGGATTTCTTCGCATACTTTCCGGCAAACTCAAGCGTTCCGTCAATACTTGCAGAGATGCTTACGTCAGCACTTGGCGCACAATGTATGAAATGGGAAACTTCTCCATCGGCGGCAGAACTCGAAGAAAAAGTAATGATATGGCTGAGGGATATGATAGGATTGCCGAAGGACTTTATTGGTGTCATCCAGGACACGGCATCAACATCAACACTCGCATCCATTATTACTGCCCGTGAATACCACTCAGATTTTAAAATCAATAAAGAAGGGTTTTCAGGAAATGAAAGATACAGAGTATATTGTTCTACAGAAACACATTCATCAATTGAAAAAGCAGTTAAGATTGCGGGCATCGGCAGGGACAACCTTGTTAAAGTATCAGTCGATGAAAACTTTGCACTGATTCCTTCTGAACTTGAAAAGGCAATTGAAAGCGATATTCAAAAGGGATACAAACCTCTGTGCGTTGTTGCAGCACTCGGTACAACGGGCACTACTGCAATTGACCCGCTAAAAGAAATATCAGCTCTGAAGAAGAAATATAATTTCTGGCTGCACATTGACGCTGCTTATCTTGGCACTGCACTGATACTTCCGGAATACAGATGGATGCTCGAAGGAATTGAAGAAGCAGATTCTTTCGTCTTCAATCCGCATAAATGGATGTTCACAAACTTCGACTGTTCTGCATACTTCATAAAAGACAAGAATGCATTATTAAACACATTTGAAATCATTCCCGAATATTTAAAGACACGTTCGGACAACGTTGCGAACAATTACTGCGACTGGGGTATACCGCTCGGACGAAGGTTCCGTGCATTAAAACTCTGGTTTGTAATCCGTTCGTTCGGAGTCGAAGGACTGAAAGATAAAGTCAGATACCACCTGAAACTCGCAAAAGATTTGTTTGAAAAGATTAATGGTGATAACGATTTTGAAATACTCGCACCGCTGAACGCAAACGTAGTATGTTTCAGGTACAATCCGGGAAACATTATTGACGAAAATATGTTAAATATCCTGAACGAAGACCTGATGCATAAACTGAATAACTCAGGAAAGATGTTTTTGACACACACAAAACTAAACGGAAAGTTTACATTAAGAATGGTAATAGCGCAGACAAACGTAGAAGAAAGAAACGTAACCGATGCCTGGGTTTTAATTAAACTATACTCAAAAGAAATTTAATGAAATAGCTCTTAAATACAGCCCACGGATTTATCCGTGGGAAATTAACAATTATTAATATAACCGTTTTAACGGTTTCAATAATAAATTTTTAACTTTAAAAAACAAAACTATGAAAGAACAAAATTATTCAAATCACAGAAGAATCATTCCAATGTACCACATATTAACATTCTTAATAATAGTGCTACTCCTTATATCATCAGCATACTATACCTATGTTGCGTATAAAAAAGGTCAGTCTATGAGACCCGAATTATTCTTCCTGTTATCATCTGTTGTTCTGTTCAGTCTTTTTGCCTATGCGCGTCAGTTTGCCTTAAAGGCACAGGACAGGGCAATTCGTGCAGAAGAAAACTTCAGACACTATCTTTTAATTGGAAAACCGTTTGACAGTAGAATCACAATGCGCCAGATAATCGGACTCCGTTTTGCCTCCGATGAGGAATTACCCGAACTCGCAAAGAAAGCAGCCGATTCAGGAATGTCAGAAGACGAAATCAAGAAGTCAATCAAAAACTGGAAAGCCGACACCTACCGTGCTTAAATGAAATAATTATAATAAACAAAAGGTGATAGATTATTCCTATCACCTTTTCGCTTTAATCCCAGAATTAATTAGAATTTTGTATTATTCATACTTAAAATGTATTCTATCTTAATAAAGCCTGTTTTCCGGCAGTTTTTATACTAAACCAAATATATACTGATTATATACATAATATATACTCATAATATACTGATTTCATACTCGTCTGATACTCGTCTGATACTCGTCTGATACTCTGGTCATACCGAAACACTTTTACCTAACAAAAACCCCCGTTTATGCGGGGGTCTTTAAAAACGCTTACTTATTAACCGTTATTTTACGAGCATCATTTTCTTCACGTCTGTGAATCCATCTGATTCAAGTCTGTAATAATAAACGCCCGATGATAAATCCGATGCGTTGAAATCTATTGAATAGTATCCGGCAACCTTTGTATCTGATATTAAAGTTGCAATTTCTCTTCCGAGCATATTGTATATTTTTAATGATACAAATGATGTCTTTGGAATCGCAAAGTTTATCTTTGTTACTGGATTAAACGGATTTGGATAGTTCTGATTCAATTCAAACTTTACTGGTAAAGTTGATCCGTTATTGCCAACGCCCGTTCCTGTCTGATAAACAAAACATACATTAGGTCTGTTTGCCTGTGCTGAACCGCCCGTCATTGTACATCCTGTAGAGTTGTCAGTATAATACAGCCAGGTTTTACCTGCTGCCGCAGTTGAATATACGGTTGAGTTTTGTGTGTAAGCATTGTTATCGAAACATACTTCAACCAGAAGATTGTTAACACCGTCAAAGTAGAAAGGTGTTGTGAAATCTATATACTGCCATCCTGTTCCCGGAGGTGTGTATGTACCACTGTATACAGTTGTCCAGTTGCTTTGTTCAAAACCGGTTAATGTCGTTAAACTTGAATTCTGTAATTTTATAGTAAAGCCGTTTAAAACCTGTGCCTGAACTGTTGCAAAGTTAAAGCCAATCCTTGTTAGAATTTTCGGGTCTGTTAAGCCAAGTTCGGAATTCAGATAAAGCATATCAGTCTTTGCGTCCATCCAGAATGAATAGAAAGGATGTGGAGCGGCTGTAGTTCCTGTTCCTACGCACGCATAATTAACGTTCTCAACTGTGTATGAAAAAGCCGTTGTTGGTGCAGTTGTTCCCGGAGGATTCATTCCTCTTCCGCCTGCTGGGAATGTACATACAAAATTTCCGGCTGAATCCTGTGCTGCAAAATAATAACTTACTATTGAGCCAAGCGGATTTCCTGGAATCGTATACTTAAAAGTGTCAAGGTTTGCATAATTGTAACTAACAGAAGTGTACGTCCCGCTGTTTACTTTATAATAGAGTTTAGGTGCTGATGTTCCCAATGCAACTTTGTTCTTTGATTTAATAACGACTGTTGCAGTTCTTGGTGTTACAAAGTTTCCATTACCAAGCGGATCGTGATAGAAGTCCATCTTCATATCTTTTGAAAAAGACGTCAATGAAGCAAGAGCTGTACGAACCATGTTTCTGAAGAATGGAATATTCAGTGTGTTGAACTTATCATTAGTTGTATGATAATAAGGTGTAAAGTCGTTTTCGTCTTCGATATTCATAAATGCTTTATATCCTCTTGGCCAGAATGATGCGTGATCACTGTTGGCAGTCAAGTCAATATGCTTCTCAGGTACTAATGTCGGTAAATAAGTCTTCATTGCTGAAATGTAATCATTGGCAAATCCTTCTGAAGGTACGTTTGTGACTACCCAGCTTTTACCGTCATTGTTGCCGTCATATGCAATCATATCAAAGTTCAATGCGCATACTATTGAATCGCCTTTGAAGTATGACGAGTCTGCAAATGCTTTACTTCCGTAAAGTCCGCGTTCTTCTTCATCAAAAGTAGCGAAGATAATCGAATACTCAGTCGGGAAGTTCTTTAATATTCTAGCAGCTTCGAGAACTGCAACCGTACCCGATGCATTATCGTCTGCCCCAGGAGCAGTTGTACCGGAAGGCATATCATCGTAGTGTGAACAAATAACAAAATACTGATTAGGGTATTTTGTACCTGTTTTTACTGCAAGTACATTTATATCGGTTGCACTGTTATTCTGGTATCTTGGCGTGTAACCGTAACTCTGCAGAGTCTCAAAAATAAACTGTGCTGCTTTTTGGTTTGATGCAGAACCGTAATATCTCGAAACTATCGTGTAAGGTAAACCGCCTATTACGCATGCTGTATCACCGCTTAACTGACGATCTAAAAGACTTACTGACTGAGCAGTAATAAGATTTATTAATGAATCAATTTTCGAACTGTATCCAATCTGAGTATAACCCTGAATTGAAGAAAGTGTGAAAACTAAAACTAATAATGCTAACGGGAAAAATTTTACTTTCATAATGGTATTTTAATTTGACTCTTAAAAATAGCAGTATTAATCTAATAATGAAAGTTAAATTTACATTTCGGTAGAATAGCATACAATACACTATTCCTGAAAAATAGGCAGTCAGACATTTTTTACCCTTTGTAATTATTCATTACTTTATTTCTTGACTTTTAGTTATTTTCTATATAATTTGTTCAAAGGTAATTAATTACTTTTCACTTCATATAGAATAGAGTTTGGATGAATGCTCTACTTCACGTCAAAAATATATATTTATTTCTATAATTTAACTTATTAGGTTATGAAAAAGATTTTTTCAATGTTTGCCTTATTATTAATGCTATTCGTTAGCGTTAGTTTAATGGCACAACCAAGTCCGCCGGTATTGATTGCACCGCCAAACAATGCCACGGGTGTTTCGTTGTTTCCCACTTTCGACTGGAATGATGTTTCAGGAGCAACATCTTACAGAATACAGATTTTTACGGGGGCAACTACAGTTCTAGATCAATCAGGCATTACAGCCTCGCAGTATGCTATCGTAAGTGCAGTACTTGCTTACAGTACACAGTATTACTGGAGAGTTAATGCCACAGGTGGTACAGGTACGAGTAACTGGTCACAGCAATGGTATTTTACCACTCAGGACGCTCCTCCGGGAATTCCAACACTATTGTCGCCGATAAACGGAGCAGTTAACATTTCTTTAACTCCTACATTAAACTGGAATGCAGTACCGAATGCAGGTTTTTACAGAATGCAGGTATCCACTGATAACGCCTTTAATACAACAGTTCTTGATGTTACGGGACTTGTTAATGCCGGTTATGCAATACAACCTGGTGTTTTATCGAATGGAGTTCAGTATTACTGGAGAGTTAACGCCACGAATACCGGTGGAACAAGTAACTGGTCAACCGTCTGGAACTTTACGACAATCTTAGCAGCACCTGCTCCTCCAAACCTTTTGTTACCTGTAAATGGTGCAATAGGAGTTTCCACTCAGCCGATATTGGACTGGAGTGATGTTCCGGGAGCTGCAACTTATCATTTACAGATTTCATTAAATAACAGCTTTACTGCTTTGGCATTAGACCAATCGGGTATTACTGTTTCAACCTATACAGTAGGACCCGGCATTTTATCAGGAACACAACAGTATTTCTGGAGAGTTTCCTCAGTCAACGTTGGTGGTGAAGGCTTATGGTCTACAGTGTTTAATTTTACTACTACAATAGGCGCTCCCGCAGCACCTGTATTAGTATCTCCTCCGAATAATTCGACTGGTGCTTCATTGACACCAATACTCGACTGGAATAACGTAATCGGTGCAACTTCATACAGAGTACAGTTATCCCTGAGCCCGTCATTTACGACAACAATCGTAAATCAAGTAACAGGAGCAAATTCACAGTATCAGGTATTCCCAGCACTAAATTTCAACACAACTTATTACTGGAGAGCTAATGCAACAAACGCCGGTGGTACTTCAACCTGGTCAGAGGTCTGGCAGTTTACAACTATGATATCACCACCTTTGGCTCCAACACTTTTATTACCTGTCAATAATGCAACAGGTGTTTCTCTTACACCGTTTATGGACTGGACTGATGTATCGGGTGCAGTTACATACAGGCTTCAGGTAGCAACAAATAACACATTTACAAATGTAGTATATAATAATGTAGCAATTACAACCTCGGGATTTACTCTGCCAAGCGGTTATTTAATCGGAAGCACACAGTATTTCTGGAGAGTTGCGGCTATTAATTCAGGGGGTCAGGGACCTTATTCAAATCCTACATTCAGTTTTACAACAAGACAAACATTCTTCCTGAGCCTTAAAGTTTATCTGGAAGGTTTCTACAACGGAACTTCACAGGTGAAAGATTCTATGAAAGTTTACTTAAGAAATCCAACTACTCCGTTTGCATTAAGAGACAGCAGTAATGCAATAGTTGATTCTACCGGTAATACTATAATCAGCTTTGCGAATGCAACTAACGGAAGTTATTACATCATTGTAAAGCACAGGAATCATCTTGAAACCTGGACAGCAGCACCAATGTCATTCTCTACCGGTAATGTTACAACTTATAATTTCACCGATAACATTACAAAAGCATACGGCAGCAACCTGAAACAGGTAGGCTCAGCGTTTGTACTGTATGGCGGAGATGCGAATCAGGATGGGTATGTTGACCCGACGGATTATACTTATTATAAATCACAGTTCGGATTATCGGGCTACA
This sequence comes from Ignavibacteria bacterium, assembly GCA_049317745.1. Classification (GTDB taxonomy): domain Bacteria; phylum Bacteroidota; class Ignavibacteria; order Tepidaquicellales; family Tepidaquicellaceae; genus CAIKZJ01. Next base: position 15,445 of record JBMOHR010000040.1, read on the forward strand.
AGTCTGCCGATTTCAACGGTGATGGATTTGTTGACGGATACGATGCGCCAATACTTTATAACAATTTCGGTAAGAGTTATGCTCGTCCGTTTTAACTATTTGGAAATTAAAATTTAAAGAAAATGAAAAATATATTTTTAACAATAGTTGCTCTTTTACTTGTTGCTACCGTTTCTTACGGACAGGTAAAGGTAAATTTTAACATCCAGAATCCGAGATTTGATAACGGACAGTTTCTTGTTGATATTTACGGCACAGTTCCTGCCGGGCAGACTTGGAACGTTGGTCTTACCAACATAAGATTTAATTACTGGACTTCTGGTGTACCGAATGAATTTTCATTCGTACCCGAAAGCCCTGCTACCGGTTCTTACGTTAATCTTTCGGGCAATGCAAATTATGATAACATGACTTCAACAAAAATCTGCAACGATACCGCTGCAAGTCTGAACATACTTTTGCTTTACACTAAAACTCCATATGCCCTTACGTCAGGAAGTTACTGGCTCGGAAGTTTAAGGTTTAACGTATCAAACCCAACAGCTTGTTTCAGAATGTCTTTCATGAGCAATTCATCTGTATTTGACGGGTCAACTCCTTTAACATACAGTACAGGCTGGTCTTACTCAAACAACGACACCTGTTTGAATATGCCATCAGGAATCAGTTCATTACCTGTTGAAATTCCTAAAGAATTCAATTTAAGTCAGAACTATCCGAATCCGTTTAATCCTGTAACCATGATTAAATTTGCACTTCCAAAAGCATCGTACGTTACTTTAAGAGTATACGATATGCTCGGAAGAGAAGTTGCTAATCTAGTCAACGGACAGAAATCAGCAGGACAGTATATAGTCGATTTCGATGCTTCATCACTGACATCGGGAATCTATTTCTACAGGCTGGAAACTAACGGTTTTGTTGATGTAAAACGTATGGTTGTATTAAAATAGAATGCAAATTCTATTCTAACCTAATGAAAGGAGAGTACGTTTGTACTCTCCTTTTTTTTATAGTACTTATTCAATATTAACTTTTTCATTCCATTTGAATATTATATCAATTATTTTATATAAAATGGGTTTTAATAATTAAAATTTACTATCTTGAAAAAGCACTTACTTCTATCGGCAATTATGCTAATGATTGCCTCATTTCTTTTTACAAATTTATTTGCACAAAAGAACAATATAAGTTCGGGTCAGGAAAAATATTCTAAAGTAAGAATATCTCTGAAGACCGAAGCAGATGCCAGAAAACTTACAGCCGCAGATTTACACCTTGAAGGTGGAAATTCTAAGCCCGGTGTGTATTTTGAAACCTGGTTATCAGAAACAGAAATATCTCTGTTAAATAAATCGGGTGTTGCATACACGATTGAAATAGACGACTGGATGCAATACTACAACAGTCTGCCATCAATGAGTCCTGCACAGATTCAGGAAGCATTGAGAAAGTCTGAACAGGATTTTGCCATTAGTCATTCTATATATGGTACAATGGGCGGTCATTTGAAATGGGAAGAAGCGATCAATAAGATTGATTCATTAAGAATACAGTATCCTACATTAGTCTCAGCAAAATGGTCTATTGGTAACAGTTATGAAAACAGAGCAATGTGGACTATAAGAGTTACTAAGAATCCTGATGCTTCTACAGGAAGGCCTGAAATCTGGCTAAATGGTATGACACACGCACGTGAACCGCTTGGAATGTCAAACATTCTTTATTATATTTACTGGTTAGTTGAAAATTATAACATCGATCCGATTGCAACTTATATTCTGAACAACCGTGAGATTTATTTTACACCATTTATTAATCCTGATGGATATGTCTATAACCAAACTACAAATCCTAATGGTGGTGGTCAATGGAGAAAGAATCGCAGACCACAGGTTGGTGCAATTGGTGTCGACTTAAACAGAAACTTCGGTACATATAATTTCTGGAATTCGAGTAACGGTGGTTCTTCTACAACAACATCTTCGGACACATACAGAGGTGTTAGTCCGTTCTCTGAACCTGAAACGCAGAATTTCAAAACTTTCTATAACTCAAGAAACTTTACTGTCAATTTGGATTACCATACATCGGGTAACCTTCTTATTAAGCCTTATGCATGGTGTGACCCTACTCCAACACCTGATGATAACGTATTCAACGAATATGGTAATGATATTGTAGCCGAGAACCATTTCCTTTTTGGAACACCTTTTCAAACAGTAAATTATTATGTTCGCGGTGGTGATATTGACTGGTGTTACAGCAATGACTCTACAGGGCACTCAACACACAGGTTTGCTATGACACCTGAAGTTGGTACTATGGGATTCTGGCCTCCTCAATACGATATTTTACCTGAAGCACAAAGTTGCCTTGAAATGAACAAGTATATGAGTTTAGTGGCAGGTGATTATGTTGGTTTAAGAAGTGCGACTTTAAATAAAACAGGGTATGTACAGGGCGAAACAGGAAACTTAAAAGTTGTATTCAGAAACAAAGGAAGAGTTGCAGCTTCAAACGTAAAAGTTGAACTTACACCTTTATCAGGTTATTTAAACGTACCGACACAAATCTACACGAAACCATCACTCGGTGTTTTTGTTTCAGACAGTGTTACGTTTAATTTTACAGTTGGCGCAACTGCTCCGAATAACTCGGTAATTTATGCAAGACTTCGCTTAAGACAGAATGATACTGTTACTATGTATGACAAGAACGTCAGTATCTTTGTTGGTAATGGTTATACAGTATTGAGGGACAGTGCCGAAAACGGTACAACTAATTTCCCGACAATGACAAACTGGTCAATAGTTACGAACAAATACTTATCACCAACACATTCATTCAAAGGAGCCTGTACAAACAGTGGTGTCAATCAAATGATATCAGTACCTTTAAACGTTTCTACTTATCCAGCGGTTTATTTAAACTGGTATCAGAAGTTTGCTCTTGAAACAGGTTACGATTATGGATTTGTTGATGTATCAAGCAATAACGGTACGTCATGGGCAAGAATTGCTACGTTTAACGGTCTTGACTCTTCTACATGGAAATTACAAAGCTTCAATATTTCAGCTTATGTTGGAGGTTCCAGTAATATGCTAGTCAGGTTCAGAGATTCCTGTGACACAAATCTGAACTGGGATGGATGGTATGTCGATAATATCAACGTTACTGCATATCAGGTTGCACCTACTGGTATTGAGGGCGGAAACGCATTACTCCCGACAAAGTTCGAGTTAAGTCAGAACTATCCAAATCCGTTTAATCCAACAACGAAGATTAACTTCGCATTGCCAAAAGACGGCATTGTAAAGATTACAATATTTGATTTACTCGGACGTGAAGTTCGAACGCTTGTGAACGAGAATAAAACAGCGGGTTATTATTCTGTTGATTTCAGCGGTGATAACTTATCCAGCGGATTCTACTTCTATAAGATGGAGAGTGTTTCATTCGTAGAGACAAAGAAAATGATGCTTATAAAATAAATTAAGATTTAACTT
>JBMOHR010000041.1:0-18923 GCA_049317745.1 Ignavibacteria bacterium
CATAAAGACAAACGTGTTTCCCTCGGACCAAACGTTATGTTCGACCAGGAAAGATGTATAAGCTGTTCCAGATGTATAAGATTTTGTGATGAGGTTGCCAAAGAACCTCAGTTAACCTTTGTTCAGCGCGGTGAAAAAGTAACGATTAAAACATTTCCCGGAAAAGAACTCGACAATCCTTATTCAATGAACGTTGTTGAAATCTGTCCTGTCGGCGCATTAACCTCCAAACATTTCAGGTTTCGTTCAAGAGTCTGGGATATGTCATTTACCGATTCTGTATGTCCCGGTTGTTCACGCGGATGTAATACCACTATAGGCGTAAGACAGAATGAAATTCTCAGAATTGAACCGAGAGAAAACTCAGAGGTTAATAACTGGTGGCTTTGTGACTTGGGAAGAATTAATACGATTAAGGATATCAGTAATGAAAAGGCAAGAATGAACCTTCCTAAGATTAAACCCGAAGAAATGTCGTCAGGTGAAGATAAACTTATTGAAGTGGGATGGGAAGAAGCCGTTTCTAAATCTGTTTCATTGCTCACCGGCAAGAAACTTAATGTGTTATTCCTTGCTTCACCGTATTCTACGTTAGAAGATAATTACACACTGAAAAAATTTGCGGGCGAAGTATTTCACTGCAAAGAATTATACTATATGCCCGATGAAGACGATTCATTTGGTGATAATATTTTAAGGAAGTCCGATAAAACACCTGATTCTACGGGCTTAAAGGCTCTTGGCATTAACCCGCTTTCGGAAACCGTTATTAAGCAGATTCATGATGGTAAATATAAAGCACTGTATGTTATTAATGATACTATAGAAAGAAACCCTGAATTAGTTAACCTTATTTCAAAATTTGAAGTTAAAGTTTTCCATCTCAACAAAAAGAATAAATATACCTGGATGAATGCAGATGTGATATTTTCTGAATCATCGTATGCAGAAATTAACGGTACGTTTATGAATTTTCAGGGAAGAATTCAGAGAATCAGACCTGCCGTAGCAACACTCGAGCAGGAAAGACTTCTTGGTGAATATTCACTCTCAAGGCTTGATAAATTCGGCGCACATAATGACAGGTGGACAAAGGATAACCGTGTAAACGCAAGACCAACCTGGAAGATTCTGAAACAAATCGCCATGGCGTTCGGGAAGCAGTTTAAGTTTGAAAATTCAGAAGAAGTGTTTTCTGAAATGTGTCAGACTGAGTTCGGACTTGCTGGTATGGATTACGAAAAGATAGGTTCTGCGGGTTATTTGTTAAAATCTGAAAAAGTTTAATTTAAAATCCCTATCCCTTACGCAGGGATAGGGATAATATAACTTTTACTGCTGTGCGTTTGCTTCTCTTTCCTTTTTCCTTCTCATAAAATCTGATACGTAGAAAATAAACGCTATTAATGTTACTACTGCCATTAATACAATAATTATGTTACTTCTCATTGCACCAACTATAAAAAACGCTATAGTTGTTAATCCTGTTAAACCAACTCCTATATGAGCTGCTACGGAATTCTCTTTCTTTACCGGAAAAACCAGTGCCAAAAGAACCATTCCTACTGCCGGAGCAATCAGGGCAGTCGGGCTGCCTGACGTTACGTAACCAAACACACCGAGAGCAATCAATATCATTGCATTAATAGTCATTACCTGGAAATTCTTCATATTTATACTTTAAATTAATATACTTATATTCAAACATTACCGACGGTGTTTTCGTTCAAACGGGAACATCTTTTTAATTTTATAGTATTTAAAATAAAACGCTTAATTATGAAAACAAGAATCATTTATTTCGTACTACCGGTTTTATTAGCAGTAATTATCTGGGGTTGTGAAAAGAAATCCGAGCAGACGGTTGCATTTCAGGATAAGAATGTGGATCCCTACAGAAATGAAGAAAAGGTGATGAATTCGCCAAGTTTATCGATGGAAAAAGTTACGAATAAGGTATCTGAAACCGAAGACAAGATTCCAGACGCAAAAGACCAGCGGATGATTATCAAAACAGGTTCTTTGAGCATAGAAATTGATAAGTTTGATGATGCCGAGACGAAGATAAATGATATAGTTAAAAAGTACAGCGGGTTTATATCCAACAGTAAAAGCACTGTGAATTCCAGTGGAAACAAATCGGGTACTATTACCGTTAAAGTACCTGCTGATAAATACGATGTGCTGACAGCCGAAGTAACCAAAATCGGTAAAGTAATGAGCCAGAACATACAGGCAAACGACGTTACCGAGGAATATGTGGACCTGGAATCAAGACTGAAAACACAGAAGGAACTCGAGCAGCGACTCATAAAACTTTTGAACGAAAAAGCATCACGACTGACAGAAGTAATAGAAGTTGAGGAAAAACTTGCATCAGTGAGACAGAAAATTGAATCCTTTGAAGGAAAGATGAAGTTATTGAAGTCACAGTCTGATTTGTCCACGCTGACAATAAGTGTGTATGAACCTTCGATGATTAGTACTTCTACTGGCGGAGGTTTCTTCTATGAACTTGGACAGGCAGTAAAGAAAGGTTTATCCGGCTTTACGAATGTACTCGCAGTATCGATTACGTTTATAATCGCAATCATTCCATTAGCAGGATTTGCACTGATAATATTCTGGATAATCAGAAAAATTATAAGGAAACGTAAATCATACAAAGAAGTTTTGAAATAAATATATATTTCCCCCTCTCAATATTGAGAGGGGGAAATTATTCTTAAACCTTTTCCAGCACTACAGCCGTTCCGTATGCAAGTACTTCCGTAACTCCCTGCATAACTTCGTTTGCGTCGTACCGCATTCCGATAATAGCGTTCGCACCCATTTCATCACCGTGCCGTACCATTATTTCAAATGCTTCACTTCTTGTCTTTTCGCAGAGTTCGGTGAATAGCGTTATGTTTCCTCCGATTAATGTCTGAAAAGATGCCCCGATTGTTGCAAACATATTTCTTGAGCGTACCGTAATCCCTCTTACAACTCCCAGATTTTTCACTACTTTATACCCGTCGATTGTAAAAGTGGTCGTAATTAATGTGTGATCCATTTTCCTTTTATGGTTAATTTTAATATTAGTTTAATTATCTTTAAGACCTTTTTAAACACAGGGTCTTAATTAAATTTAACGAAAAGATTTGTTAAAAGTTAGAATATTTTCTTTCAGCTATCTGAACGGTGGAATTCCCCTTGATGACAGCGGAAATGGCGGCGGGTTTGCTTTCGATTGCAGGTTTATTACCAATCCAGGCAAATTTGAAGAATACAAGAAGAAAACAGGTAAGGATTTCGAGGTTAAGTTCTTTCTCGAAACTCAGACAGAGATGCCTGAGTTTCTGAAAAGTGTTTATTCAATAATCGACAAAGCCATAGAAAAATATGATTCCAGAGGGTTTACAAATCTGATTGTTTCTTTCGGGTGCACTGGCGGTCAGCATCGTTCTGTTTATGCCGCTGAAGCAATGGCAAAACGTGTTGCGGAAAAGTTTCCGAATGTTTTATACGAAATTAATCATAACAATCTAAAATAATGTACAAAAAGTTATTAGTTCTGCTCTTGCTGCTTTGTGTGAAGCTTTCGTTTGCACAGGTTACGCCTACACTGGTTAAAGTTGATACGGCAGTTACAAAAATTACGAAGTCAAAATCGTTTTTCGTTAGAAATCCCGGTAACACAGTTGTTCAGATTACCAACATAAGAACATTGCTGTCGCAGTTTACATTTACGACAACTCCTTTTAACATAAATCCTTTTGACAGTGTTCTGGTTACAATAAATTTTAAGACAAATCACAATATTACTTATAAAGATTTCTTTATATTTGAAAATAAAGGTCTGAAGTATCCTATTATATACTATCTTGTTGCAACTGCAAAGTATCCTGATGTTCTTTATTCGTTTACTCAGGGTTTAATGGATGAACCGTTAAAACTGGCTTTAAAAACTTTTACTCTGAATGGACATATTCCGCTTACTTATAATACTGCACGTGATGCAATGTACGGGACGATTGACCATTATGAATCACCCGACACTATAGAATGCGTATATATCGGAAGAAAAGCTATAGTAAGGTCAAGAACTGAAGCTACTGCCAATGGTTTTAACTGTGAGCATACTTTGCCGCAAAGTTTCTTTGGTTCTGCTTCTCCGATGGTATGCGATTTATTCCATCTGTATCCTACGGATGATGTAGCAAACAATTCAAGGAATAATTATGCATTCGGTTTACCGGTTTCAAATATTACTTATAATGTTGGAGGTTCAAAACTTGGAACTGATGCTACGAACGAAATAGTATTTGAACCACGAAATGTACACAAAGGTAATGTTGCCCGCAGTCTTTTCTATTTCTGTATTACCTATCCGACAAACCTTGGCGGTTATATGTCTTTGAAGCAGGAGAATATTTTACGTGCCTGGAATATTCTTGATACAGTTGATGCAAAAGAGAGATTAAGAAATACCCGTATTCACGCAGCTCAGAACACCTGGAATCCGTTTATAGACCATTCTGAACTTGTTGACAGAATAAAGAGCATTTATACGACTGCAAACACAGTTGCAAAACCCGAGGTATCAGCTTCACCTTTTAACGTTGTCTACGACACACTTGCTTCAAACGATACCTCAAGTTATTATGTGGCGGTAATGAATTACGGTACGAGCAGTCTTTCAATAACATCGGCAACTTCAAACATACCACAGTTTGTAGTTGAAAGTGTTCCTTCGAGTGTTCCGCAGAATGAACTCAGGTACATTAAAGTGAAGTTTCATCCTACGGCAACCAACCAGACATACAACGGAGTTCTGACAATTCAGAATAATGACAGTAACATAACAGTTAATCTGAAAGGTATCAGTGGCGGACAAACAGGAATTGTGAACATCTCAAATCAGGTTCCTACTGAATTCTCGTTATTCCAGAATTATCCGAATCCGTTTAACCCTACAACTAAAGTAAGGTTTGGCATTCCTGCTAATTTATCCGGTAACAACGTTACTTTAACAGTTTATGATATTACAGGCAAGGAAATATCTGTGCTTGTTAACTCAAACTTACGTGCCGGGATTTACGAAACCGATTTTAATGCTTCAGGATTATCGAGCGGCATCTATGTATACAGACTTCAGTCAGGAAGTTTTTCCGATCAAAAGAAGATGACAGTTATAAAATAATGTTTCTGTAATCCATGAGACCGCAGGGTCTCATGGATTATATATTTCCAGGACGGTTTTTAAATTACAGGATTTATACATATACTATTAACACAACTTTTTTATAAATATTAGCGAGGAATAATATTCTATGAAAACACTTTTCAGTATTTTACTAATTTCAATTATTTGTGTGGTTAATTCATTTGCACAGGATAACCCTTTTTTAAAACCCTACGACACTCCTTTCAACGTTCCGCCTTTTGATAAAATTAAGGTTGAACATTATCTGCCTGCTTTTAAAGAGGGGATAAAACAGCAGGAACAGACTGTTGAAAGAATTGTGAGCGAAAAGTCCATTCCTGATTTTTCTAATACAATTGAGGCATTGGAGAACAGCGATATTCTGGTTTCCGAAGTAGGCGGTGTTTTTTACAATATGCGTTCTGCAAATACAAGCGCAGAACTTCAGGAGGTCTCGAAAGAAGTTGCACCTATGATTTCAAGACACAGCGATAATATACTCCTGAACAAAAGACTTTTTGAAAAGATAAAGTATGTTTATGAAAACAAGGAGCCGCTGAATGTGGAACAGGCGAAACTGCTGAAGGATACTTACGATAAGTTTGTAAAAGGCGGTGCAGGACTTAATGATGAAAAGCAGGCAAGACTCAGAGAAATTAATGAAAAGTTATCGCTGCTTGGTCTGAAGTTTGGTGATAATCTTCTTGCTGAAACGAATGGATTTAAACTTGTTATTGATAACAAGGATGACCTTGCAGGACTTCCGCAGTCGTTGATTGATGCGGGTTCCGAGACTGCGAAGAAACTTGGCATGGAAGGGAAGTGGGTTTATACTCTTTCGAATCCGAGTGTGATGCCTTTCCTCCAGTATTCTGCAAAGAGGGATTTACGTGAAAAAATCTGGCGTGCATATATGAGCAGAGGAAACAGCGGAAATGCAAACGATAACAATGAAGTAATTAAGGAAATCGTCAGTCTCAGGCTGGAACGTGCAAATTTACTGGGATACAAGACACACGCAGATTTTGTGCTTGAAGATAATATGGCAAAAAACGCTGCCGGTGTTTATGGTTTAATTGATAAGTTGTGGAAGCCTTCGATAGAAACTGCAAAGAGGGAAGCTGCTGATATTCAGGCGATGATTGATAAAGAAGGCGGCAGCTTTAAACTGCAGCCGTGGGACTGGAGATATTACACTGAGAAAATCCGCAAAGAGAAATACGACCTTGATGAAGAAATGCTGAAACCATATTTTGAGCTGAACAATGTCCGTAACGGAATATTTACTTTAGCGAATAAACTTTTCGGAATTACTTTTACGGAAAGAACTGATGTTCCTAAGTATCACGAGGAAGCAAGAACTTTCGAAGTGAAGGATGAAGACGGTTCTTACATCGGAATATTTTATCTCGATATGCATCCGCGTGCATCGAAGCGCGGCGGTGCCTGGATGAACAACTACCGTGACCAGTATGTTCTTAACGGAAAGAATGTAAATCCGATTATCGGAGTTGTGTGTAACTTCACAAGGCCAACAGGGGATACACCTGCCTTACTGACTTTCGATGAAACAGAAACATTCTTTCACGAGTTCGGTCACGCACTACAGGGGTTTCTTTCGAAATGCAGTTATAAAAGTACATCGGGCACAAACGTTTCAAGGGATTATGTGGAACTTCCTTCACAGATAATGGAAAACTGGGCATCAGAACCCGAAGTTATGGAGTTTTATGCAAAGCATTACAAGACAGGTGAGAAGATTCCAAAAGAACTTCTTGATAAAATGGAAAAAAGCGGAAAGTTCAATCAGGGGTTTGCAACAACGGAATATCTTGCTGCTTGCTATCTTGATATGGCTTTCTACACAAGAACGACTGCACTCACAGAAAAACCAGGCGACTTCGAAGAAAAGGTTTTAAACGACCTTGGCTTGATACCTGAAATAATTTCAAGATACAAGAGTACATACTTTAATCATATTTTTAACTCGGGATACTCGGCGGGGTATTACAGTTATATATGGTCGCAAGTGCTTGATGCAGACGCATTTCAGGCATTCGTTGAGAACGGTCTCTTCGATAAAAAGACTGCCTCACTTTACAGGAAGAATATACTCGAAAAGGGTGCTAACGGCGACCCTATGGAAAATTATGTTAATTTCAGAGGGAAAGAACCTTCAATAGATGCATTAATGAAGAGAAAAGGAATGAAATAACTGGTTTTCAGTGCATGCAGAAAAATTTTGCCTGCACTGATTGTTAAATTTATATGTACTATATTTGATAAAATATAATATTCTTTTCTGTTTGGTATGAATATAAATAAATACAAAGAAGATAACGCAAAGTTAAAAAATAAAGTAGCGGCACTTGAAAAGCGGATAAATGACATTGAGAATTCCTTCCTGTCGACCGAGAAAACTCTCAAAGAAAGAGAAGAGTCTTTAAGAATATTAATAAATGCCACTCCCGATGTTATTCTCTTTAAAGACGGAGAAGGGAAATGGATTGAAGCTAATGATTCTATCCTGGAACTGTTTGAAGTTGATAAAAATAACTATAAAGGTAAAGACGACAAAGCCCTGGCTTCAGCTTCCGACTTCTTTAATGAAGCACTTTTACTTTGTAGTGATACAGATGAGTTTGCCTGGAAAAATAAGAAGTTAACCCGAAGCGAAGAACTAATCCCCCAGAGAGACGGAATCTCTAAAGCTTTTGACATTATAAAAGTCCCGTTGTTTCATACTGACGGAAAACGAAAAGGCCTCATTATTTACGGCAGAAATATCACTGATTATAAGAAGGCTGCTCAGGAATTAATTGTCGCAAAAGAGCAGGCTGAAAATACCACAAGAATAAAATCTGATTTTCTTGCAACAATGAGCCATGAAATCAGAACTCCGATGAATGGAGTTATAGGAATGACAAGCCTGCTTCTGCAAAGCAATCTGAACGAAGAACAGCGCGAATCACTTGAATTAATAAAGCAGAGCGGTGAATCTTTATTAAACCTGATAAATGAAATTCTTGATTTTTCCAAAATAGAATCGGGAAAAGTAGTGCTGGAAAACCATCCATTCTCAATCGAGGTTTGCATAAAGGAAGTTCTCGATGTGTTCATTAATCAGAATACAGGTGAGAATATAATTTATTCCTATAAGTTAGTGAATGATGTCCCATCAGTGGTTGTTGGCGATGTATCCAGAATAAAACAGATTATGATTAACTTAATCGGTAATGCCGCAAAATTTACGAGCTCGGGTGAAATATCCGTTGCTGTTAACCTGGAAAAAATTACTGACAATAAAGTTATATTGCTCTTTTCTGTTTTTGATACAGGTTTGGGGATAAGCAAAGATGCTTTGAAAAAACTGTTTTTACCATTTACTCATACTTTGGGAAATAATTCAAATAATGCAGGTTCGGGTCTCGGTTTATCAATCTGCAAAAAGTTGGTTGAATTAATGCACGGAAAAATATGGGTCGAAAGTGAAATTGGAAAAGGTTCCACTTTCAACTTCACTCTCGAACTTGAGATGGGTGAAGCAAAGACATTGAAGAAAGAATCGGGAACCAAAATTACTGAATTTAAAATCTTATCGGAAGAATTACCGCTGGATATTCTTCTGGTTGAAGATAATCCTATTAACCAGAAAGTTGCTCAGCGAATAATTAAAAAGATTGGTTATTCAATCGATATAGCAGAAAACGGACTTATAGCACTGGATTATTTGAAGAAGAAAAAATACGATCTGATATTTATGGATATTCAAATGCCTGAAATGGACGGACTTAGGGCAACTAAAATCATTCTTGATACGTATAAAGATAAGTCCCCCGTAATAATTGCTATGACCGCTGCTGTAATGAAAGGTGATAAAGAAAGATGCCTGGAAGCAGGTATGTCAGATTATATTCCAAAACCCGTATTACCCGAAATAGTCTATAAGGCTATTAAAAAGTGGGGTAAAGTGATTTGACATAACCGCAATTACAAACTAATTTTTCAGGAATACATTACTTTTCCTGAAGTCATTTATATTCTCACTGTTAATTCTTGCGTTTATCAGAATCGTGTTGTCATACCTTCTCACGCTGATATCATTTAAAACTTTATCAAATGCCCCGTTCTTCTTATCTTTTTTGCTTGCAGCAGAAATTTTAGCCAGACCGATAATTCCGTTAAACAATTTATCAACATAAGCCGAAGCATCACTATCCATACATTCAAACTGTAATACAAGGTCAAGTTCACTCTTCATCTTAGCGTTTAATGATATTGAACTTACTTTCTCGTAAAGTCTGTTAGATATAACGTCATCGCTTTTGCTTAATGAATCTGAATTACTGTTCAACAAAGAATCCACGTTTGTATTTGATTTGTCAAAATTCCTTCCGGACTTCATGTCAATAAAGTTTGCAAATATCCCCCTGATAAAAGTCTTTTCTGTTGAAACAAGCCACAGACTTTCTTTGTACAATATCGCGTTTATTGCAGTCATCATCTCCTGATTATTAATCAATCCGGTATTCGAAGTATCGGAGATGTTCTTCATCTTACTTAATTGCTCGGAATAATTACTTGCACAAAGAGTATAATTATCTTTCAGGAAAAACATTGTATTGCTTGGTATGTGTGTGTAATATACAAAACCTTTTGTGTCATCTGTCTTTCTGAATAAAGTATCATTACTAAGGTAGTTTGATATTTTGCTCCTGTCGAAAGAACCCTTCATAACTATTGCATTCTCACCTGTCCATGAATTCGCAAAAAAGATTTCGTCCAGCCCGTCTGATATTGTTGCCCCTGTTGCGGCTTTAAAGACGTTAAGCATACTCCCGAAAGTGTTTTCGGCACTGAATATTGAGTCGGATACATTCTGCTTCCAGAATTCAGTTGTCCTGAGGTATTTAAAGTTTACATACATTACAAACTGGGGTTTCTCAGGAAGCAGGTTTAAAGAAGTCTTCACTGACATCGGTAATTTATCCGAAGTTGGTTTATTACTGCAGGAAAGTACAGCAACAGCTGATAAAGCCAGAACCAGTGTTCTAAATGAAAACTTCTTCATCGCAAAAATTAAATTTATTAATAATCCTTTTTATTAAAATACCATATGTTCAGTGAAAGCATTACGCACATAAACAGGACTGATGAAATAATAGGCATATTATTCGTAACAGGATTTTGTGTTACGTACAAAACGCTTATATCCTGCAGGTCCCACGCCTTCGGCAGTATATGATAGAAAAACTTTAACAGAGATTCCGCCACAGGTCCGAAAACAATACCTTTCTGGTCGCTCTGGAAATATGTATTCGCATAATACAGCAGGAACGTAGTCGGGAAAAACAATAACATGTTAATCATTATAGTAAGAATCGTACTTCTTGACAAAAACCCTATTAACATCACTGCAGAATACAGAATTGCAAAGATTGCCGTAAACCAGAGTATTGAGTAAAGGAATGAAAAATTCCAGTATCCTGTTTTAGCAGATACAAGAATCCAGATGCTTCCCAGTAAAAATGTGAATGATACAAGAACAAGCAGTGTTCCGGCAAAGAAATGTCCGAATACAATTTTAGTCCTCGAAATCGGTTTTGATAATAATAAATCTATATGTCCCTTTTTTAACATATCGGGTACGAACGAAGATGTTATGATTAACATCGAAGCAACAAGCATAAACATCGGAATCCCTGATACAATGTAAGATTCAAAAGTCAGCACTGCTTCTTTTAACCCGCCAGCACTGCCCGATTCCAGCATAAGCTGCAATCCTTCGACAGTTGAATTTGTAATCCCGAACACAAATAAAATTATTAATACGGAAAAGAAAGCGAATATAGTTATCAATATTCTCTTTGCGAAAGCCTCTCTGAAAACCCCTTTAATAAATGCGTATAATACCATATATCCTCCTAATTCTTTTGTTCGATTAAGTTAATAAACATACTTTCAAGCGAATTCTTTTCTTTGCTGAAGCCGTGAATTAATATCTTTTGTGAACGAAGATAATCCAGTACCTTATTTACTTCTTCTAGAGTATTAATCGTACATTCAAATTCGTTTTTTCCGTGCAGTGTACCTTTGTATTCCGACAGTACTTTATTCATTATTTCTTCGGATAAATCACTCGTTGTAAATATATATTTGTTTCCTGTACTCGTAATGTCTTCAACGCTTCCAACCTTTACCAGCTCGCCTTTGTTTAGTATTGCTACTTTGTCGCAGATTAATTCTATTTCGCTGAGCAGATGTGAGTTTAAGAATATTGTCTTGCCCTGGCTCTTAAGGTCGAGCAGTACATCACGGATTTCTTTTCTTCCAATCGGGTCAACACCGTCAGTAGGTTCATCAAGGAAAATCAGGTCAGGATTGCTTATCATTGCCTGAGCAAGTCCCAGTCTCTGCATCATACCTTTTGAATATTTCTTTATCTTCGTCGTGCCCCATTCATCCATACCAACCATTTTCAGGTATTTGTAAGTTGTCTTATCGAGGTCTGATTTCTTCAGTCCGCTTAACTTGCCAAAATAATCAATTACCTGTTCGCCTGTTAAGTAATTCGGGAACCTGTGATTTTCAGGAAGGTATCCGACTTTTTTCTTAACACTTACGTTCGTCACGGGCTTGTCAAAAAGTTTAGCCGTTCCTTCTGTAGCAAAAGTAATCCCGAGAAGTATCTTCACCAGCGTGGTTTTTCCTGCGCCGTTCGGACCAAGAAGCCCGAAGATTTCCCCGCTGCCTACATTAAACGAAACTTTCTCGAGTGCTTTAATTTTCTCTCCCGAGAATTTCTTGCCCGAAAAGTGTTTCGTTAATGAATTAATTTCTATTACACTCATATTGTTATTGTTTTCATTTACAAATTCTTCATTGCTGAAATGATGTTGTCTATGTGTTCGGAAAGTTCAATACCAAGTTCCTCTGCACCTAACTTTATATCATCTCTGTTAACGTTTCTTGCAAACGCCTTGTCCTTCATCCTCTTTATTATACTTTTAGATTGTACAGTCTCCAGCCCGTCAGGTTTCATCAGACTGTATGCGTGTACAAACCCCGTCACTTCATCGCAGGCAAAAAGATACTTTGCCATAAGCGTTTCCCTCGGAACATTTGTCCTGTCAGGGAATGCGTGTCCGAGTATTGCGTCAATAAAATTTTTGTCATAACCGTTTTCCTCGAGTATCGGTACTGCCGTATTCGGATGCGTGTCGGGAAACTTCTCCCAGTCAAGGTCGTGAAGCATTCCTGCCGCACCCCATCTTTCAACATCTTCATTAAGTTGCTCTGCATAAAACCTCATGCATTTTTCAACGTGATAACAATGGTTTCTTAAACCCTCGTTCTCAATATATTTCTCAAGCAGCAATTTCGATTTTTCTCTTAACTCACTCATTTTAACTAAACTGATTTTTAAAGAAATCAAAGTCTTTCCTGCTCATACCTTCTGGTTTTTCATCATCTTTTGGCATCACGTGATTTATATTCTCGCTCTTTAATATTTTCCTGTCAATCACAAAATCTTCTGACTTTAAAATCTCGCATCCGCACGCCTGTGCAATCCTTACAATTTCATTATCAGAGGATACAACTGCCATCGATTTCTTCCCGTAATTGTCCTCAATATACTTACGTATAATATCGTCAGCAGTTTTAACTCCCGAGAAAATAATGTTCGCTGATTTAATATTGCTGAACCCGTCGAACACCAGTACAAGTTTATCGTTCCTGCTCATCTTCCCCTTAACCGACTCATACAATGATAATTGCGCAGACTCAGGATTCTCCTTAAACAGCCTCTTCATATTCGGCATCTTGTGCAAAACATTGTTTCCGTCAATTATTACTGTCCTCATCTATCGTTCAATCTCTTTTGTTGTTTAAATCTTTTTATCTATTTTTACCTTTTAATTTCTCGGTCAAAATATGCTATCCCACTTTGTCATTCCTGCGTGCTTTTAGCAGGAATCTCTACAATTATAATCTCTTAATTCATCATTCCGAATTCTTAATTCATAATTGCTCTTACGGTCTTATCCTGTCCTGCGTGCTTTTAGCAGGAATCTCTACAATTATAATCTCTTAATTCATCATTCCGAATTCCTACGCTGGTAAACCAGAATTATCTTTAATCTCTAACCCTAAAAGTGTTCTTATCTCTAATCTTATCTTTAACCCTAAAAAATCTCTATCCGCTCTTTCAGCGTCATCCGCGTTCCAATCCTTTCATTGCCATTTTGCGCAGTTTTTCACTCGTAACTGTTTAATTCATAATTGCTCTTACGGTCTTATCCTGTTCGGTCTTCTTGCAAAAGGTATTGCCTCCCTTATATGTTCAAGGTTACAAATCCAGCTTACCAGTCTTTCTATTCCAAGTCCGAATCCTGAATGCGGAACACTTCCGTACCTTCTTAAATCAAGATACCATTCAAACTCTTCCATCGGAAGGTTATGTTCTTTTATTCTTTCGAGTAAAAAGTCAAGGTTATCTTCTCTCTGAGAACCGCCGATTATTTCACCGAATCCTTCAGGTGCAAGCACATCAACACCAAGTGCAACCTTTGGATTATTCGGGTCGCGTTTCATGTAGAATGCCTTTGCCTCAGACGGCCAGCGGTGTACCATTACAGGTTTATCGAAGTCCTCGACGATTGCTTCCTCGTGCGGAGCACCAAAGTCTTCTCCCCATGGGAACGGACGTATCTGTTCTTCACCGTTCGCTGTCTTTCTTATAAGTGGAATATCTTTCTTTCTTAAAATCTCTACTGCTTCATCGTATGTAACTCTCGGGAATGGTTTCATAACCTTCTCAAGTTTTGATAAGTCTCTTCCTAAAAATTCCAGTTCCTGTCTTTTGTTTTTGATAACTCTCTGCACAACGTATGAAAGAAAATCTTCTATAAGGTTCATATCATCATCAATATCAAAGTATGCCATCTCAGGTTCCATCATCCAGAACTCTGTAATGTGTCTGCGTGTCATTGAGTTCTCAGCTCTGAACGTAGGTCCGAGTGTATAAACCTTGCCGAGCGCCATTGCACCTGACTCTGCATACAACTGTCCCGACTGTGACAGATATGCCTTGCCTAAATCAAAGTAGTCAGTTGAAAATAGTGTTGACGTACCTTCGCACGCATTAGGTGTAAATATGGGTGCATCGAATAGCGTAAAACCGTTTTCATACATAAAGTCACGAATCGATTGTAATATTTCATTTCTCACGCGCATTATTGCCATTTGTCTCGGCGACCTTAACCACAAATGTCTTTTGTCTGCAAGAAAGTCCACGCCATGTTCTTTAGGTGTAATAGGATACGGTTCTGCAATAGCAACTATTTCAAGGTCAGAAACCTGAAGTTCGTAAACACCTTCCTTCTTCGGATGCTTTGAGACAGTACCTTTAACTATTATAGAAGATTCCTGTGTAAGTTTTCCGAAATCTTCCCATATCTTTTCGCTAACGCCGTTCTTTGCAACAACGCCCTGTATTAATCCCGTGCCGTCCCTGAATTCAGGAAACATCAGCTTGCCTGATGAACGGATATTGTACAACCATCCTTTTAATGTTACTTCTTTATCTACGAAGTTAGCAATCTTTTCTATGTAAACCCACATAATATTATAAATTTATTTTTAAATTCAGTAATTTGTTAGAACTCTTAAAACCTCCAAGCTGTATCTTATCGCTCACGTCAAAATCAAAAAGGTGTGCATCCACATACGCATCAAAAATATTTATCAGATAAACCATCGCTGCGTACAGATAAAACTGGTCTCTTTGGTCCCTGTAAAAATCTCTAAGTGTCTTTAATCTCTGGTCGCCTCCCGGACTAACCGATGTCTGGGAATTTGCATACGAAATCTTGTAATCGAGGTAACTGTTGTTATTCTTTATTATCTCATAAACAAAGTACCCGCCTATAACACCTATAATGGGAATCTTCCAGTACGACTTATTGTAAAACTGCCCAAGCCCGGGAAGTATCGCAGAATACATCACTGCCTTCATAGGAGTCCTCGTCATCTTAAAAGTATATGTTGCAGTATCCTTTTTAACTATACTGTCCTGAAGGAAAAACTCCTTTGCTTCGAATGAGTTAAAGGAATTCAGCCCGTCGGACTTTTTAAACGATTGTGCCATAGACACATTATTTAAAAGAACAACAGAAAATACTAAACATACACAAATGAAAAAAGCATCCTGCGACCGCAAGATGCTTTTAACAGGTTTCCCAAACTTTAGTTTATACTTCAAGTTTCAATTTATGGCGTATTTTGATTCTGATTGCCCGGATTATTCTGGTCTCCTGCAGGAGGTTGTTGCTGTTGCTGAGGAGGAACGTTAGGGTTCGGATATGTCTGCGAACCTGCATTCTTCTGAATAATGCTTTCGTTTACTCCCTTGCCACCCTTACTGATGTAAAGATTCAGTAATAATGAGCCTGCTAAAAAGACAATAGCCATTATAATCGTTGCCTTCGATAGAAAATCCGAAGTTCTTCTTGCGCCGAACATGGTCGTTACACCAGTTCCTGCTATTGGTCCCACGAGACCGCTTCCTTTAGATGATTGTAAAAGTACGGCAATTGCCATAACGATACAAACAATCATCAAAAATATTATTAGTATTGTAATCATAATCAATTAAAATATAACATAAATGGCATATTTTCAAGCCATTAATTGTCATCAACTCCGTTTCTGTCGTCATCCTTAAATACATTCTTAAATGAATTCCTAAGATTATCATCTATAGTGTTCTCATTACCTGAATCCCTCGGGTCAATTTCAATTCCGCCACCGTTTTTAAACCACATTAACTTATTGATTAACATTGTTATATTAACCTTATTTGTGTTTATATTCACGTTTCTGTTCATATAAATCACTAAATTCACAGATTTCTTCGATTTAAACACAAATGCATTTCCATTATACGTCCCCTTAACTATAAATGAATATCTTCCATTCGCATCCTTGAATTCAGGGTCCGGAGGAGTCTCTGTATCTTCAGGTTTGTGAATCTGGAACTTAACCTTTCTGTATGTCTTTACAGGTATGTAAACTGAAAGCACTTCTTTTATAGTACTCGTTAAATCAAAATTTACTACAAAAGGTGTCAGTTTCACTTCGTGTGATGTGCTGTCAGTAGATTCAATCTCAAACTCACTGATTAATGCCTTTGCCTCTGTTATCTGAATTGCCGCAAGCGGATTGTCAAGAGCAACGTCGGAAGTCTTAACCGACAAACTCATATTATCTGCACTTGCAGTAGGTGAAGTGATAGAATTTGAATCACTGCATCCTGAAAAAATAAACCCCATTAACATAAATAATGAAATTCCAACTATAAGAGTCAGTGATGTTATGCTGTAACTGTCTTTTGTTTTATTACTTTCCATTTTATTATTTCCTTTATATTTAACTTAAATTAATATCTTTATATGTATCTACATACAAAAGCACTATTAAGTTCCACTGGAATCCTTCTCATGTAGTTCCGGCATTCCTGCCGGAAACTGATTGTCTTACACTCTTATTGTTTGAATAATTGCAAGTATAATGAAAAAGATATCCTCACTCCTTTAATTCTTAAATACTTGCGGGAATAATTGAAAAGATTCTCACTCCTTTAGGAGTGAGAAGTTTGTAGAAACAGATATGCCAAATACCCACTCCGTTAGGAGTGGTATGGATTTTCAGACTAGCACTATCAACTATTAACGAACATACACCATCCTTTTTGTAACACTCACGGTTTCCGACGATAATTTATAAAAATATACTCCGCTCGGATATTTCGATGCATTCCACGGAACACTGTACTGACCCGGCTGAAATACTTTGTCGAATAGTTTTTCAACTTCTTTTCCTGATGCATCATAAACCGTCAGTTTAATTTTTGTTTCTGCTGTTAAAGCGAACTGAATATTTGTTCCCGGATTAAAAGGATTGGGATAATTCTGATATAAATCAAACAAAGCATATCCTGTGTGTACAGGGCTTGAAATACTAATCAGTTCACCCAATGGCCTTCTCCATAATCCTGAATTCTCTGTTGCCGCATAAATATATCCTCCCGATAAGGTGAGAGAATTAATGGTTGCACTTCCGATACCATCGTTTCTCTGAACCCAGTTCAGACCATTATTTGTCGACAGATAAAATCCGTATTGGTACGTTCCTGCAAAAATATTATTATTATAACTTGAAAGTGCCTTAACGCTTACGCTGTTCAGCTTTGTCTGTTCCCATTCAAATCCGTAATCAGTAGACTTCCAGACTCCCATAAAATCAGAACCGGCAAACAATGCATTACTGCTGATTGCAAAATCATTAAACGGTATTCCTGTTGCGTTTGACTGAATCCAGTTTACACCTCCGTTAAACGAAAAATATATTCCCTGCGATGTTCCTGCCATAATATTCCCTCCGTAACTCTTAAAACAGAGTACATCTTCCCATATATCAGTACTCTGTACCCAGACTGAATCATTGTAATTCTTATAATAAGATCTGTGACTCTCAGTCCCTGCAAGGATTCTTGAATAATAATCATAAAAACTGTAAACATACTTTGTCAGGTTTGTATTCTTCCAGGTTGCACCGTTATCGTTTGAATAAACATTGTTATAATTATTCCCGATGTATATTATTCCTCCGGAAACATTTAATGCATTAATACCTTTAATACCTGCATTGTAGTATACACTCCATGTCAGTCCCAAATCAGTTGACCTGTATACATCATCAGCGCCCGCTAATATATAATTCTCATAGTAACTTATAACTTTGTTAACCTTAGCAGGCGAAAGTCCATCCAGTCTTACCCACTGTCCGTTCACACTAACGGAACTCAATACAATAAACACCGCAATTAATACTCTCTTCATAAAATTATTTAATTAATAACATTTTTCTTCGTTTCACTATACCCCTCTGTCACCATCAAAGATTCCTCTCCTTGGAGGGGTGGATGGACGTTCGCGTCAGCGAACGGACAGACGGGGTGGGTATTACTTTATCAATAACATCTTTTTAGCATCAGAAAAACCATCAGTAAAAAGCCTGTAAAAATACACTCCGCTCGTCAGCATTGAACCATCAAACTTCACTTCATACGTTCCCGCATTCAATCTTTCGTTCACCAGTGTCTGTACTTCTCTTCCCTGCACATCATAAACCTTCAACGAAACATCACTGACAACGGACAACTGAAAACTGACAACTGTTGAAGGGTTGAACGGGTTCGGATAGTTCTGTCCCAGCGAATACGAACCAGGCACTTCCGCTGATATATTCTCAACACCTGTTAATAAAGTGTCACCGTATGTCACTCCGTTTATTTTACAGCCAACAAGGTTTTCCCAGCTTCCGGTTATCTCCCAGGTATAAACCTTGGTAAGACCAAAATACTTTGAATAGTATCTTTCGTAAAGTATAATACCATCTTCTCTGAATGCTCTATTCTTTGTCGGTATTCCAAATATTGTTGCGTTAGAAGTATCTATACATATTGCTCTTATAGGGCTTCCGCACTTTCTTAACGTGTCATTCTTTCTTGACTTAAGTGAATCAACATACCTTTCGTTTATAAGATAGTTGCAGCTGTAATTGTTTACAAGAGAAGTGATAACCCCTGTTGCTCCATCCATCCTGTACCAGTTTCCATAATTCCAGAATCCCGGCAATTGCTGGCTGAATTTATAGAATCTTTTACCGACAA
>JBMOHR010000042.1:0-18903 GCA_049317745.1 Ignavibacteria bacterium
TCATTCATAATTCTGAATTCATAATTGATTTTATCCGCGTTCCATTCCTTCTCTTAATTCATCATTCATAATTCTGAATTCATAATTGAAGAAGTCATCCGCGTTCCATTCCTTCTCTACTCTTTTCGTGTCTTTCGCCGTAGGTCCGCCGTCTTGTTGGGAGGATGAATTTAGCGGTAAAAGTTTTTAACTCCTAACTTCTAACTCCTATCTCCTAGATTCTAGCACCTGACTCCAATTTCATCATTCATAATTGCTCTTCAATATACTCCATTTGGACTAATCCAATTTTCATCCATCTGAACTATTCCATAATTAAACGCATATGCATATCTTTACAATAAATAATGACAGGGCAATGAAATTATCGACTACACTAACAACGGCACTGAACACTCAAATAGCAAAAGAAGCATTCGCATCACAAATATTTTTATCAAACGCATCCTGGGCCGAAAAGCACGGCTACAGCGGTATAGCAAACTTCCTATTCCGCCACTCGCAGGAAGAACGCAACAACATGATGATAATAATAGAATACCTCTTAAAACGCGGTGCCGAAGTAAAAATCACGGCAATACCTGCTCCGCCGGAAAACCCGAGGAACATAAACATATGTCTGGAAGAAGTTTACAAAGTAGAAATGATATACACAAACGGAATATATGAAATCGCAAAAATGAGTGCCGACGAAAAAGACTGGGCAGCGCACAAATTCATACAATGGTTTATAAAAGAGCAGATAGAAGAAGAAACATTCGCAAAAAGTTTACTCAACAAAATGGAAAGAGAAAACATAAGCACGAACGAAAATGCGTCATTCGGAACAAACATAAGATTACAGAACCCTAACATAAACCGGCAACAACAATAACAGAAAAAATATGAACACAAAAAGAATCTTTGGAGCCGTACTAATAGTCCTTGGAATAGCAGGACTAATATTCACAGCAATAATATTTGTAGACATCTCAGGAAGAATCTGGGACGTAACGACACTCATAATCTACGGCACAATCGGAACATTATTATTAATCTCAGGCATCCGTCTCGTACGAAAAATGGAAGGCGATCTATAACAATCAAAATGATTATAATGAAAACAACATAATTAGAAAAACAACAAGGCAGCTTAGACAACTCCCTAATATGAGTCCTCCTACGGCAAGCTAATAATAATAACCAGACTCATTTGTCATTAACTCTAAGCTGCTTTTCCTAA
This sequence comes from Ignavibacteria bacterium, assembly GCA_049317745.1. Classification (GTDB taxonomy): domain Bacteria; phylum Bacteroidota; class Ignavibacteria; order Tepidaquicellales; family Tepidaquicellaceae; genus CAIKZJ01. The sequence goes on from JBMOHR010000042.1 coordinate 1,223, forward strand.
ATCCCTCCTTCCTTCTCTAATGCCTATTTCCTAATGCCTATTTCCTACGCTGGTAAACCAGAATTTCAATCTCTAACCCTAAAAAATCTCTTCTCTTATCTCTTTTCGTGAATATCGTGAATTTCGCGGGAAAAGTTCTTTCTCTTTAATCTCTAACCCTAAAAGTGTTCTTATCTCTAATTCGTTTAATTCGCTTAATTAGCGTAATTCGCGGACATCTTTTCTCTAATTTTTTAATCTGTTCTAATCTGTATAATCAGAGGACAAAGTTTCTAATCTTTCCTTCGTGCCTTTCGTGAATTTCGCGGGAAAAGTTCTTTCTCTTTAATCTCTAACCCTAAAAAATCTCTATCCGCTCTTATCCGTTCTTTCAGCGTCATCCGCGTTCCAATCCTTTCTTTGCCATCTTGTGCACATTTTCACTCGTAACTGTCTAAATCCTATCTCATAATTTCTCTTCTAAATCCTATCTCATAATTTCTCTCCTATATCCTATCTCCTAGCTCCTCCTCCTGCCACTGCTCCTTTTTAAAATTCCCAATATTCATTATATTACCACTTAAGCAAAAATACAAACATGACGAACACAACCATAACAAAATATATTCTCTCACTGCTCATAATTTATAATCTGACATTTAACATTGAAAATTGTATAAGCCAGGAAACCTGGACACCAACATCCACAACCAACGCACCCACTCCCCGCGACAGGCACTCATCCGTCTGGTCAGGAACAAGCCTCATCGTATGGGGCGGTGCACAAAGCTCAGGACTATCCACCAACACAGGCGGAGTTTACAACTACTCCACAGACACCTGGACACCCACATCCACAACAGGCGTACCAACATCACGCCTTGCACACATCGGCGTATGGACAGGAAGCAAAATGGTAGTATTGGGCGGAAACTTTCAGGGCGGATATCTAAACACAGGCGGTTTATACGACCCCGCACTCGACACCTGGACACCAACGAGCACGGCAAATTCTCCCGCAGGCGGAAACTATCCATCGGCAATATGGACAGGCAGCAAAATGATAGTCTGGGGCGGATACAACGGAACATACTTAAACACAGGCGGACAGTTCGACCCCGCAGCAAACACCTGGGCACAAACATCAACAACCAACGCACCCACGGGAAGACAATACCACACAGCAGTCTGGACAGGAAGCAAAATGATAGTCTGGGGCGGATACAACATATTAAACTATTACAACACAGGCGGCATCTACGACCCCGCAACCGACACCTGGACACCAATATCAACCACCAGCGCACCAACAGGAAGAATCTGGCACACAGCAGTATGGACAGGAAGCAAAATGATAGTCTGGGGCGGATACGCAAACTCAGTATACAACAACACCGGCGGCATCTACGACCCCGCAACCGACACCTGGTCACCAATCGCAACATTCAACGCACCACCGCCAAGAGACTGGCACACGGCAGTATGGACAGGCAGCAAAATGATAGTCTGGGGCGGCTACAACGGAGTACTCTATTATAATACAGGCTGCATATACGACCCTGCATCAGACACCTGGACAACAACAACAATCTCAAACGCACCCGAACCCCGTTATCATCACCTTTCAGTATGGACAGGCACCCGAATGATATCCTGGGGCGGCTCCACAGCCAGCACATACTTCAACACCGGCGGCATCTATTACAACACAGCAGTAACGGGCATCACAAAAATCACCACGGAAATCCCGGAAAAATTCTCTCTATGCCAAAACTATCCAAACCCGTTCAACCCTAGTACAATAATAAAGTTCTCTATACCAAACTTGTCATTCCTGCATGCTTCTAGCAGGAATCTCGACAATAAAGGAATCCTCAACGAACAACAAACAACGAACAACGTACAACTAAAAATATACGACAACACCGGCAGGGAAGTCCAAACCCTCATAAACGAAACACTCTCACCCGGCACATACCAAACCGTCTGGGACGCATCAAAATACTCCACCGGCATCTATTACTACAAACTAACAACATCCGGCTACACCGAAACCAAACGAATGTTACTTATAAAGTGACGGAAGTCAAGTATAAGTAACTCGCCGTCTTGTTGGGAGAGACCCTTATAAAATAAACGAATCAAAACATAAACTACAAAAGCTGCAAAGAATATCTCTGCAGCTTTTTTAATATAAACCGGAAAAATTCTCTGTGCTCTAAAGATTCCCCTCCTTGGAGGGGTGGATGGACATTCGCACCAGCGAATGGACAGACGGGGTGGGTTACAATTTGCAATGTAAAGTTTACAACTTAAAATTTACAACCCACCCCCCGGCTACGCCGTACCCCTCCAAGGAGGGGACTCAAAATCTTTTTTGTTCTTAGCATAAAAAATCTCTTTCTCTCCTTTGCGCCCTTGTTCTTCTTTGCGGTAAAAATCTCTTCTCATCTCTATCCGCTCTTATCCGTTCTTCCCGCGTCATCCGCGTTCCATTCCTTCTCTTTTCTTAATTCATCATTCATAATTCTGAATTCATAATTGTTTTCATCCGCGTTCCATTCCTTCTCTTCTCTCAATTCATCATTCATAATTCTGAATTCATAATTGATTTTATCCGCGTTCCATTCCTTCTCTTCTCTCAATTCATCATTCATAATTCTGAATTCATAATTGATTTTATCCGCGTTCCATTCCTTCTCTTCTCTCAATTCATCATTCATAATTCTGAATTCATAATTGATTTTATCCGCGTTCCATTCCTTCTCTTCCCCTCTATATAATCTTTTATAAAGCAATATCTCTTTACTAAGAATAGAACTATATTATCATAAGTTATAGGAACCGACAAAACCAAATCAATAAATTAATTAACTTTTTTTAAAATTTTAATCATTAATTTATGAAGCAACTAATAACTTATTTATTGCTGTTTTCTATTCTTTCCTATTCATTTATTTCGGTTTCGGGATGTGCTACTATATTATCCGGAAGCAAAGATGAAATTAACTTAACATCTGAACCACAAGGTGCTAAGGTATTAGTAAACGGAATCAACGAAGGAAAGACTCCACTTATTCTGAATCTAAAAAAAGGCAAAGACTATGCTATTGAATTTGTCAAAGAAGGTTTTGAAACTAAAACTTTCAGACTTACTTCTTCACTTGGTGCAGGCTGGTTAGTTTTAGATATTCTGCTTGGAGGCATAATCGGAATAATAGTGGATGCCGCAACAGGTGATTGGAATGTCTTTAGTGATGACTTTTACAAGGCTAACCTGGAACCTAAAGCCGAAAGTAAGTAACCTTTAATTTTATAGAAACTGGTTCGATTGGGAGCCAGTTTCTATAATAATTAATATTCTCACCAAATGATAATATCCATCCTCAATAATTGTATAATTTGTTATATATTAAATTGTTAATTTATATAAAATAACATTATGCAACTTTGCATACATCGCGGTACTAATGAAATTGGCGGAAGCTGTGTAGAACTCACATCGCAGGGAAAACGAATCATCATCGATCTCGGTCTTCCTCTCGAAGCTGAAAGTAACGATAAAAAATACTTACCCGATATAAAAGGTCTTGACGGCACCGACGACACATTATTAGCAATCATCATCTCCCATCCGCATATTGACCATTTTGGTCTATTAACTCACATAAGCACTAAAATACCCATTATAATAGGGGAGGATGCACGCAGAATAATCAATATGGCAAAAGTATTTATGAAAGAAGACTGGCCTGAAATATCAGATGGAATAAACTTGCAATCTCAGAAATCATTTGAAATAGGTCCTTTCAAAATCACTCCGCATTTAGTTGACCATTCAGGTTACGATTCATATTCCTTATTTATTGAAGCTGATGGTAAGAGATTGTTTTACAGCGGTGATTTAAGAATGCATGGTCGTAAATCAAAACTCACAGAAAGATTAATCGAAAACCCGCCAGATAATATAGATGTTCTCCTGCTTGAAGGCTCATCTCTCGGAAGACTAAATAACAGTGAATCTTTCCCAAGTGAATCAGATATCGAAAATGATTTTGTCAAAGCAATCTCTGATTCAAGCGGTCTTACTCTGGTTCATACATCGTCTCAAAATATAGACAGAATTGTCTCAATCTTCAGAGCCTGCAAACGCACTGGAAGAAGAATGATTATTGATTTATACACCGCAGTAATTCTTAAAGCTACAGGAAACACAAATATCCCTCAATCATCCTGGAAAGAAATAGCTTTATTTATACCGCAATCGCAAAGGGTAATGATTAAAGAAAACGAATTGTTCGATTTATTAAAAGAACATTCCTTAAACAGAATATTCATTGATACAATTGAAAAATCCCCGTCGGAATTTGTTTTACTCTTCCGCCCGTTATATAAACAAGACCTCGAAAAATCCGAGATAATTAAAAATACTGAATATATATACTCAATGTGGGAAGGGTATTGGGAGCAGGAATCAAATTCACATCTCCGTGATTGGCTCTCAAAACATAACATCCCCAAAGTAAGCATACACACATCAGGTCACGCAAGCCCCGCAGACCTGAAAAGATTTGCCGAAGCAATAAACCCGAAAACTATAGTACCAATACATACATTCTATCCCGAAGAATATAAAAACTTATTTACTAACATTAAAATAATCGCCAATGGCGAAACACTGGAGGTCTAAATGAGAGGTTTGTCACAAAAATTTATGGATGACTTATTAACCGGAATATTATCTCCTCTTTTACGAAGGATAAAGAGGGATAATACTTTAATGCTTTCCATAAGAAAAGAATATATTAACATTTATTATCGTGGTGGTAACATTATGCGTATTGTCAGAAAAAGCAATTCTTATAATGTATTTTTTGATGATGAATATGATTTGTCAAAAGAAAAGATTAATTCTTTACGACAGAACTTACCACTTGTAGTAAATAATATTAGTGATATTGAAATATGGATTTCAAATATTCCGACTCTTAAAGAAATGATGGATATATGGCTAACAAAACATCCTAAGTTGGAACGTGAGTTTCAACAACTTGTTGAAAGAGAAAACAACAGAAGTTCAATTTCTAACGAAACAGAATATTTTGTAACGGATATTGAAATTACAGACGCAAGCATTGGTGCACGTTTCGACATCACGACAATTAAATGGTCTGCTTCAAAAAGGAAAGATGGAAGAAGCTGTAAACCTGCATTCATTGAAATGAAATATGCTGATGATGCATTGGGTGGTAAATCTGGTTTAATTAAACATATGAAAGACTTTAGTGCTCTTATAAATAATACTCAAAATTATAGAATACTACTTGCAACCATATTAAAGCAATTCAATCAACTTGACCAACTTGGTTTGATAAAAATTAATCATGGGAAGACAAATTCAACACCAATTCTGGAGGGAAATGATATTCCCGAATTTATATTTTTGGTAGCAAATCACAATCCAAGAAGTAAAAAACTAAAATCTATCTTACAAGACCCCTCTTTTACTAAATATATTAACCCCAGTAAATTCGATTTAAAATTCTACGTTTGTTCTTTTGCTGGTTATGGTCTTCACGATAAAAATATGTTTACATATAATGAGTTTATAAAACTCTTATAGCTTTTGTTATTATCTAGAATATAAACAATAGAAAGAACTATTAAACTAAATACTTAATAGTTCTTTTTGTTTATAATATACTTTTCTTAATTTACCCGCATAGGCACAAATCTTACAATTCTTTCTGATGCCTTCTTCTTTTTATAAAAATCGGTTTTCTAATTAAATCTTATCTTGTAAGAATTTACCTCCTTTATAAAAGCGCTTTCATCAGATGTTGGATTTCTGAATACTCTTGCAATTGTTGGTGTTGGTTTTAAAGTTACAACATATATATAATATTTCTTTCCATTTAATTCTGCCTTATGCCATTCGTTAGAACTCATATAGAAATAATTATACATAAAGTTCGATGTCTTTACTTCTATGTATTTTGGTTTTCCTGCTTCATCAAATGAAAGGATATCATAGCCAGCAGCTGCGTTTTTTCTTGATACTAACTCCACTTTATCTGCATAATTGTCAAATCCTGCCTCTTTTAATTTCTTTTTCTCTTCGTTTAATACAAACTTTTCACCATCTTCACCGATTTGTTGTTTTAATTTTAAGATTTTCTGTAGTTCTTCAAGACTTGTCAGATTTGGATTAAATACTTTTCTCTTGCCATCAAGTAACTTATTTACAACTTCAAAATTCATTTCATTTGCAAGCAATTCGTATATTAAATTTAACGTATTATATTCTGTTAATTCACTTTGTATTAATTCATATACATATTCAGATTTAATAATATCATTTGTATTTGGTTTTCTATCAAGAAGATAAAACTTATTATAATCTAAAAACGGTTTGTCACTTTCTAATGTATTTCTTAGGTTTTCACGTACATTCCAAAGATCTTTGTTTTGTGTGCTCTCTTTATGATTTGGTTTTTTAACCCAGATTAATTCTTCTCCATCTTTTGATTCAACAAAATACGGCATATAATCCGTTTTTCTAAAATCATTTGTGAACCTTCTCTTTTTATAAATGGCGGTGGGATTATTATATTTTATTAGAAATATTTTCTTACAGTTTAGTAAATTAGAAAAATGTGTATTAAATATTAATGAATATTTAAGAACTTCATCTTGAAGAACCATCGAGTTAAATTTACCTCTGTATTCGATATTGATAAAGTTGCTGCTTAAATAATCGTAATCAGTGCTTTGCAAAATATCAGTATCTTTGAAGTTGCCAGATGGACAACTGTCTCTGTGATAAACACTTTTACCTGTCGGTTCGTCTCCTATAAAATGTCCATTTTCGTGTCTGCCATTTCGAATATATACTTTATTTGGGCATTTCGGACAATTAACTTCAATTGACATTTAGTATTCTCCTTACAAATTATTTTCTTTTTAATCCTCATCCACTATTAATGGTAAATGGTGGATTGCTTTATTTGTGAAAAATGATAGTTGGCGGTCGCCTGTATCTTTGCTGCCTAATTTCTGGTCTTTGATATCCCAGCTTAATTCATAATACATATATTTTATATTAAATAGATTTTCTAATAAATAAATTCTGTCTACTATAGTTTTTCCCCAATATCGTGTAGTCGGCTTGAAAGTGTCACGAATGTATAGCGACTTATCCAACATTTCATATATTCCCCAAAGTCTAATGATTTTATTCCTATTGATAATCCAATTACCTCCATATTTAACGGATTTGCTATCCGATAATTCATAAATTTCTTTCTTGCATTCAGGATTACTAAGATGTGTTAACAAAAATAATTTCATTTCATCTGGCAGTTCTCCTATTGATTCATTTTTCTTAATGTCTAAAAAAACTATAGCTCTGAATTCATAAGATTGTTCAGATTTATAGAAATATTCGTACTTGCCTTTATTATTAAGTATCAATCGGTAATTCATTTCTACAAAATTTATTCTATCATATTCTAACATCCCCCCCCTACCCCGCATCCCTCTCATAAAGATACTTCTGGAAGTCAATGAAGGTGTTGCGGATTTTGTCTACGCCGCCGAGTTGTTCGAGACCGTCCTGTAATGCCTGATACTTGTTTTGAAGTATCACTGGCAGTTTTTCGTCGTCGAGTTCTTCTACTCCTGTTTCGATGTATTTCGATAGTACGAATTCCAGAAACTCACGGTGCTTTGCATCCAGTCCTTCGTAGATTTTTGATTGTGCCTGCGCTACGCGTTTTTCGCGTGTGATTGGCTGCACTGCGAATGACACGTATTCCAGTACGTCGAATATGTCGCTCTTTTCTGCATCGAAAATCTTTTGCAGACTTGTCAGCACTTCTTTTCCGTATCCCGCTTCGTCAAGTTTTGCAAGGAATGTTTTCCTCGTTGTCGGGTTCGACCATATTTTCCTCAGTTCTTCTTCGCTCGTGAAAAACTCAGGCATCTTCCCGTACATAAGTTGCAAAAATTCCTTTGCCGATATTGTCTTTCCATCAGCCGTCATAAACATCGTTGCTACAAAATGTTTTATCTCGCGTTCTTTTCCGTCCGCAAGTTGTATCTTCACCTTTCCTTTCTTCTGGCATACACACGGATATTCTTCGCATACTTCGCATAATTCCTTTTCCTTAGGTGGACACTCACACGGTCTTTTCCCGCATACCGAACATAACGGGTTTTCTCCAGTTCCTTTTTCTGCACACTCACAAGGCACCAGTCCGCACTTCTCGCAAATCGGTTCGCCGTCCCAGGCAGGGTCGTTGAAGTGATGGTATGCATCCACGTAATCATATATCGTGAAAAATTCCTTCCCGTCAAAAAGTCTCGTGCCTCTTCCTATTATCTGCTTAAACTCAATCATCGAATTTATCGGTCTCATCAGCACCACGTTCCTTATGTTCCTTGCATCCACTCCCGTCGAAAGTTTATGCGACGTCGTTAAAATTGTCGGTATCGTCTTTTCGTTATCCTGAAACTCTCTTAAATACTGTTCGCCAATCTCTCCGTCGTTTGCCGTCACCCTCACGCAGTAACTCGTATCCTTTGTGGTTGAGCTTGCCGAAACCAGTTGATTTATCAAATCCCTTATCAATGCAGCGTGTGCCTGACTCTTGCAGAATATCAGCGCCTTTTCTTTCTGATTCGCTTCTTCCAGATATATCTTTAATCGTTTCGTTTCTCTTTCTTTTATCTCAATGATTTTGTTAAAATCCGCATCCGTATAAACTCTTCCCGGGTCAACTTCTCCCTCCAGTACAATGTCATCATCCGAATATATATAATCATCCATCGATGTCTTCACTCTCTTCACTTTAAACGGCGTCAGGAATCCGTCATTAATTCCATCCTTTAAAGAATACACATAAACTGGTTTTCCGAAATATTTATACGTATCAACATTCTCATTCTTTTTCGGTGTTGCAGTCAGCCCAAGCTGTACGGCAGGGGAGAAGTAATTCATAATGTCCCGCCAGTTGCTTTCGTTATTTGCTCCACCTCTGTGACATTCATCTATTACAATAAAATCAAAGTAGTCTTTCGGATAATCCCCAAAATACGGCTTCGGCGAACCGTCTGTATTCGTGCCGCTCATAAACGTTTGAAATATTGTAAAGAAAATGCTTCCGTTAGTCGGCACACTTCCTTTTTTCTTAATCTCACTCGGCTTAATTCTAATAAGCGCATCTTCAGGAAAAGAAGAAAATGCATTGAATGCCTGATTTGCAAGAATGTTTCTGTCTGCTAAAAACAGAATTCTCGGTCTCCTGTTAATTGTTAATGGTGAATTGTTAATTGTTAATTCATTTGAATGTTCTTTATCACCAGTTTTTAATTTATCATTAACAATTGATAATTTACAATTAGAAAGATTCCATCTCGAGTGATACAGCTTCCACGCTACCTGAAATGCAATCGCCGTTTTTCCTGTACCCGTTGCCAATGTTAGTAGTATTCTGTCCTTTCCGTTCGCAATCGCTTCAAGTGTATTTCTTACAGCTATTTCCTGATAGTATCTTAGTTGCCACGTTCCGCTCTTATCTTCAAAAGGTACTCCAGCAAATTTCTCTCTCCATGCTTCGACTTGCTCAGCACTAGTTGCTGAGGTGATCCCCGAGCTTGCCGAGGGGGTCGAGGGGTAGGTTTTCCTCCACATCTCCTCAGGTGTCGGATATTTGCTCACCGTTCTTTCATTACCCGTCTTCATATTAATCTGGTAAATCTCTTTTCCGTTCGTTGCATATGCAAACCCCACCTGAAGCATTTCCGCATAAAGCTTCGCTTGCATCACACCTTCGCTCGCATCTCTATCTGCACTCTTCGCCTCTATCACTGCCAGCTTTATCCCTTTGTACGCAAGCACATAGTCAGCCGTCAAACTTTTTCCCCGTGTTCCACCTGTCTGTATCTTCCCATCAGTTATTTTGTATGCAGTCTTCTCACGGAATATTCTCGAACCTTCCGTGTCACCCCAACCGCATTTCTTCAGCATCGGGTCAATCAGCTCTGCTCTGGTTTCTGCTTCATTCAAAGTTCAATTGTTAATTGTTAGTTGTTAATTGTTAATTGTTAGTTGTTAATTGTTAATTGTTAATTGTTAATTGTTAATTGTTAATTGTTAGTTGTTAATTGTTAGTTGTTAATTAACCATTGATAATTAACAATTAATCATTGTTTTAAATTTTCTTTTGTTGTTTTAATAATACTTGTTATCAATTTTATAAGTTCTATTGCATCAGCACTAATACTATCAAATTCTTTTCCTTTAAGGAAATCCGTTTCTTTTAATAATTCCAGCCAGTAAATAGATTCGTTTATTTCCTTCTGTGCTATCGCCAGTTTATGTATAAAATCAAGTTTACTTTCTGAATGTTCTGCTTCCCTCACCATCGCACCTACCGAAGTTCCACTTCTCATTAATTGCTTTGATAAAATATATTCTTTCTTATCTGTCTGTAAATACTTAAACAGTTTTACAATCCTTATTGCAAACTTAAAACTCTTAGTCTTTAATATATTATCTTTCATAATCTGTTATCAAATATTTATCATTAACAATTTATCATTAACAATTTATCATTAACAATTATCAATTAATATTATCTTTCATAACAATTAATAATTAACAATTAACAATTATTTATCCGCTTCAAATAATATTTAACAAACCATTCAGGAAATATCTTTTCATCATATCTAATCCAATTCTTCTTGTCTTTAATTGTCTTTAATTGAGCAAATAGTTTAAAATCCTCTCCTGTTTTGGAATTATCGAAAAATATACTCTGGTATGATAATTTAACAGCCTCGTAAAGCAGGTTATGAGAACGATAATAGCGTTTTGTTATTTTGACAGGGGGAACATTGTGTTCTCCTTTTTTAACTCTTATTCCTACTCTGTCTATGTTTATTTCAGGTGTCTCGGTAGAAACAAAATACAAATACACTTTGTATCCTGCATCTTTCGCCCTTTGCATTATATCCAGTTTTGATTCGTGCGAGAATACCGTTTCAAACGAGAATTTCTTCCTTTCGCTTAATAGTTTCTCTCGTAAAAAATCGGCAATGAGTTGTGCGATGTGTTCGTTTGCATTTTTATCTTTTAAATCCTTTAATCTTATACTGTTCTTTGTAAACTTATAAGAACTCTTAAACTTTGTTTCAGGAAAGTCTTTATTTATTAAACCCGATTTCAAAACTGCATTATGAAATTCTTGGTCAGTAGTTTCAATCTCGTAATCTGAAAACTTAAATTTATTTTTTAGAAGGTTCTGTAGGATATCATCCGCATTAACGTAAATACCAAAATCGAGAGGAATGTCTTTTACTTTATATTTTCTTACTGCATTTATTATTGTACTTTTCCCTGAGCCATTCGGCCCGGCAAAAACACGCATTCTAAGTTCTGATTTCGGTTTACGTGCGACCACTTCGCTTGCTGAGTTTTACGCTTCTGATTCTCTTCATTCGCACCACCCGCCCGCTTTTATATTTTTTCACAACCCAGTTATTTTCCATCGTTACCACGTATCCCTGTATATCCATTGCTTTTTCCGTAAGATTTCGTGTGGCTTTGCTCAATGCTCTTTCTAATGCCCGTGTAGTCAAATACGCTGTCACAGGCTCTTTTACTACAATCTTACTTATGCTTTTTGCTTTTCTTGCAACTTTCGCAATACGAGACGCTTTTGGTATTCTCTTTACCTTTTGTTTTTCTGTATTTTCTATTCTTTCCATAAAATAAATTTAATCAATTTGAATATAATAATCAGTTTCTTTCCTCAACTTACAATTAATCATTAACAATTAACAATTAATAATTAACAATTTACAATTGCCCTTCAAACGCTTTATTAAGTATGCTTTTCTTCAATTCATCTAAATCATCAATCTTCTTTTGATATATTTCTTCAAGCCGTTTTGTTTCTTTCGAAAGTGCATCAAGTTTTTGTACTATTGCTTTTTGTTCCGGTAATGGAGGATATGGAATAGGAATACTATTAAGCATTGCTTGATTTAATTTTGGTTGCGCCATACCGCTTACAAAATCATCTAACTTAATTGAATTAAGAAATAATTCGACAAACTTTTGAGTAACCATGTTGTTGAATCTTAAAATGTGTGCATGATTATTCACCCAAGTTTTACCAGATATAGAAAATGCTATTGGATATGTCCTTGCTAAAAGATTTGCACCGTCTTCGGACACACATAGTAAGTCTTCATCGAATATATACTCAGCAACATAATCAACAATTCCAGATGCTCCGTAATAGGGGATCATTCCTTTACTTCTAACATTTTTTGTGATTGGAATTCTCTTACTGTCCAGATTGACCGAAATATCAGGTAAGGTCTTCTCTTCCCATATTTCACCTTCTTGCCCTGAGCGTGTCGAAGGGTTAAACGCACTTTGCAAATAACTTTCAAAAAGTTCTTTTGCATTCTTAAGGTTTTGTTCGGCATTGGCTTTTGCTTTATCTATCGCTTCAAATGCTTTATCTAATATTGCTACTATGCGTTGTTGTTCTAATAAGGGAATGTTAGGTACTGAACAATCTTTTAAATTCTCAGCATGTACATTTTGGTTAACTCCACCATGGATTTTTGATTTAAGTTCAAACTGAAATGAATCTGAAAGGAAAAAATACCTTAGGAAATGAGAATTATAATTATTATTAAATCTAAACCTAATTAAGTATGAAGCAAATATTCCATTGAGATTTTCTTTTATCAAGCAAAATCTGCCAGCACCTCCAGTCCTTGCAAATAAAAAATCATTTTTCTTAATGCTAAATGCACTAATAACTTCAGGTTCAATATCAATCATTGGCGTTGTTGTCTCATCAAGAAAGGCATTATCGGTTAAATCTGAGATTCTTATAAAATGAACATTTCCATTCTCAAATTTACCAGGTTTATAATATCCCTGCTTATGTTCAACTAAAATATCTCTAACCCTCATATCGAATTTTTAATTGAATTTATAATATCAGCACTTTCTTTGTCCAGTTCTTTCATTTCTTCCAATATCTCTAAAGGTTGTCGTAAAACTGTTTCATCTTTCTTGTTGGGATTCTTTGCTGATATGTCAAATGTATTTATATCAACAGTTGTTATGTCTATAGCCCATGAGTTTTCACTTTCTTCTTTTTTCTTCTGTAACTTTACAAAATCTTCTAAGTCTTTTTCGCTCAGAGCATTTGTCTTGCCGAGGTTTCTATCAAGATTAAGTTGATAGTACCAGACTTTCTTAGTAGGTGAACCTTTTTCAAAGAATAATACAACTGTCTTTACTCCCGCACCCGTGAACGTTCCGCCCGGTAAATCCAGAACAGTGTGAAGATTACAACTTTCAAGAAGTAACTTCCTTAAACTTACACTTGCATTGTCGGTATTGCTCAGGAATGTATTCTTTATCACCACACCTGCTTTTCCGCCTGCCTTAAGAATCTTTATAAAATGCTGTAGAAACAGGAATGCTGTTTCGCCTGTCTTAATAGGGAAGTTCTGCTGTACTTCTGCACGTTCTTTCCCGCCGAATGGCGGATTTGCAAGTACAACGTCGTACCTGTCGCGTTCCTGTATGTCTGCAAGGTTTTCCGCAAGTGTGTTCGTGTGTACAATGTTCGGCGCTTCCACTCCGTGCAGTATCATGTTCATCGTTCCGATTATGTATGCAAGCGATTTCTTTTCCTTGCCATAGAATGTTTTCTTTTGAAGAATTTCTGTCTCGGCAGTCGTTAATTTTTTGCTGGACTTCAGATAATCGAATGCTTCACAAAGGAATCCCGCACTGCCCACTGCACCGTCGTATATCTTTTCACCTATCTTTGGGTTAACAACCTTTACTATTGTTCTGATTAATGGTCTTGGTGTGTAATACTCACCGCCGTTGCGTCCTGCATTTCCCATATTCTGTATCTTCGATTCATATAAGTGGCTCATCTCGTGCTTTTCTGCGTGTGTGCGGAAACGGAGTTCATCAATCAGGTTTATCACTTCCCGCATATTATAACCGCTCTGTATCTTGTTCTTCAGTTCGCTGAATATTTCGCCTATCTTGTATTCAATTGTATCTGGACTTTCTGACTTAAACTTTTTAAGGTATACAAACAGTTTATGGTTTACAAAATCTGCAAGGTCATCGCCCGTTAATGCTTTGTTGTGGTCGAGCTTTCCGTCTTTACCGAGAGGCATAGCCCATTTATTCCATTTGTATTCGGCTGAGATAATATTTGTGTAAGACTTGCCCTGAAGTTCTGCGGCTGATTTTCTGTCCTGCTCTAAATCATCAAGGTATTTCAGGAATAGCACCCACGAAGTCTGCTCCACGTAATCCAGTTCACTGCTGCATCCCGCATCTTTATGCAGTATATCATCGATGTTCTTAAAGGTTTGTTCAAACATATATAATAATGTAATAATTAATTCTCATTGTTAGAGGGAAAGCTATACTTAAGGTAGAGATTTATATTCCTATTTCATCAAATCTGTTTTCTATCACACCTTAAATAATAAAAATATATTCCATCTAAAAATATACCCATTTACTATAATAATCAAGGTATGATTATCCGATAAAATCAGGCACTTTTCATTTCCCTGACTTTTCCATAACTTCTGAAATATTAAATTACTAATTTATTTGCACACTGATAAAAGACGATTAGAGCTGATTAACACTGATGAAATTTTAGGCAAAGAACAAAAAGATGAGAAAAGAATTTTCCGCAGAGCGCACAGAGTACACAGAGCAAAAGCTTTATTTAGGCTAAGAGCTTTTGATTCCCCTCCTTGGAGGGGTGGATTCGTCCGTTCCTCAGGACGAAGACGGGGTGGGTTGTAGTTCTAAATAATGATAATACAATATGAGTTGTAAAGATATTATACTGGAATCGGAAATAACGTGTCCAGAATGCGGACACAGGAAAATGGAAATGATGCCGTCCGATGCCTGCGTGTTTTTCTATGAATGCGAAAATTGCAGGACCGTTCTGAAACCTTTGAAAGGGGACTGCTGTGTCTTTTGCAGTTTCGGCTCCGTGAAGTGTCCGCCTGTCCAGTCAGGGGATTCCTGCTGCTGATTTTTTGTACCTTCAATTTTTTCTTGACTTTTAAATTTATTAATCTTAAATTTTAGTCGGAATAAAGTCCGGCGTCAAAAGGTTCTGGTGGCCTTCTAACGCCTTCTCCTAAGAATTGCAAAAGCACCGCTTAGCCTTCGGTGCTTTTGCTTTTTATACACTCACATTCAATATTAAAATCAAAACTGTAGTTCCGAACACGCGAAGCGGCTCGCTTTATATATTCCTGTCGGAAACAATATTTTTTAAATCCCATCGGTCGCAGATACGCCGTGGCGTAAGGGGCGGCTTATGAAACGAGACGGAGTGGGTCACAATTATAAAAGTGGCGGGTCACAATCTACCATCTGAAAAAATGTACCTCAAATTCTTTCTTGACAATATCATTAATTACTATTAACTTTTAGCGAATGAGGATTCAAGGTGTTATAATTATTAATTGGGATTAATATTATAACGTCTTTTCTAAAAGCAATAAGCACCTCCCGGTTCTTATTGCTTTTTTGTTTAGATTTAATATTTAACAGACCCATTACTATTAGCAGGAATCCCATCCTCGGAAGAGAATCAAACCATTCAAAATCAAAACTGTAGTCCCGTCAGCGCGTTCTTTGCGTTCCGATTTATCGGGAACGGAAACAATATGTTTTTAAATCCCATCGGTCGCAGATACGCCGTGGCGAAAGGGGTGGCTTCGTCCGTTCCTCAGGGCGAAGACGGGGTGGGTAACCATTTCAAAGTTTAAATTTAAAATTGCAAATTTGAAATAACGTTGAGTTGTAGTTCAAACATTCTTGTTTGAAACAATTAGTATTTAAAATTGAGAATTTGTAATTCTTTTTTAAGGTAGCAATTCTTTCTTGACTTTAAATTTTATTACTGTTAATTATCGCTCAACAATATCATTGCAAAGTTTGGGGAAGCTTTGCAGTGTTTTTTATACCCGTTTCTTTCAATTATCAATTCAAAATTATTAATTTTAAATATACCATTTAAGAGGATTCCCCTCCTTGGAGGGGTGGATTCGTCCGTTTCTCAGGACGAAGACGGGGTGGGTAACCATTTCAAAGTTTAAAGTTAAAATTGCAAATTTGAAATAACGTTGAGTTGTAGTTCAAACATTCTTGTTTGAAACAATTAGTATTTAAAATTGAGAATTTGTAATTCTTTTTTAAGGTAGCAATTCTTTCTTGACTTTAAATTTTATTACTGTTAATTATCGCTCAACAATATCATTGCAAAGTTTGGGGAAGCTTTGCAGTGTTTTTTATACCCGTTTCTTTCAATTATCAATTCAAAATTATTAATTTTAAATATACCATTTAAGAGGATTCCCCTCCTTGGAGGGGTGGATTCGTCCGTTTCTCAGGACGAAGACGGGGTGGGTTTTCATTTAGAATTTACAATTGTGCATTTAATATTTCATACATTTATTCTTTTCTTGAACTTTATTAAATAATTTATTAATTTATATCTCATTTTATAATATCCTTTTGGTTCAATCGGGCAACGGGTGGGTTGACAAACTTTTTTTCCCAAATGCCCTAAAATTGGTCACCGGCTCTTGGGAAACCATTAGCATCTTAATATGCCTAATGCTTAATATTTCATTATTTAATTATTACTTTTAATATGAACCGTAAAATCAAATCTATGTCTGATATAGACTCTGAGATTCAGTCTATTCTTGATAAATCAAAGAAAGATGTTGAATTAGTCTCATCCATCTTTACTTTTCATTCTAATATTTCAGGTCATGAATTAATTGATAAAAAGAATATTGAGTTCTTGTTAGTTATTCAGATTATAAAGTTTGATGCTCAAAACAATAGAAAACTTAAACGAAATAAGAATTTATACGAAATTTTACCCTCTCTTAAGTTTATTAAAAATGTAAGTGTAAAGAATTCACGTTTAAATAAAATTGCATCTGGATTTTCTAAATTAACTAATTCATTTAATGAAATAGGAATATTACCGCTTAGCATTATTCATAATAATGAAGAATTCCATAAATATTACGGGGCGGATAATTATGTGAACGAAGTCCTCAACAATAGTATACCGTTTAAGAAATTATTTATTTTCTTGAACAAGCATAAGGATGTTTCCAAGATTTTAGAAAGTTATATAAATAATGTTAGGAAAAATTTTCTTAGTGAAATGATTCAAAAAGAATTTACATCGCTTAATTCTATTTTCATTTATTTTGACGTCAAAAAGAATCTTAAACAGAATACTGAATATTTTTATACACTTTTAAATAAGAAATATTCCAGACAAACAATTCAAACAACAATTCGCCGAGATCTAAAGAAGATTAAAAGTGGCAAATTTGATATGCCTGTTTTATAGGGTATAAAAACATCTCCTACAACGTGTATTAAACGAATTTGTATGTTACACAGCCTGTATTAATAGAATTATCGCATTACTAATAAAATGCATTTTTGCAATTTTGTTCTCAATGAAACACGAGAACTACATATTGCAGGAAGAAAAACAGAAAAGAGTTTTTGCTTATAAAAGAATATTCGACTTCGGTTTATTTGTCTCAAATACTTTTTGTCTGCTTAT
>JBMOHR010000043.1:0-18863 GCA_049317745.1 Ignavibacteria bacterium
TTTTTTCCCTCGTTCATTTCGGCCTTGAATACCTGAAAGTACTCAATTTTCAGGCATCTTCTCGTATGGTTCTCGTATGATTCTCGTTCTAACTAGGTCAACCTTGCGCTTCAGATAGGTATATTTCTCGTATACTTCAAATTCGCACCTCTTCTTCCTGATAATTTTTCCGTAAACATTCGAATGCAATATTTAACCTCCAATAGTATGAATAATTATACGAAGTAACGAATTTAAAATGAAAAACCCGTTTCAGACTCCTGAAACGGGTTTTTCATTGAATTATAGTCTTATTTAAATAAAAAGAAAAGAACGATTAATATGACACCTGTAACCGCTAGTGCAGCATAATCGTGAATAATTCCTGATTGTATCTTTCTCCAGTCGAAACTCAATCTTGCAGAAAATCTTGCAACTCCGTTTACCAGTCCATCAATTATTTTAACATCAAATATTTTATATAAGAATGATTCTGAAGTTTTGAATATTGGATTAACAACTGTTGCATCATATATCTCGTCGAGATAGTATTTGTTCTCAAGTACTTTACCAATACCTTTCTCATCAGTAAATCTTTCCTGTTTCGAAAATTTCTTAAAAGATATAAATATTGCAACTGAAGCAACTATGATTGACACAAAGATTAGAATAATCTCAACAGCCGCTGAATGTTCAGTCTCAGGATGATAACCCTGAATAACCATTTCTGCACTCTTAAAAACTGGCTCAAACCAATGTTCAAGTACATTATAACCAAGAATCTGAGGCAATCCGATAAATCCGCCAACAACCGAAAGAACAGCCAGAATTATCAAAGGAATTGTCATTGTACTCGGTGACTCGTGAGGATGAATATGTGAATCGTAACGTGGTTTGCCAAAAAAAGTTAACCCGATTAATCGGAACATGTAAAATGCTGTAAATCCTGCCGTAAGTAAAACTAATAAATAGGGGAGTATACCCGCATTTATGAAAGTCTTATAAAGAATCTCATCTTTACTGAAGAATCCCGCAAAAGGCGGTATTCCTGAAATCGCAATCGCACCAATTAAAAAAGTTATGTAAGTGATTTTCATCTTATCCTTTAAACCACCCATATTTCTTATATCCTGTTCATCGTGCATACCGTGAATTACCGAACCGCTTCCAAGGAACATAAGTGCTTTGAAGAAGGCATGGGTAACCAGATGGAATACTGCGGCAACGTATGAATGTGTGCCTAATGCTATAAACATAAACCCAAGTTGTGATACAGTAGAATATGCTAGTATTTTCTTTATATCATTTTGCTTAAGTGCTATAGTAGCCGATATAATAGCTGTCGCAATCCCAACAATCAGTATAACGGTACTCGCAGTTGGTGCAAGCGCATAAAGAAGGGAAGTTCTGGCAATTAAATAAATACCTGCAGTAACCATTGTAGCTGCGTGTATAAGTGCCGAAACAGGGGTCGGGCCAGCCATAGCATCAGGTAACCATACAAATAAAGGTATTTGAGCTGATTTACCAGTTGCTCCTACGAAGAATAAAAGTGCAATTGTAACTAATAAAGGAGTATTTACAGCAAAACCTGCAATACTGCCTGTAAATGCGGATATATTTAAAGTACCAAAGTTAGCAAAAACTAAGAACATTGCTGTCATAAACCCAAAATCACCGATTCTGTTAACTATAAAGGCTTTTTTAGCTGCATCGCCTGTAAACTTCTTTTCATACCAGAAACCAATCAGAAGGTAAGAACAAAGCCCTACACCTTCCCATCCAAGAAAAACAACAAGAAAATTATCAGCAAGTATTAAATGAAGCATTGCAAAAATAAACAGATTCAGGTATGAAAAGAATCTCGCAAATCCGGCATCGCCGTGCATATAACCGATGGAATAAACGTGAATCAGAAATCCTATTCCTGTTACTACAAGTATCATTACAAGTGATAAGGGATCAACCAGGAAAGAATAATCAACAGTAAAACTGCCTACTGATATCCAGTTAAAGTAGTTAAAAACGACCTTTCTGGATTCTTCAGGTAATTTCAGTAACTGAAATAACATTGATATTCCAATTAGAAAAGGTATAAAAACGAATAGGGAAGACAGCCAACCAGAAAACTTTTCAGAGTTTATTTTCTTCCCGAAAAATATGTTGATCAGAAAACCGATTAACGGAAGAGCTACTATAAGTATAAAATATTTTTGCATCAATTTACCATTTTAAAATGTTAATTTTATCTATATCCAATGATTCTTTGTTCCTGAATAACGAAATTACAATTGACAATCCGACAGCAGCTTCAGCCGCGGCTACAGTCATAACAAAGAATACAAAAATCTGTCCGCTGTCGTTACCAAGAAATGATGAGAAAGCTACTAAAGACAAGTTTATAGCATTTAACATAAGCTCTATGCACATAAATATAATCATTGCATTACGTCTCAAAAGAACACCTGCAACGCCTATGCTAAACAATAAAGCGCTTAACACCAAATAATAGTTTAATTCAATCATACTTTAAAAGAAATATATAAAAAGGAATTTAATTAATTCTGCAATCAAAATAAATTACAAAAGGAAAACATATTAAGTAATATATGATTTTGCATATGCTCAATAAAATATGTTGTGATATTATATTCATCATATATTCACCAAATGAATATCTTAATTATCTTCATATAGTTGTAATTAGTCCGTTAATTAATTTAAAACAAATTAAGATGATTAAGAATGGATCGAAGGGGGATTATTAATTCGTATATATATTCTGGTTATAAACAACTTAAAGGTAATATGACTTTACATAATATATATTATAAGTCTACTTTATTAACATTTAATCTGCAGTCTTTGATAATATATTCAATATTTCTAATTTGTTTGTTGTATATTCGGCTTATCGATGTTATTTTTGTATAAACAAATTAAATTGAAGTTATTAGATAAATATATATTAAGGCATTTTGTAATTAATTTACTCTTTGGACTATTATGTTTTATTATTATATTCATATTAGTCGATCTGTTCGAAAATATGGACAGGTTTATTGATAAGAAATTAACGATGTTCCAGATTGCTCAGTATTATGCCTATTTTATTCCGGATATATTGAAACTTATTTCGCCTATTGGTATGCTCCTGGCTTCATTATTCACAGTTAGCAGGTTTGTTAATTATTCTGAGTTAACTGCTATGAAATCTGCCGGTATATCAATTTATCGCTATCTACTCCCAATTTTGCTGTTTGGAAGTATTATTACTGGGTTTTCTATATACTTTAATGGTTGGATTGTTCCTAAAGCAAATCAGCAAAAGTATAATTTTGAGCGTGCAACCTTAGGGAGAAATCTTATTTCGGATGTTACTCAGAATATCTATATTCAGGATAAGATAAATCGTGTAATTATTATAAATTATTACAATAAAAGTGAGCAGTCCTGTGGTAACACTTTAATTCAAATATTCAACCATGATACTCTTCAAAAGGTCGTAAAAAGGCTTGATATTTCAAATATGAAGTGGAATACAGACGTTAAAGATTGGAAAATTGAAACTGGATATGTAAGGGCTTTCAATTTCCCTGATAAAGAGTCTCTAAATGTTGTAAAAAACGTTAATTTAGGTGATTTAAGTGGTTTTGAGAAAATTAATCTGCAACCAGATCAAATTGAAAAGAAAAGACTGCGCCCTGAAGAGCTTGAATTATCCGAATTTAAAGAATTTATAGATAATCTTGAGGCAAATGGACAGGATGCTGCAAAGGAAAAGGTAGATTATTATTCAATAATCTCCTTCCCTTTTGCAAGTATAATTACAATTATTTTCGGTGTATCCATATCATCCAATAACAGAAAAGCCGGAGCGGCTCTTCATTTTGGCATTAGTTTGATTGTCAGCTTCATTTACCTTGGATTTGTAAAAATATCGCAGGTTTTTGGTTATAATGGTGATGTTAACCCTATTCTTACTGCCTGGT
Source organism: Ignavibacteria bacterium (assembly GCA_049317745.1). Classification (GTDB taxonomy): domain Bacteria; phylum Bacteroidota; class Ignavibacteria; order Tepidaquicellales; family Tepidaquicellaceae; genus CAIKZJ01. Next base: position 3,972 of record JBMOHR010000043.1, read on the forward strand.
CTGCAAATATTCTGTTTCTTGCTGTTTCTTTATTTAACTTTTACAGATTAAATAAGAACTAATTTACCTTTTCATCTGTAGGCTTTACAGGAAGCTGAAATCCGAATGCATTATCATTATTAGGGTTAAATAGCTTTATATCACCATACTGACCTTCAAACCTCTCAATATTATCCTTTAAAGCATTTAGGAACATTTTGCAGTGTTGTGGTGTCATTATTATCCTTGAATGCACTTTTGCTTTTGGTATTCCAGGAAATATTCTGGTAAAATCAATAATAAATTCCGCTCCTGAATGAGATATGATCGCAAGATTTGAGTAATTACCTTCCGCTTCCTTTTCCCCTAATTCTATATTTATTTGCCCTTGTTGTACTTCGTCCATTTTCTGATTAATTTTATTTATGAAAAGTAGTCATTATATAAACAAATTGAAATTTAATTAAACATTAGTATTTCTCTTTATGAAATTAACAATTAATTTTGCATTATTACAAATTTAAACATTTTAAAAATGAGTTTACTGGTTATTGGTTCTTTAGCACTTGATACAATAGAAACACCTTTTGGAAAAGCTGAATACACATTAGGAGGATCAGCGACTTTTATTTCTACAACTGCAAGTTATTTTATTAATGATGTAAGACTTGTTGGAATAGTAGGAACTGACTTCCCTGCTGCAGAAATTGAATTTCTTAAATCAAAAGGCATTAATACTTCCGGATTGGAAATTTCAAAGACAAAGAAAACGTTTCATTGGCACGGTGTTTACCATACTGATATGAATAACAGGGATTCTATAACCACTGAATTAAATGCTTTTGAGGATTTTGACCCGATTATTCCTGTTGATTTCAAATCAACCGAATTTGTCTGCCTTGGAAATGTTAATCCTGAAATCCAGAAGAAGGTTATACTCCAGCTTGATAAACCTAAATTTGTTATGATAGACACAATGAATTTCTGGATAGAAGGTAAACTTGATGCATTAAAAGAAACAATGAAACTTGTCGATATGATGGTAATAAATGACTCCGAAGCAAAAATGCTTGCTGAAGAAAATAATCTACTTGTTGCAGCTAAAAAGATTTTCACTATGGGTCCTAAAATGTTAATTATTAAAAAAGGTGAACATGGTGCAATGTTAATAACAAAAGATCTTTTGTTTACAATTCCTGCTTTCCCTCTTGAGAAGGTATTCGACCCTACAGGTGCAGGTGATACATTCGCAGGAGGATTTATGGGCTGGTTAGCGAAAACTAAGGACATAACCCCTGCCAATCTTAAACTTGCAATAGTATACGGCAGTGTGATGGCATCGCTTGCAGTAGAGGAATTTTCACTCGATGGTATCAGACATTTAACTAAAGAAAAGATAATGAAAAGATTTGAGGAATTCCGCAGTCTGACTCACTTCGATTCTGTATCATTATAAACGTAACTTATGTATTTTGTTGACGTATGAATAATTTAAAGACAGATGCTTTTATACTTAGCGGTTTTAAGTATGGTGATACGAGCAAAATTGTTACATTGTTTTCAGAAGAATCAGGAAAATTTTCTGCCATAGTTAAAGGTGTGAGAAATAATAAATCCAAACTTGGCGGAGTGTTTGAAAATATGAATCATATAAACGTTATCTTTTCTAAGAAAGATAACAGGGATCTGCAGTTTATTTCCAAAGCTGAATGTGTTTCATCCTTCTCGGGCGTTAAGGATGATTTTGATAAACTGATGGCAGCGTATAAACTTCTTGAACTTACTTCTAAAATGATGTATGATTATGATGTAAGTAAAGAAGTATTTCATTTACTGAAAGATGCATTCTACAGTTTAGATATTGCTGCTAAGAACATAAATTATATATTTCTGCTTTACCAGATAAAGTTTGCTGTTATACAGGGTATAGACCCGATAAATATCCGTGAACGAAATTTTGTTGAAGATAATTTTGTTTTAAATGACAGAAATATTAATGTTAACAGGAATATGTTTTTTGATGATATTAAACGAAAGTACATAGAATTTCTTTATGAGAAATCATTTGCGGATTTGGATTCGATCAATACTGATTCAGAGTTAGTGAAACAAATTCAGAATGCGTACGAATACCACTTTATGACGACTATCGGGAAATATGGTTTCTCGAAGAGTAACCAGATTATTGATGAACTAAACAATAAACTATATATGTAAATTTGATTACACTTTTTTAACATTAACACAAAAAAGGAGATAAATTAATAATGTCAAAGAAAGCAATATTTGCAAGTGCATTTTTATTAGTGTTCGCATTAGCATTCGGAGCAGTTATGGTAGTGAATTTCAGTAACGTGAAATCACTCGTTGCAAATTCTCAAATAGATTTTAAAACAGCTCCACCCGTTCAGACAAGCAATGACCTTAAAGGTTTAAATGATGCTTTTGTCGAAATATCAAAAACTGTAACTCCATCAGTAGTATTCATAGATGTTACAGGTAACGCTAAGCAGAATAAAAACGAAGATCAGAATTTTCAGTTCTTCTTCGGACCTGATATGCAGATGCCGGATAATAATACACCTCAGCATGGTTCAGGTTCAGGAGTTATTATAAGCAAGGACGGATACATCATTACAAACAATCACGTCATTGCAATGGCTTCAGATAAAGGGATTAAAGTCATTCTCAGTGATAAGAGAGAATTCACCGCAAAACTTATCGGTACTGACCCTAACACAGATATAGCAGTTATAAAAATCGACGCAGATAATCTTTCGGTAAGTTCAGTCGGTAATTCTGATGACGTCCACGTAGGTCAATGGGTTCTTGCCATAGGAAATCCCCTGGGCCTTAACAATACAGTAACTGCAGGTATCGTCTCTGCTCTCGGAAGAAATATAAATATTGACGGTAATAGTTATGCAATAAATAATTTTATTCAGACTGATGCCGTAATTAACCCGGGAAACAGCGGTGGTGCATTAGTCGATATAAACGGTCTTGTAATCGGTATTAATGCTGCTATAAAAACAACCACTGGATATTATCAGGGTTATGGTTTTGCAATTCCGATGAATATCGCGAAGAACGTTGCATCAGAATTAATTAAAAACGGAAAAATTGAAAGAGGTTACATCGGAGTTTCGATAAAAGATGTTGATTCAAAAGAAGCTAAAGGTCTTGGACTTGACAAAGCAAAAGGTGTTCTTATACAGAACGTTATTAAAGGCGGTGCAGGTGAAGAAGCAGGACTTAAAACCGGTGATGTTATATTCACTGTTGATGGCAAAGAAGTTAATGCTGCAAACGAACTGCAGACTATCATTGGTTCAAAAAGACCTGGTGAAAATGCATCATTAAAAGTATTCAGAGACGGTAAAACTATAGATGTTCAGGTAAAATTAAAACCTAAAACAGATAATGTACAGACCAACGTTGAAAATCCTGGTCAAAAGAAAGAAGAAACTGAATCCAATATAAAGAAATTTGAAACCATCGGACTTATTGTTACTGATTTAACCGATGCCGTAAAGAAACAGAATGAAGTGGATTACGGTGTGGTAGTTAAGGATGTGGCACATTTTTCGGAAGCATTCAACAGAGGTTTAAGGTCAGGTTATGTTGTCATTGAAGCAGACAAACAGAAAATTATGAGCATTTCCGACCTTGAAAATATTATTAATAAAAAAAGTAAAGGCGATATTGTTGTACTTAAAGTTGTAACTCAGCAAAAGGATATAAGACTCATAGCTATTGAAATTCAATAAAAATACCTTATAAAACGTCTAAAAAGGGCAGATTGCTGCCCTTTTTCATTTATTCTGAAACCTTTTCTGCTATATTGTGTATAATAAATTAAGAATATAATTTCTTAAATAAATATGTTGAATGTTTTGAATAATATATCTATCTTTAGACAAATGATAAAAGGATTAAACATAATAGTTTTGTTAGTGTTCTTTCTTATCGGCACGAAAATGTATGCTGGTAATAATGAACATTCCAACACAGACCCGATTGAAAAAAGTAAAACTACTTTACAGCAGTCGGACGACTACAAACTATTCCAGAATTTTCCAAACCCGTTTAATCCTTCAACTAAGATAAGTTATAAGATTAAAAAAGAAGGCAATGTTTCTTTGACAGTCTTTAACTTGGTTGGTCAGGAAGTCAGCGTGCTTGTAAATGAAAAACAATCCGCAGGTAATTATGAAGTTGAATTTGATGCATCTGAATTAACTTCCGGAGTTTATCTTTACAAACTGCAGGTTAACGGATATACTTCCGTTAAAAGAATGACTGTCCTGAAGTAATTTTTTAAAAATTAAATAGGATTATTATAACATGAAGGTATTACTGCTTTTTATTGCATTATTTATTACATTAAATTTAAACGCACAGGTTAAAGTTTACGACGATTTTTCAAAGAAAGATTTAAGTTCGTGGATATGGGGTGGTCTGGAAATGAAATATTCCCATGAAATGGATAATAAAGAAAATGGTTTCGTAGAAATATTTTCTGTCCAGAAGGTTAAGTCAAATTCTTACATCGGAAAAGTATCAAAAAACTCCCCTATCTTATTCTCAGTCGGAAATTATGTAAATGTTATGATGCAGGGATTAAGTAATGACGCTAGCGTTAAAATTGAGCTGATGTATGATATCGATAATAACGGGAAGTACAATGAGGATAAAGATATTATGCTAATGTCGAAACCCATCTCATTAAATTTCAGTGGCTGGAAGGAAGTTAAAGTTAAACTCGATGAAGAGAATTTTAAAATTGTATCAAAGTTTAATGATGATTTTACAGTAACGGAAGAAGATGCAATCGGTATTCAGTTTGAATTTGAAACAGGAAAGAACTACAAGGAAGCAAAATTTGTATCGGGTATTGCACTTATCTCTGAAATCCCGAATAAGGAAAATCTTGCACCAAAAGAAAATGACACTAATACTTCTAACGAGAAAGAGTCTTATTTTGAAGCAAAGAATTATCCTAATCCTTTTAATCCTTCAACAACAATTAGCTTTAATTTAAAAGAAGGCACTAGTGTTAAGCTGACTGTTTACGACCGTTTAGGAAGAGAAGTTAAAACATTGTTAGACGAGAACAAACCCGCAGGAACTTATACCGTGGATTTTAATGCATCAGGATTACCAAGCGGAATTTATTTTTACAGGATTAAAACTGATTCGAGAACTGAAGTAAGAAAAATGATATTTGCTAAATAATAATTTATTCAAAACAAGTTTATAAGGGTTATTTTTAATAACCCTTTTTTATTATCCAACCCTTTCAATTACAGTTGCAATCCCCTGTCCTACACCGATACACATAGAGGCCATTCCTGTTTTCAGATTTCTCTTTTCCATTTCGTGAAGTAACGTTACAATAATTCTGGAACCGCTTGAACCAAGAGGATGACCAAGTGCAATCGCACCGCCGTTAACATTAATAATACCCGAATTAAGTCCGAGCTCGTTTATACAAGCAATGCTTTGAGAAGCAAACGCTTCATTCAGTTCTATCAGGTCAATCTGTTCTGTTTTCATTTCTGCTCGTGTTAATGCTTTTCTGATCGCAGGAACAGGTCCAAGTCCCATTAAAGAAGGGTCAACACCAGCTATAGCAGATGAGACAAAACGCGCTCTTGGCTTTATGTTGTGTTTCTTGATAAAATTCTCTGAAGCAAGCATTATCATACTCGCACCGTCGTTTATTCCGCTTGAATTACCTGCAGTTACTGTGCCATTTCCCCTGAATGCAGGTTTCAGTTTAGATAGTTTCTCAATCGTAGTATCAAATTTCGGAAATTCGTCTCTCTCAAATGTCATAATTTCTTTCCTAAGTTTTATTTCAATCGGAATAATTTCTTCCGTAAACTTTCCTGCTTCAATTGCACTTTTAGCTTTCATCTGAGAATGAAAAGCAAATTCATCCTGCTGTTGCCTCGTTATATTATGTGCTTCAGCTACATTTTCAGCTGTCTCGCCCATAGAAAACGGATGATATTTCTTAGCAAGTTCAGGATTAGTAAATCGCCAGCCAATAGTTGTATCGTATATTTCAGTTTTTCTTCCGAATGGCTCATTGCTTTTTGCCATTACGAAAGGAGCACGTGTCATTGATTCTACACCTCCGGCAAGATAACATTCACCATCACCGTTTCTTATAGCTCTGACTGCATCTGTAAATGCCTGCATACCAGACCCGCAGAGGCGGTTTACGGTAACTCCTCCAACACTTAAAGGTAAATCAGAAAGCAATACACTCATTCGTGCAACATTCCTGTTTTCCTCACCTGCACCATTTGCATTACCTATAATTACATCTTCAATTTCTGAAGGAGATATATTTATCCCGAATATCCTGCTGACAGTAGACCTTATAAGCAGAGCTGCCATATCATCCGGGCGTACTTCTTTCAATGCTCCTGCATATTTTCCTATAGGAGTTCTTATTGCATCAATTATAAATACTTCTTTCATCTTTTATTCTGTTTTATTAAGTCAGTTTCCCTGATACTGAACTTTTTTACCTATTGATGTAAGCCCAAGCAGCGCATCTTTAGTTGAAAATATATAATCAAGATGTTCAAGTTCGGATTCAGGTCCTTTTCCCTCGTCAATTAATTTCTCTGCAGTGTATAGTGCAAGCGGAGCCTTTTGTTTTATCTTATTTATTAATTTTAAAATTGTTTCAGGGATTTCAGTATCCTGATTATTCAAAATCTCTTTAACTGTAACTCTTCCAAAATAATCAGATAATGAAATATACTTTTTATCCAATTCAGGTTTAGATTTTAAAAGATTCTCAAGTTCTGATTTTCCTTCAAATAATTCAAACATCTGCTCGGGTAACACTATACCGTCAATTAATCCGATTTTAAGAGCTTCTTCGGCAGTGAGCATATTACCTGTGTATATAAGATATTTAGTAAGTGCTTTTCCAATTCGCTTTTGCGTTCTTTGCGTTCCGCCTAAACCGGGATAAATGCCGATACCAGTTTCAGGGAATGAAAAAACCGAACCTGGAAAAGATAATATAATATCTGAACACAGTGCCAGTTCAAGACCTCCTCCAAGTGTTAGTCCGTTAATTACTGAAATTACCTTCTTTTTAGAGCTATCTATTTTTCTTAAAACACTCTGACCGTATTCAGTGAATATTTGTATTTTATCTAACGTATTTGATTTTATGTTCTCCACAAAAAACTTTATATCCGCTCCTGCCACAAATGCTTTACCGCTTCCCGTTATGAAAATATTTTCGGTTTCTGGATTTCCCTCTGCCTTAGTGAATTTATCATTAATTTCTTCCACAATCACTTCGTTCAGGGCATTCATATCCTCGGGTTTCGATAAAGTAATCACAGCATTCTTTCCTTTGGAATAAGTGGATATGTATTCCATTGTCCAGTAATTACTGCCAACGGATTCAGGGATGCTTTCTTTATACAGACTGCATATCCCAGATATTAATTTCTTTACTTTTTCTTCACCCGTTCTGCTCATAAGTTCAATCGGACCGCGTCTCCATTTCAACCCTATTCTTGCTCCCCTGTTAATTTCTATCGCAGAGCAGACTTTTTCATCAAGCAGCTGTGAGCATACAAAGAATACAATACCCAGCATCCTGTTTTTTATAATCTCAAATGTATCTTGCTTAATTTCATCTGCAGACTCTTCAATTAACCATTGTTTGCTACTTTCTGTCTGGTTTTTTAGTAAAGCCGAAACTGCATAGGAATTACCAAATCTTTCAAGTGTCTTTTGAGAATGGTAGGCAATCGGAACACCTGTTGCATTCATTAATGCAAAAGGTCCCATACCTATTGAAAATACTTTCTCGCATACTTTATCTATCTGGTAGGGAGTGGCATGCCCTTCTTCAAGTAACTTCACTGATTCATTCAGCCAGGGTACAAAGAAACGGTTAACAACAAATCCATATGAATCTTTACAGGTAATCTGGTCTTTTCCTGACAGAATGCAAAATAGTTTTACTGAATTGATTGTCTCTTCGGATGTGTCTTTCCCTGGAATTATTTCTACAAGCCTGTTCTTTGAAGCATGATAAAAATAATGAAGTCCAACAAATCTTTCAGGGTGTGAAACTGATTCGGCAAGTTCAGAAACCGAAAATGAAGAAGTATTGGTCGCAAGTATCACATCAGGACCTACTACTGAATCAATGTCCCTGAATAATGCAGTTTTAACATCATAGTTTTCAAAAATAGCTTCAATTATGATATCGCACCTTTTAAAGTCCTCAAGGTTTGCAGATGGTGTAATGTTTGCGAGTATTGATTTAACTTTCTCTTCTGAAAATATTCTTCTCGCAATACCTTCCTCAAGAACTTCCCTTATACTTCTTATTCCATTCTCAACAAATTTCTCTTCACGGTCGAGCAGTACAACGCTGAAACCTTCCTGTGCAAATTTCTGGGCAATTGCAGAACCCATTTTTCCCGCTCCTGCAACTCCTACTGTCTTTATTATTTTCATGTTCAATTATTAGTTATTTTTCCACTCAGGTTTTCTCTTTTCAAGAAAGGAATTTATTCCTTCGTTTGCATCATGAGTATTCATAAGTTCCTTTGTGTACATATTCTCTAGAACTTTAAGTTTATTTTCAAGGATATGGTTAAACATTGTTCTTGATGCTTTTACGGCATAACGCAATGAAGATGCACTTCTCGGCAGAAAATATTTCTGTACATATTCGTCAACTTTAATATTCATCTCATCCTTGGTTTCGTAAACATCATTCACCAATCCGATTGTTTTTCCCTCTTCCGCCGATATAATCTTACCGGTTAAAAGAATTTCTTCGGCTCTTGAATTTCCAATCTTCATAGGAAGTATAAGCGACGCCGGAGGAGGAAATACTCCAAGAACGATTTCAGGCTGACCATATTTTGCTGTTTTATCCGCAAAGAGAAGGTTACTTATAAGTGCAAGTTCGAGTCCACCGCCAAGACACTGCCCCGATATTTTTGATATTGATGGAACACCAAGGTCAATCATCGCATAAAAAAGCGAATGAAACTGTTCAAGCATTGCTGCAGCATTTTCCTTCTTGTGCTCTTCAACACTTGCACCAAAGGAAAAATGGTCGCCTTCACCTTCAAAAGTAATAGTCTTTAAACCTGATTTATTTTTGAACTCCTTGAGAACATTAAGCAATTCAGCCATCATAATACTGTCAAGAACATTGCCTTTAGGCGAATTCAGTATAACCTGAGCAACTGAATCACTGTGTAAATAATTTAATTTAATTTTTTCCATAATCTGTAATTATTATATTTCGTAAGGAGGTGAAATACTCTTTATCATATCATCTGTCCATTCTGCGCCCTCAGAAAGCAATAAACGCAGTTTAACGAAATCAACTTCACGGTTGTCTTTTGGACCGTAATTAAATGCTCTGAATCCTGCCTTAGCTTCAGTCATCATGTTAAGTGCAAGCCATTCTCTGTGGTTTTCCTTGTTCTTATCCCAGTGCTCAAGTTTTTTCTGCCTTACTGCTCCGATAGTTTTCATAGTGCAATTTGGAAATGTCATAAGGAGTTTATAAGCCAAATCATTAACAGCTTTATCGAGAAGCGATAAGTCCATCGTACCTATTTCCACAGTTTCCTTCGCTTTTTTATACTCATCACCTTTTTTAGCCGAACCATAAATCATTTTGCCGGTTCCGTCAATCCATGTATCAGTATACAGCAGAGGATTAGGTATAAACTTTCCTTCAACCTTTAACGCAGGAACGACATCCGTTATAAGTCCGTGCATTAATGCCTGATATGCAGTCCATGGCTCGCAGAGTGTCAGAGACGACATTGCCTTCTCAACACCAACAAAGAGATGTATGAAGTCTGTAGCACCACCTATCGGAGCACTCCCGTGCTTTGGACCGGCTTGGCCAAAACGTGCAAAGTCCTGTGCAATGGTAAAATCGCAGGCCATTCCTATTTCCTGACCTCCGCCAATGCGCATTCCGTTTACACGGCAGATTACAGGCTTCTCGCACATAAGTATCCCGGATACCATATCATTAAACAGTCTCATATACTGACTGTATTCAGGGGGATTCCCTGAATAGTATTCAGCATACTCTTTTGTGTTTCCACCCGTACAGAATGCCTTATCCCCTACTGCAGTAAAGACAACGCTTACAACACTCCTGTCATTTGAAGCATGTCTGAATGCAAGTATAATTTCCTTAATTGCTGCAGTAGTGTATGAGTTATACTGCTTAGGATTATTTAGTATAATCCAGGCATTGTACAATCCCTCCATCGCATTTCCGCTTTTATCGATACAAGGTCTTTTTTCAAATAGTATTTCCTTGAATTCTATTGAAACTAAATCGTGGTTTTTTAATTCTGACATATTATTTAATAATTAATTATTATCGGGTAATAAAATTGAGCGTTTACTGTATTTATGTTCCAGTGTATTCCTGAATACCTGATTGATTTCTGATAAAGGGAATGTCTGTATAAACGGTTCAATTAAAATCTTTTCGTCTGCAACAAGTTCCAGAACTTCGGGATATAGTTCTGGCCTGCATCCCCAGGTGCCAATAAGTTTTGAATCGAATGCCATCAGGTTGCTTAAACGCACCTCTAATTTATCAAGAGTAAAACCAACTATCGAAACACTCGAAGCAAACGTCATCAGGTTGAAAGCCAGTTCCTGTCCGGGTTTTGTACCTGACATTTCGAATATTTTCCAGCAGTATGGTGATGCTCCTATATTCTTCGCAAGTTCCTTGACCTTTGTCTTGATTTCCTTTATGTCCAGACCTTTAATATTAAGAACATTCTCAAACCCAAGTTCTTTAATGGCATTTAACTTTATTTCATCAATGTCCATAGCAAGTACTTTTCCTCCGAAAACACGCGCTATTTGTGCTGCGTAAATACCAATTCCACCTACACCTATAATGATTGCTAAATCATCTTTCTCAAGTTCTGATTTTTTTACAACCTGATATGGCGTTGAAACTGCATCGGCAATTACAGCAAGATGCTCGAGAGGGAATTTCTTTAATACAGAATCAGAAACTTCACATAAATATTTTGAAGGGATTTTAATATGAGATGCAAAACCACCGTCAAAATCGTTACCTGGCATTTTCTGGTTCTGGCAAATATTACTTTTACCTCTTTTGCATAAATCACATTCACCGCATGGCAGTACTGCAGGAATTATTACATTCTTATTCATCCACTCCTTACTGCCCATTACTACTGTTCCGCTGATTTCATGACCCAAAGTTAGGGGTAATGGATGTTTTGTTTTTACTCCCGAATGCCAGAAACTTAAGTCAGTGTGGCATACTCCGCACCCTGCTACTTTTACAAGGACTTCAGAGTCAGTTAATTCGGGGAATTCCTGAGTGTCAAATGATAATTCCTTTCCCAACTCAGTCATTTTGTATGAATGCATTTTCATATTAATCTCTTTTAATTTATTATTTAATAAAGTTCTGTAAGTTTTTTATAAATTACAATTTTCCAGAAGTATTGCGGTCCCCTGTCCGCCTCCTATACACGCTGAAACGATTCCATACTTAACTTTACGTCTTATCATTTCTCTTGAGATTGTTAAAGCAAGTCTTACGCCGGATGCTGCAAGCGGATGACCTATTGCAATACTTCCGCCGTTGACGTTTGCACGATTTCTGTCAATCTTAAGTTCTTTTTCACAGGCAATATACTGTGCTGCAAATGCTTCGTTTATTTCAAATAAACCTATATCATCAATTTTTAAACCTGTTAATTCAAGAATAATATTAATGGCAGGCACAGGACCGATTCCCATATGTTTAGGTTCAACACCACAGGATGAAGCAGCAACTATTTTTGCTAGCGGTTTTACATTTCCAGTATTAGATAAACTAACAACAACAGAGGCTGAACCATCTACAATTCCGCTGGAGTTCCCTGCTGTCTGTACACCGTCTTTAATAAAAGCTGAAGGAAGTTTCCTTAATGACTCGATTGTAGTTGCCCTCACATTTTCATCCGCGTTAAAGTCTTCTATTCCTTTCGGCAGCCTGACATTCCTTGTCTTCAAACCTTCAGTCTCAAATTTGGCTGAATTCATCTGTATTATTTCGTCATTAAAGAATCCGCTCTCTCTTGCCTTAATTGCTCTGTCGCTCGAAAGTTTTGCAAACTCGTCAACATCTTCTCTTGTAATTCCATACTTCTGAGCAAGGTTCTCTGCCGTTATTCCCATTGGATAACCTGCAGCTGTATCATCAAGCGCTTCCCATAACATATCTTTAAATTCTAATCTGCCTAGAGCATATCCCATCCTGTTACCAAATGATACTGTAGGTGCAAGTGTCATGCTTTCAGTACCGCAGCATAGTACATTCCCGGCTTTGCCTAAAGTTATTTGCTCGCTGGCAGTAACAATAGTTTCAAATCCTGATGCACATATTCTTTGTACCATCAGCGTCGGTACTTCAAGCGGTACACCGCTGTATAAGGCTATATGTCTTGGTAAAAAATATGCATCTGTGGATGCCTGACCAATGTTTGCAACAACAACCTGATGTATGTCTGAAGGGTTTACGTCTGTTTTCTCAATCGCTCCTTTACAGGCATATATTCCGAGGTCTGTCGGAGATACCTTGCCTAATGTACCACAGAATTTGCCGAATGGAGTTCGGGCTCCTCCTGACAGATAAATATCATCAAATATTATTCCGACACCTTTTTTTGAATTGTGATATGATTTCATATGTTATTATCGAGTGTTGTAATTTCTTCGCCGGATTTTTCCAGTCTCTTTAAAAAACTTTGTTTAGCTATTAATGCCGCACCGTATGCTACAATATGCTGAGGTTTCTCAATTATCTGTATTTCCTGTGAGAGTTTTTCTTCAAGCAGATTTTTAAGATAAGGATGGTGGGCTATCACCCCGCCTATCATATATGAATTTACTGAGGTATCCACTTTCAGTCTTGCCACTTTATTCGCAAGGGAGAGATAAATACCTTTTGAAATATCCTGTATGGAAACTCCGCTGTACAGCCAGTTCATAATTTCGGTTTTTGCGAAAACCGTACAGAAACTGTTAAGTTCTTTTGCATATTCAGATTTTGATGCAAGTCCGCTCATTTCAGAGACATTAAGGTTTGATCTTTCCGCAACCTCGCTGATAAACGAACCTGTTCCTGCAGAACATTTGTCATTAAGATAGAAACTGTCAACGTTGTCAAAATCATCGCAGCGAATTATTTTAATATCTTCACCACCAATATCAATAATATTCTTCGGCCCGCTGAAGTACCTCGATACGCCCGCTGCAGCACAGTTTATTTCTGTTTTAATTATATCGGCTTCATAAAAATGTTTTCTGCCGTATCCTGTTGCACAACTGTATTTTATTGCATATTCCGATTTTAAAGCTTCCAGTACGTGGCGTATGGCAAGCCTGTCCTTATTTACGGTTTTTAAAGCAGACGTATAAACCATCTCGTCATTACCGTCAATAACAGCAAATTTAACGAATGCTGAACCCAGATCGACTCCAAGGAAATGTTCGCCGTTCTTCAATGGAGAAAGTTTTCTATCATTCCCCATTTCTATCTGATGGGCATGTTTCTTTACAGTTGTATTGGCAGATAATATTGCACCGGTATTCAGTGTATTCTTCTGTGTTATTGCTTTAACCATGTTTGTCAGAGCAAGATTAAGAGAAGTCCTTATGTAATGCTTCCTTCCGTACTCAACAAGTTTCCCGTTCATATAATCGATTTCAGTTTCCCTGTTATTCATAAGGTCTACTGCCAGTGACGGAAAATGGTTTCCCGCCTTTTTAAAATAGCGCATTGCTATCCTCATAAAATCATCATCAAACTTAATCTTCTCAGCTTCGGCTACTTCAAGTCCTTCCTGAATTATAACTTCCACAATTTCCACAGTATCCGAAATCTGCATCGCTTCGCGAATGGTTAACTTACCGATTGCACATATCGGACTTAATGCAGCATTAAGTATATTCTTTTCCCAGACTCTTTTAATTATTTCAAATGAATGGATAGTCTTTGTATCTAAACTGACATCCGTTAATTTTCTGGATAAGTAATTTGCTTCCGCTTCCTTGCTGTCATCCATCGAAGCTATGTAATTGGGGCCGTTAAAGAATGTAACTTTAACTACGTTGGGAGCATTCATATTTCCTGCATAATTGATAACCATGCGAAGTGTTTTGGATTCACCGAAAACACCTGAAAGAATCTGCTCGGAATCCAATCCGTTCTGAGCACTGACAACACATAGATGATCGTTCTTGAGTTTATATATTTCCTTAAGAACTGAAGTAAGCTGATAGGTCTTCAATGCGAAAATAACTATATCAAGGTCCAGTTCCTTCAACTCGCTTATATTCGTAAAAATATGCTCAAAGAAACTGTGTTTATTGATTGCCTCTTCGAGTTTTATTCCTTCTTTCCTGATAAGATTAACTTTTATCTTATCGTGGTCGCATATCGCTACATTGCATCCTGCTTCTTTAAGGTGAACTGCCGTAATCATACCAACAGGTCCTAAGCCTACGATACCAACCTTAAAGTCTTTCAGGTTTTCTATTTTCGTTTTATTCATAATCACAATTTAAGATTTACGAATACATTTTTCTTGTTTCTATTTGTTCCAGGAATGTTTCCATCTTGCTTATGTTCTGGCCTTCGGAATAAAACCTCATGTCATTGAGGTCACCTTCAATTACCATCACTGGAATATTGAGTATGTTCTTCATTATTAATGGCATGCCAAAACGGGAGTTTGAATTATTGAAGCATGTTTTCGCATCATGGAAAAGTATTCCGTCTATTCTGAACTCTTCGGCCCAGTGTTTTATATATTCAATCTTTGCCTTTTC
>JBMOHR010000044.1:0-18658 GCA_049317745.1 Ignavibacteria bacterium
AAATAAGGAATTTTAGAAAGTATAAAAAGTGAAATGATTATTATATAGAACATATAATAAATTAGCAGGATAAAAAAGAAGGCAAAGAAGATGATTTAATTTAGGTTGGTAAATCAAACTTACTTTGCCTATCATTATTAGGGAGAACAATGAGCTATTTAAAAATTCAGCGCGTCAGTCATAGGCACCACATCTCCAGCAAAAGCATCAACAAGCATATTTTGTAAACAATGAATATCTATTGGTTTCTGGACATATCCAAATGAACATTTATCGATGAATTTATTGTCCTTATTATCAAAGGATGATATAAATATTATTGGTATATTATATTTCAAACCTTTCATGATATATGCAAACTCTATTCCGTTTAAACCAGACATCCGAATATCAGAAATAATTACGTTAGGACTCAAGTTTTTAACAATTTCCAATCCTGTGATTCCACTGCGAGCTGTGAACACTTTGAAACCAATATCTTCCAAATATGTAGATAATGATTCAAGTGTTGACTCATCATCATCAATCAGGAGTATTTTTTTAGCATTCATAATTTTGTTATTAAACGTTCTTTAATTTTATTTAAACTATAAAACCAACGATTAACATACCGACAATCAAAAATAATATTGCAAAGAAACTAACATCAAATCTTGAAATATTTTTTTCAGTGGTAGATTTAACTGCATTCATTTTAAGATCCTTTCAATTATTTAGTTTAATTTACTTTTTATATATCAATTTTGATGCCAAACTTCAAACTTCGTTTTTGTGCAAATTTAGACATATATTTTCAAAGTTAGTAAAATCATTTTCTCATTTTGAGAAAATTCGTCTCATTTTGAGACAAAATTCCGTATTTTATTGAGATAAGTGCAAAATTGTCATTTTAAATTACAGATAATTACGATAAGCGATAAATATTCTGTTGCTAATCCAATATTTAGCAGAATTTATTATTGAGATTAAATAATTATTACTAAAATTGCTGAATTATCTTAAAATATTTTCATTAGCAATCGGCTAAACGTTAAAATTCAGATTTGGTTGTCTCAAAATGAGACGAGGGGCGATGAAATTCAGGATACAGGAAGCGAAATGCCAAAAGGTGTGATTAAAAAACATTAAAAAATAAAACGGGCAAAGAAGATGAGAAATAGGGGGGACCTAAAATCATATCTTACTTTGCCTATTATTATTAGGGAGAACAATGAACAATTTAAAAACTGGCAGCATCCTTAGCGGGAAAAACTGTTCCCATTAACGCATCACTAATCATTTCATTCAGGCTGTGAATGTCAATTGGTTTTTGTACATAACCATAAGAACATTTATCAATAAATTTATTATCTTTATTATCAAAGGAAGAAATCAGTATTAAAGGTATATCGTACTTAAGACCTTTAATTATATAAGCAAATTCAATTCCGTTTAAACCCGACATCCGGATATCCGAAATGATAACATCTGGACTAAGGTTTTTTACAACCTCTAGTCCCGTAATCCCGTTTCTTGCAGTGAAGACTTTGTATCCTAACTCCTCCAAATAAGTGGAGAGGGATTCCAAAGTTGATTCATCATCATCTATTAATAATATCTTCTTGTTATTCATTGTCGAATATTGAGTCGTTTAAAATATTAAATTAATTACCTACTTAATTATAAAGCCTACAACTAACATTAATACCAAAGTAAAGAGTATAACGAAGAAACTAATATCAAACCTTGATAAGTTGCCCTTTTTTGTTGATTCGATTGTATTCATTTTGTTTTCCTTTCTATTAATTCTTTACTTTTAATATACAAATATAATGCCAGGCTATAAAGTTCGATTTTCAGCTGTTTTTGGCATTTACGAAAAAGAAATAGCATAAAGGAGTATCATTTTGAGACAAAAAGTCTCATAATGAGACAAATAACAGAGTTTTATATGATGTAAAGGTGGAAATTAATTAGAAGCTTAAATTTATGATAATTAAAAGTTAAATGAATGTAAATATAGTTTTTCCGGGTAGATATAAAATATAAATACGAAAGATAAAATGATATAAGGATTCAGTTAGGGGTATTAAGCCTCTTCATAAACATTACATACAAAAATCAAATAATAATAATAATAATAATAAATTTAAATTATTCTTACAAATGGATGATACATATTTCTATACTATTCGTATTGCTTTAACCCGTATTGTTCTATTTTTCTGTAGATTGTAGCTTTACTAACTTTCAAAATTTCACAAGCATCTTTTACATTCCAGCTAGTCTTATCCAATATTCTTTTAATGTAAGTTCTCTCCAGATCTTCAAGAGGAAGATTAGCATTTTTAATCAAATCCTTATATTCATCAGTATTATTTTTCCTGAGAAGAATATTCTCTTTCTCCAGTACATCACCTTTTGAAAGGACGATTGCCTGCATAAGGGTATTTTCTAATTCTCTTACATTCCCCTTCCACTCATGATTTTTTAATAGTTCAACAACATCATTAGGAATCTTTCTAACATTTTTATGGAGTTTTTTGTTGATCTTTTCGATAAAATATTTCACAAGATGCTCAATATCATTTTTACGATCTCTTAAAGGCGGACTGTATACTGTAAAAACAGTTAGTCTATAGTATAAATCTTCCCTGAACGAACCTTCCTCGACCATTTTTTGCAGATCCTTATTAGTCGCAGCAATAACTCTAGCCTTTAAAGGTATAATACTTTCGCCGCCAACTCTTTCAAACTCATGCTCCTGCAAGACTCTAAGCAGTTTAGCCTGTAAGTTAAAAGACATTTCAGAGATTTCGTCAAGAAAGACAGTACCTTCACCAGCTAATTCAAATTTTCCTCTTTTATCTTTAATAGCATCAGTAAAAGAACCTTTAACATGTCCGAATAATTCACTTTCCAATAAGTTCTCCGGTAACGCAGTACAATTAATTGCAACGAATGGCTGATCTTTAGTAATGCCGCTTGAATGAACAATTCTCGCAATAAGTTCTTTACCAGTTCCACTTTCACCCTGAACCAGAACAGTGACTCTGCTTGCCGATGCTTTACCTATCTTTTTATATATTTCAGTCATAATAGGCGTTTTGCCTATTATCATATTTTTAAAATCACCTTCCTCAGAATTTTCGGGTGAAAAGAGTTCTAACTTCTGGCTCATTTTCTTATTTTCCAGAGCACGCTTAACAGTCATTTCCAGACGTTTCACGTCTAAAGGCTTGGCAAGGTAATCATAAGCTCCTTTTTGCATTGCCTGGATTGTAGTATCCATATCATCGAATGCTGTCATCATAATGACCTGAATCATTTCGTCGTATTCTTTAATCTGAGCCAGTACTTCCATACCGGAAATATCAGGCATTTTAATATCGGTGACTACAACATCGGGATTAATCTTTTTCACTAATCTTAATCCTTCTGTACCAGTAGAAGCTTTGTGAGTATTATATCCCAACTCTTCGAACCAGGAGGCTAAAGATTCCAAAGCACCTACTTCATCGTCAATAAGTAATATTTTTTGCATTATAGTATAGTTTTATTATAAGGAAGTTCAATTCTGAAAATAGTTTCGGTTGGTTTGCTTCTTAAAAGAAACAAATTACCCTTATGATTCTTTAAAATATTCTGTGAAATAGATAGACCAAGACCCGTTCCGAGATTTTTAGTAGTATGGAAAGGTTCAAACAATTTTTCCGGATTAGGAACACCACTGCCATTATCAATCACATCAATAATCAGCATTTCACGATCAGCACCAAGGTCAGCTACGATTCGGATTTTCCCATTCTCATAAATAGCATCAACAGCATTTAACAGAATATTTAAAAAAACCTGTTTTAATTTTTCAACATCACCGCGAATCTTTATTTCGGGTCCTTCAAACTCAAAATCAATGTTCTTTTCTACAAGTAAACCCTTTAACTGGCTATGAAGTCCTTCAATGAAAATAGTAAAAACAAAATCAGACTGCATCAAATCACCTTGTCTGGAAAATAAGAGTACGTCCTTAACGAGATTATTCAATCTTTCAACTTCTTTTTGAATCATCTTAACTCTCTTTTTCTGATTCTCGGTAAAATTAACAGTATCAATTAAAATATCGGCATTTATTCTAATTGAATTCAATGGATTTCTTATTTCGTGAGCCAGAATTGCAGACATTTTGCCGATAGTAGCCAGTTTATCTGCTTTTCTTAATTCGTCTTCTATAAGAATCCTTTGCTCCATTTCCTTCTTGAGTTCAAGATTAGTCTTAAAAAGTTCATCAGTTCTTTCTTTTACCCTGTTTTCAAGTTCATCATTGGCTTTTTTTAGTGCATCAAGGATTTTCTTATTATACGAGATTTGTTTCTGTAGAGTAAGCTCTATGTTTGTTATTAGAACAGAACTATCGACAGGTTTAACCAAATAACCGAATGGTTCAGTAATTTTTGCTCTTTCAATAGTTCCAGTACTTGAATCGGCAGTAAGGTAAATAACAGGGATTTCAATACTTTTTTTAATTCTTTGGGCAACTTCAATACCATCTATACTATCCTTGAGAAAAATATCCATCAATATTAAGTCAGGCTTTTTTGACTTCGCTACTTCAACTGCTTTCTCACCGTCTTCTATTATATCGACAACATTATAATTATTTTTTTCAAGATATTTTTTAATTACAGTTGCAGTTATTATATCATCTTCAACTATAAGTATATCGGCTTTACCCATTACTATCTATGTTATTTAAATAAGGTATTAATAATACAATATAACAAAAATATCTTAATTCATTAATGCTCTTTTTTTAGACAATGTTAAAATCTATATTAATACATGAATTGAACTTTTTTCATAATTTAGCTAACTTTACAAATACAGTATAAATTACAATAATTTTTGAATCTAAAACTACATTAAGTCACGTTGAATAAAGTACTAATTATATCATATTATTTTCCACCAATGGGAATGGGTGGAGTGCAAAGAACTCTAAAATTCGCCAAATATTTGTTAAAGTATAACTGGCAGCCTATTGTTCTTACGATAAATCCTAAAAAATACTTTGCTATTGATGAATATTTGCTTGAAGAGGCGATAAACAATGGTGTAATAATTGAGCGAACAGGAAAAGAAGAATTAAATCTCTCTAAAATAGTCACCAGGGTGCCAAAAGAGAGGTTCAGAAGGATACGTAGCAGGATAGCCCAGATGTTTTTCATACCTGACAGCAAAATTCTATGGAAGAATAAAGCTTTACGGAAAATTGATAAAATCTGGAAGAAATACGATGGGTTTGATTTGGTATTTGCTACAGCTCCTCCATACACAGACTTTCTAATCGGACAGGAAGTGAAGAAGAAATATAAAATTCCTTTAGTCATTGATTACAGAGATGCATGGGTAGACAGTCCGGTATTAAACTTCTATCCTACTCCTTTTCACAGAAAATCCAATGAAAAGCTTGAGAAGAAAGTCCTTAAAGATGCAAATATTGTATTAACAACCAACAGAAGAGTAAAGGAAATGATTATCCGCAGGTATGAGGACACAAAATACAATGATGTAAAGATTTTCACTCACGGATTTGACAGCGAAGATTTTGAGAATGCATTAACGAAGAAACTTCCTTTGACGAATAAAATGAGAATAACTTATTCAGGCAGTTTTTACACAAGAAATCCAAAATTTTATTTCAATGCAATCAGAAAATTCTTTGATATGAACCCTAATGCAAGGAATAAAGTAGAATTTCTGTTCTTAGGGATTTTTACGAAGGAACTGATGAACTATGCCAAACATTTAAATATACTTGACAGTTTAAATTTGCCGGGTTACGTGAATCATTTTGAATGTGTCAAATATCTGCTTGCATCAGACGTATTATTTTTATTGATAAGCAGAGGCGAGAACGAAGATGCTGCAATGCCGGGTAAAGTAGGTGAATACATAGGCAGCAGAAAGAACATAATTGCCTGTATTCCTGAAGGAGTAACGAAGAAAATATTAGAAAAGTATAATGCTATTAAGTTTGTTACAGAAGAGAGTCCCGAACTTATAGCAAACTCTATAAACGAGTACTATAAACTATGGGAAGCAAACTCAATGCCTGTAGCAAACGAGGAAATGATAAAAATCTACGACAGAAGGCTATTAACTTCAGAACTTGCAAAAGAGTTTAATTATTTACTTGACGTGGATTAACATGAATGTATTAATAGTTGGGAATGGCGGAAGAGAACATACCATAGCCTGGAAAATATTCAGCTCACCTTCTTTTAAAGACTCAGAATCCAAACTATACTGTACAATCGGTAATCCAGGTATTAATGAAATAGCAGAGCCAATCGATATAAAACCCGACGAGACAGACTTATTGCTAAAATTTGCGACAGATAATAAGATTGATTTCACTGTTGTCGGACCCGAGATTCCCTTATCGCTTGGGATTGTTGATGTTTTCAAAGATAACGGTCTGAAAGTTTTTGGTCCTTCACGACTTGCCTCAGAGATTGAGACCAGCAAAGTATTCTCAAAAGACTTTATGGCACGCAATAATATCCCCACTGCAAAATTTAAGGTTTTCGACGATACAAATTATTCAGAAGTTCAGGAATACTTAAGAAGTGTCAATTATCCAGTTGTTATAAAAGCCGACGGACTTGCAGCAGGAAAGGGTGTATACATTGCAAAAGATTATCAGGATGCTATGGGTTTTATAAACGATATTCACGATAATTTAATTTTTGGGAAATCAGGATTAAGGTTTGTGGTAGAAGAATACCTGACTGGTTTTGAAGTTTCGGTATTTGTGATTACGGACGGTAAAGATTTTAAGATACTGCCTTTCGCACAGGATTTCAAAAAAATCGGCGAAGGTGATACAGGTAAAAACACAGGCGGAATGGGTTCGTTTGCTCCTGCAAATTTCTTAGTCGACGTACCAACACAGGAAAAGATTATTAGCAGAGTTGTATTACCCACATTAAAAAATATGCTGGAAGAAGGCAGAGAATTTAAGGGTTGTTTATATTGCGGCTTAATGATAGTTAAGGAAAAGGATGAGTATCAGACATACGTAATAGAATTTAACTGCAGATTCGGTGACCCCGAGACGCAGTCGGTATTACCACTAATAAAATCTGATTTTCTGCAACTGCTTATAGCCTCTTCAGAGGGCAGAATTAACGAATATAATTTAGAAGTGAATGAATTATACTCACTCAGTGTCGTAGCTGCTTCAGGCGGGTATCCCGACAAACACAATACAGGTTATGTTATAAAAGGTTTAGACAGCATCAACAACGAATGTCTGGTTTTTCATTCAGGTACAAAAGGAACAGATAGAGATGTTGTAACAAATGGCGGCAGGGTTTTATCTGTTGCAGGAATCAGCAAATTATCTTTTAAAGATGCACGCGAAAAAGTATACAGTAATATTGATAAAATATCTTTCGAGAATATGTATTTCAGAAAAGACATAGGAAGCAAACTGATATAATGAATATACTAATCACAGGCGGCGCAGGCTTTATCGGTTCAAACATATGCGACAAATATCTTGCCGAAGGGCATAATTTATTTGTACTTGATAACCTTTCAAACGGCAGAGAAAATAATATAAGCACGGGTGTAAAGTTATTCAACAAAGATATATATAGTGATAACATTGAGTTTATTTTTAAAGAGAACAACATTGACGTCGTTAATCATCACGCTGCTCAGATAGATTTAAGATATTCGATAAAGAATCCTTTGCACGATGCACGCATAAACATAGAAGGTTCTTTAAAACTGCTTGACTTATCTGTAAAGTACGAGGTTAAGAAATTCATTTTTGCATCATCAGGCGGGTCTATATACGGTGAGCAAAAAGATTTTCCCGCAACCGAAGAACATAAGATTGCACCTATATCCCCTTATGGCATAACAAAGTCCACTATTGAAAATTATATTCTCTTCTACAATAAATTTTACGGACTGAATTATGTTATTTTAAGGTACAGTAATGCTTATGGCGAAAGACAAGGCAGTAAAGGTGACGCAGGAGTAATTTCAATATTTTGCAAAAGTATATTAAGCAATAAACAGCCTGTAGTTTTTGGGAACGGATTAAACACAAGAGATTTTTTGTACGTAAAAGATATTGTTAACGCAAACCTGCTTGCTTTAAACTTCAAGGGGAATGATGTATTTAACATATCTTCAGGCAAAGAAACATCCATCAAGTCTCTCGCAGAGAATATAATATCAAATTTAAATCCAGAAGCTAAAGTTAACTTCGGAGATGAGATTGAAGGTGAACAGAAGAGAAGTGTACTTTCAAATGCCAAGGCAAAGTCAATACTTAAATGGGAGCCATTGCATACATTTGACGAAGGATTAAAATTAACCTGTAAGTGGTTTAAAGAATATTCAAAAGATTGAGTACAACAAAAGAATATATTGACAGGATAATCTCAGGTGATAAGAGAGCGGTTTCGAGAGCGATTTCTGTTGTTGAGAACGAAGACAAAGACAAGATTGCGTTATTACAGGCACTGTACAAGTATACCGGCAAATCTTACAAGATAGGTATCACAGGACCACCGGGAGCAGGGAAATCTACAATTACTGATTGCCTGATAAAAAGCCTTACGAAGAAGAATTTCAAGATAGGTGTAATAGCAGTTGACCCTACAAGTCCTTTTACAGGCGGGGCACTGCTTGGAGACAGAGTAAGAATGACTGACTCAACTATGTTCGAGAATGTATTTATACGGTCAATGGCAACGCGCGGAAGCCTTGGAGGATTAAGTAAAAACGTAAACGATGTTTGCAAGATACTCGATGCTGCAGGAAAAGATTTTATAATAATCGAGACTGTTGGAGTTGGACAATCAGAACTGGATATAGCGCAAACAGCAGATACGACAGTTGTAGCACTTGTACCAGAATCGGGAGATTCGGTACAAGCAATGAAAGCGGGGCTGATGGAGATAGCGGATATATTTGCACTGAACAAATCAGACAGACAGGGAGCGGATGAGATTGTAACCAGTCTGAAGAATATCCTGCATTTACGTTCACCTCAGGAAGACAACCGCGAGATAAAAGTTCTTAAAACAATCGCAGTGAAAAACACAGGGATAGAAGAACTGATAGAAGAAATATTTGCTCATAGAGAACATCTGAACACCACAGGATATATAGACAAGAAAAGGAAAGAACATTTATCGAATGAAATAATTGATATAGTAAATTTAAATTTACAAAAAACATTCTGGGACAAAGAGAACTCTGAAATACTTTCGAAGAACATTGAGAGAATATATTCAAAGGAACTTGACCCATATACTTTTATTAATTCTTTAACCTCGGGTATTAATTTATAATTAATTTGAACTTTTACTTTTAAAAATTGTTCTTAAATAATGTATCGCATATAAAGCGATGAATTGATTTAAAGAAATTTTATAATTTAATATCCTAATGGGGAAGAACGCTAAAGATTCTAAAATGAATAAAATAGAACCAAAGAATAACGGCACCTTTTGCACAGAGTGCGGAGACGAACTTGAAGATTTCGCATTCAACAAGAATTCGAAGAACAAGAAAGAAATCAGGAAGAAACATTATAACTGTGTTAAGACAGGAAAATTTTCGGGAGAATTTTGTTCAAAGCTTTTTATCTCTGATGATACAATACTTGGCGATTTTACAATAAACAAAGATTAACTTAAAGCTGTCATTTCTAATCTTTTACTTCTTAAGAATTTCCATCAGACCGAGTAAGGCATTAGAAGTACAAGAAGCACACAATCACTCATAACCCACAGATTTCCCGATTCATTAATTTAATTTTATTCATAATATTAAAAGAGTCCGTTTCTTATGACTTAAAATAATTGTATTTTTTATCTATATTTCTTTCTCTTTATCAAGCGCGATTGGCGGAACTGGCAGACGCACTAGACTTAGGATCTAGCGAGGCAACTCGTGGGGGTTCGACTCCCTTATCGCGCACAATAAATTATAAAAATGGCAACAAAATCAACTACTACAAATACTAATGTTCCAAGATGTTCTTTCTGCGGAAGGAATGCCGATAAGGTTACTAATTTAATTAAAGGACCTGTCGACAGGTTTGGCAAGGCTCCATTTATATGTGAAATATGTGTAGACGGTGCAGTGCATATTATCAAGATGAATTCAGATCCTACTGTGAACAAAAGTGTGGAAAGGTTTAAAGGAAATCTTACACCTTCAAACATAAAGAAATTTCTTGATGAATACGTTATAGGGCAGGACCGTGCGAAGAAATCTTTAGCAGTTGCGGTATATAATCATTACAAGAGAATCGATTCGATGAAATCAATCAGCATTGATGATGTTGAGCTTGAAAAAAGTAATGTATTAATGCTTGGAACTACCGGAACAGGAAAGACATATTTAGCACAGACACTTGCAAAGTTATTAAAGGTGCCGTTTGCAATTGCAGACGCAACTACTCTAACAGAAGCAGGTTACGTCGGTGACGATGTGGAATCTATGCTCGTGAGATTATTACAGAATGCAGACTATAACATTGCCAACGCAGAAAAAGGAATTATTTATATAGATGAAATCGATAAGATTTCAAGAAGAAGTGAAAATGTTTCTATAACCAGAGACGTATCAGGTGAAGGTGTTCAGCAGGCATTATTAAAAATACTCGAAGGCACAGTTGCAACAGTTCCGCCAAAAGGCGGACGCAAGCATCCTGAGCAACCATTACTCAGTGTTAACACAAAGAATATTCTATTCATATGCGGCGGAGCATTCGACGGTCTCGAAAAGACAATTGAGCGCAGAGTTGCAAAAGGTTCAATTGGATTTGGAGCAGAAGTGTTCGGAAAAGATGATATTAAAAAAGATGAGATACTTGCACAGGTAGAACCTGATGATTTAATAAAATTCGGCTTAATCCCTGAAATAGTCGGACGTCTACCGATTGTAACAACATTAGAGAGTCTTGACAGAAAAGCATTGCTTTCAATTCTTACACAGCCAAAGAATGCTTTAATAAAACAATACAAGAAACTTTTCCGTATGGAAGGTGTAGAACTCGAATTTCACGAAGATGCATTAGTAAGCGTAGCTGATATTGCAATCAAGAGAGGGACAGGGGCACGTGCGTTACGTTCAATTATGGAAAACATTATGATAGACATAATGTACAAGATTCCGTCGAAGGAAAACGTTTCTAATTGCATTATCACAAAAGAAGTTGTGCTCGAAAAGAAAGAGCCAATTTACTTAAATCCGAACAAGAAAGCATTAGCGTAATATTTTATCTTTTCAGATACTTCGCTATTTTTCTTTCATTCAATTCTGTTTATATTGCAATCTTACAATAATAAATTTAATAATATTAATTAATTTTCTATGGCATTAGTAAAATCGAATTTAAAGAAAGAGAAAGCTTTTAACGACAGGATTGCACATCACAAGAATCTATTAAGTGAATTAGGCAAAAAAGCAGAAACTATTTCGCTCGGCGGAGGCAAAAAAGCCATAGAGAAACTTCATTCACAAAACAAACTTCATTGCAGAGAAAGAATAAACCTGCTTATAGATAAAGGTTCGTCATTCCTTGAAATAGGACAGTTCACTGCATACGAAATGTACAAGGATTATGGCGGTGCACCTTCGGCAGGAACAATCTTCGGCATAGGAAAGATAGAAGGACGAGACTGCGTAATAGTAGCAAACGATGCTACAGTAAAAGCAGGCGCCTGGTTCCCTATCACATGCAAGAAGAACTTACGTGCGCAGGAAATATGTATCGAGAATAAACTTCCAATCATATATTTAGTAGACTCTGCAGGTGTGTTTCTTCCATTACAGGATGAAATATTCCCAGATAAGGAACATTTCGGAAGAATTTTCCGTAACAATGCAGTTATAAGTTCAATGGGTATTCCGCAGATTGCAGCAATAATGGGACCCTGCGTTGCAGGCGGCGCTTATCTTCCGATAATGAGTGACGAAACAATAATAGTTGAAGGTACGGGAAGCATATTTCTTGCCGGGCCGCACCTTGTGAAAGCAGCAATTGGTGAAGTTACAAACACTGAAGCACTTGGCGGCGGAGAAGTTTCAACTTCCATTTCAGGAATCACAGATGAAAAAGTACCCGACGATAAAACAGCGATAGAAAAAATAAGAAGCCTTGTAAGCAAGTTTGGTCACAATTCATTCGCAGGGTTCGACAGAGCAAAGTCAAAGAAACCGGTTCATGACATCGAAGAAATTTACGGAGTAATACCAGAAGACAGTGCAAAACCATACAACACATACGATTTAATAGCAAGATTGATAGACGACAGCGACTTCGACGAATACAAACCAACATATGGACAGACAATCATCACCGGTTATGCGCGTATAGACGGCTGGGCAGTCGGCATAGTTGCAAACCAGAGAGAAGTTGTAAAGAAGAAGAATCCAAAAGGCGGTGTAGAAATGCAGTTCGGCGGAGTTATCTATTCCGACTCTGCTGATAAAGCAACTCGTTTTATTTTAAACTGTAATCAGAGAAAGATACCTTTACTCTTCCTGCAGGACGTAACAGGATTTATGGTCGGCTCAACATCTGAACACGGCGGAATTATTAAAGACGGTGCAAAGATGGTGAATGCAGTCGCAAATTCCACAGTTCCGAAGATTACAATCATCACAGGCAACAGTTACGGCGCTGGTAACTACGCAATGTGCGGTAAAGCATACGACCCAAGGTTTATATTTGCTTATCCGAACGCAAAGATTGCAGTGATGGGCGGAGCACAGGCATCGAACGTACTGCTTGACATTAAAATCGGACAGATGAAAAAGCTCGGCAAGGAAATCCACGAAGACGACAAGAAAAAGTTTCTCGATGAAATCACAAAAAGATACGACGAACAGACAAACGTACTTTACGGTGCGGCAAGGCTCTGGATTGACGGAATCATAGACCCTGCAAAGACACGCGAAATAGTTTCGCATTGTATAGAAATAGCAAACAACAATCCCGACATTCCAAAGTTTAATCCAGGAGTGATACAGACTTAGGAAATAACAGTTTTGTACTGCAACAACTCTTACCTTTATTTATAATGTTAAAATTATTATATAGTGTATACTGATATTAATCATAATTAACATATATGAAAAAATTTACTATTCTTTTATTACTTTTAGGTTTCATGTCTGTAGTTTCAACGGCTCAGATTAACGTTCAGAGCAGTTTTGAAAAAAAGTTCAACGTTGAATTCAGAGTTGGACCAAGTTTTCCGTACAGTGACTTTGGGAATAAAGATGCGGCAAATAATAATTCGGGTTATGCGAAACTCGGATACAAGGCAGAGGCTATTGTCGGTTATAAGTTAATAGATGTTATCGGCATAAACCTGATGGGTTTTTACAACGCAAACGGTACTGATTTATCTTCTCTGAGCAATAAACTGAACAGCAGTATTCCGGGAAGCACATGGACTTCGGATTCCAAGAGCTGGAATATTTACGGAGCATTACTCGGGTTTGAATATTCTTACCCTGCATCGAAAAGTTTTATAGTAGGTTTTAAGGCATACACTGGGATTCTGAATACGACGGCTCCGAAAGTGGAACTGACGAGCGGCAGTGATTCTTACGTTCAGGATGAAAAATCCACTACGGCTTTGACGTATATGTTTTCAGTCAGCGGTGCATATCCGATTACAAAAAGTACTTTCTGGGTAACGTCTGTGGGTTATTTAGGTTCGACACCAAAGTTTGAAAATGTGAAGACTGTTAAAACGATTAACGGATTGAAAACGGAAAGCAATTCGACTTTCAATCAGGATATGAAGGTTTTTATAATTGATACGGGTATAAGAATAGTTTTTTAGTTTTTGATGTTTGATTTTAAAGATTTAATCAGTTGAAACGGTTTTATTAATTTATATGATTCATCCCCACGGATAAAACCGTGGGCTGAATTTAAAAACGTTATACTTTCTGGATATGTTCACATTACACTTGTTGTGATTTTCTCATTCTGTATTTTATACTATTTATTTCATTTCTAATAATTCCCATTTAAACTATCTTTCTTTTTTAAATGATAAAATCTAAACATACAATCAAATAATGACATCGCAAGAGATAAGAAATACATTTTTGAAGTTTTTTGAGGAAAAAGGACATAAGATTGTGCAGTCTTCACCTGTAGTTCCGTTTGAAGACCCGACACTACTTTTTACGAATGCAGGTATGAATCAATTCAAGGATGTTTTCCTTGGAATGGGTACGCGCGAATACACAAGAGCGGCAGACACACAAAAATGTATAAGGGCAGGCGGGAAACACAACGACCTTGAAGAAGTAGGTATGGATGGATATCACCACACATTTTTTGAAATGCTTGGGAACTGGTCTTTCGGGGATTACTACAAGAAGGAAGCAATCGGATGGGCGTGGGAACTGCTGACAGAAGTCTGGAAGATGCCAAAGGACAGACTTTGGGCAAGTGTTTACAAAACGGATGAAGAGGCAATGGAATTATGGAAATCTGAAACTGATATAGACCATTCGCATATATTAAAGTTTGACGAGAAAGACAACTTCTGGGAAATGGGAGAAACGGGTCCCTGTGGTCCGTGTTCTGAGATTCATGTAGACCTGACACCGAACGGTTGCAAGGCTGAAGATATTAATGCAGGGATTGAAGACGTTATAGAGATATGGAATCTTGTTTTCATACAATACAACCGCGATGAAAAGGGTGAGTTACATCCCCTGCCGATGAGACACGTTGATACTGGAATGGGACTTGAGAGAGTAGTACGTGCAATGAGCGGAAAGAAATCAAATTACGATACGGATTTATTTTTACCTATAATAAAAAGCATCAGCGATATAACGGGTGTAAAATATGAAGGCGAATACATTTCGACAATGAATGCGATAGCCGACCATATACGTGCTCTGACATTTGCAATCAGCGACAGTGCAATGCCGTCGAACGAAGGACGCGGATATGTGCTGAGAAGAATTTTAAGACGTGCGTTACGTCTGGCAAGAAAACTCAACCACAATGAACCGTTTATGTATAAACTGGTTGATGCTGTGATAGAAATATTCAGCGATACATTCCCAGAGATAGTGGAGAAGAGTGAATTTATAAAGAATGCTATAATGGGAGAGGAAAACAGCTTCAACCTGACACTCGACAGAGGCATTGAGCACTTCAAGGAAGTTTACGAAACGATGAAGGATCACGAGGACAAAATATTTCCGGGTGAAGTGGCATTTAAACTTTATGATACATACGGCTTCCCTCTTGATTTAACACAGGTGATTGCACGCGAGCACGGTTTTGAAGTGGACATTGAAAAGTTTAACGTGGAAATGAAAAAGCAGAAAGAACGTGCAAGAGCGGCAAGAAGGGACGACATTGTTCTTGCGGATACGAAGATGTTTGAACTTGATGATAAAGTGAAGTCAGAGAATCCTGTTTATAATCCATACGACGTTGACGAGAAAGGCGTGAAGACCACGTTACTTCAGGCGAAGAGGATTGCGGGTTCTGATATTGAAGTGCTGGTATTGAAGGACAATCCGTTTTATTCGGAATCGGGCGGACAGATTAGCGATACGGGAAAGATAAAGTTTGCGGACGGATACGAGCTTGAAGTTATTGACAGCAAGAACAACCATTTTATATACGTAAAGAACTACGACCATAAGAATCTTTTGCATAAAGACGTAATGGCAGTTGTTGATTTAAACAGAAGGCACGCAATACAAAGGAATCACTCTGCGACTCACCTCTTGCACGAAGCGCTGAGAGAGGTGTTGGGACCACACGTCAAGCAGATGGGTTCGCTGGTATCGGCGGAACATTTAAGGTTCGACTTTCCTCACTTCCAGAAAGTGAGCGCCGAAGAAATACAGAAAATTGAAGATTTAGTGAATTCAAAAATCAGCGACGCTGTGGAAGTGAAGACACTGGAAGATATGCCGATTGATGAGGCGAACGAGATTCCGCACGTTAAGAAGTTTTTCGGCGAAAAGTATGGCAGCAAGGTAAGGATTGTTATGATGGACGAGAAGTTCAGCGTGGAATTCTGCGGCGGTACGCACGTATCGAATACGAGCGATATCGGACTGTTTAAGATTGTGAAAGAAGAAAGTATTTCATCTGGCGTAAGAAGAATATTTGCAAGAACAGGTGAAGGGATTATCAGACTGCTTGAAGAAAGAATAAGCGAGATAGAGAAAATCGTGAATGAGCTGCCCGAGAAATATTCTGCAAATTTCATTGCGGGCTTGAACATATTCAAAGAAGGTTTCAAGAAAACAGATTTCAGGGACACATCTTTAATGAAACTAATGCTTGCTCAACAGGACAACAATATAAAATCGCTGAATGAACTCCGCGACAAATACATGGAAGAGAAGAAGCAACAGCAGAAGAAACTGTCGAAACAGAATCTGGGAAAACATATTGAGTATTTAAAGACGGTAATTGATTCGGCGGAGAAGATTAACGGAAGCGTAATACTTGCCGAGAAGCTCGACATCGAATCATCTGATGAATTCAAAGAAATTGGCGAAGAGCTCAGAAAAGTAATGAAGAACGGCGTAGCACTGATTGCTTCTGTAATTGATGACAAGATAAGTCTGGTATGCGCTGTAAGTGACAATCTAATTAAGGAGAAAGGACTAGCAGCAGGCAAACTTATATCTGAAGTCGCGAAACAACTTGGCGGCGGTGGTGGCGGAAGGCCGCAACTGGCAACGGCGGGAGCGAAGGATGTTTCTTCTCTTGATACAGTACTTGCTAGTTTTTGTGGTGATGTGAAGAGTAAGCTATCTTAAGATAATTTGAAATTTTAAATTTGAGATTGTAAATTTGCATTGCAAATTTCAAATTTATTAAAGAGATGAAGTTCAGGTGTTTTAATAGATACGATAGATTTCATATTTACATTTAAAGTTATAAACTGAATATTGATGAAATTAATTGATTTTTGTAATATTATCTAAATTAAATAATATGGATGAGAAGACAGAATTAAGAAATAAATACAAAAGAAGGTTTTATGATTTTACGCTTGAATTGATTAAATTTATTGACAATTTACCGAAAACAAATGTTGCTTACAGAATTGGTGACCAGTTATTGAGGAGTGGAACAAGTATTATTGCCAATTATATCGAAGGGCAATCTGCAAGCAGTAAGAAAGATTTTACTAATTTTATTAATCATGCATTAAAGTCAGCAAACGAAAGTAAACTCTGGTTATCTTTACTAAAAGATTCAAAACACTGTGGTGACCAGGATACGACATGGCTAATGCAGGAATTAATTGAAATATCTAAAATATTAGCTTCAACCGTTCTATCTTTGAAAGGTAAGAAATAGAGTTGTACGTATATCAATAAACAGTTTAAAGTAAATTTCAAGTTTTAAATGCAAATTTGAAGTTTCAAATTTTAAATTTCAAATAAAATGAAGGTTATAATTCCAGTAGCGGGTGTTGGAACAAGGTTGAGGCCACACACACTGACACAGCCGAAGGTTTTGCTGAATGTTGCAGGACGTCCTATGATATACTATATAGTTGATGAACTGATAAAGAAGAAGATTGCGGACAGCATTATTTTTATTACAGGGTACAGGGCTGATGACATTGAGAAGTACCTAAACAAGACATTCAAGTTTAAGTTTGATTATGTTGAGCAGAAAGAAATGCTCGGGCTTGGGCACGCAGTGCTTTGTGCGAAGGAAAAGTTCGACCCGATAAAGAATGAGGATGCGTTAATTATACTTGGTGATACTTTATTCGATGTTGATTTAAAGGATATAGTAAAGAGCAAACATTCTGCTATAGGTGTTAAGAAAGTGGACGACCCGAAAAGGTTTGGAGTTGTGGAAACGAACAAGAAGGGATTCATTTCGAGGTTCGTGGAAAAACCTGCCTCGCCAGATGTCTCCCCTTCTAACGAGGCAATTGTCGGGATATATTTAATAAAGAACTCTACTTTATTGTTTAATTCTATCGAACATATCATAAAGAATAAAATTACTACAAAGGGTGAATACCAGATAACAGATGCAATGGAAGTGATGATACATCAGAACGAGAAATTTGTGCCTTATCAGGTTGACGGATGGCTTGACTGCGGTAAGCACGAGACAATGCTTGAGACAAATCAGTACTTACTGAAGAAGAATAAAAAGAAATATAATTTTAAAGGATGTAAGATTAACTATCCTGTTTTTATTGGTAAGGGAGTCACTCTTGATAACTGTATAATTGGACCTAATGCTACAATTAATGATGGATGCGTAATAAAAGACAGTATTGTTGAGAATTCAATAATTGATAATCATTCGCACGTTGAGAATTCAATAGTAAAAGATTCGTTAATAGGAAAACATTCTAAGGTTATTAAAAAGCATAAAGCACTGAGTTTAGGGGAATATTCGGAGGTATAACAATTTAGGATTAGGTTCACAGAGAACACAGAGGAGTCACTGAGCGCACAGAGAATTAGAAAACAGACACGAATTAACACAAATTAACTCGAATTTAAGAGCAAGAGATTTTTCAGGCAAAGAGCAAAAAGATTATTCACCACAGAGAACACAGAGAGCACAGAGAAGAGATTTTTCAGGGTTAGA
>JBMOHR010000045.1:0-18649 GCA_049317745.1 Ignavibacteria bacterium
GGGGAAATATTGTCATCTGATTTCGCAGATTAAAGCAGATTAGAGAAAAGAATCCACGAATTAGACGAATTACACAGTTACCAGTGAAAACGTGCACAAAATGGCAAGAAAAGATAAAAGAAGAAATGGCACACTGATAAAAGATGATTAGAGCTGATTTTCACTGATTGTTTTTTAATGTTAAAGATAAGAAAAGATAAGAAAAGATAATTCTGGTTTACCAGCGTAGGCGAATTAGAGATTAAGAGATTCTTTCCCGCTAAATTCACGAAACTCACGAAAAGAGAAAGAGCTTTTTTAGGGTTAAAGATTAAAGAAAAGATGTACACGAATTAGAGATTTAGAGCTTCTTTCCCGCGAAATACACGAAAGGAGATTAAAGAAAAGATGTCCGCGAATTAAACGAATTAGACTAATTACGCGAATTAGAGATTTAGAGCTTCTTTCCCGCGAAATTCACTAAGAGAGAAGAAGATTAGTATCTGCAACGGCGGACACATTTAAACAAATTTTCTTTATATGAAAGTGAGTATATTAGATTTTATATTTTCACTTCGCGTATATTTTTTCGAGTTCTGCAAGTTTATTTGCGACCCATCTTTTCTGGAAGAATGAACATTCAAGGTCGAATCTTTCGCGAACCTGAAGCAGTCCCCTGCCATTTTTCCTTTTTGCCAATGCAAGGTTTGTGACGTTGGAAAGGAAGTTGTGCACATTTTGTTTGAATTGCTCATTGATATCTTCTTTCCGCTGTATAAAGTGTTTTACAGTATCGGAAAGGGACATAATGCTTCGCAGTTCATTTTTTTCGTATAGTACTTTCAGGAGTGTAATTTTTGAACAGATATAAAGAGTTGGGTTCCTGACCCTTAATTTTTTAAGAAGCTCCTTTGCCTCACGGAACTTACCTCTCTCTGAATATAACATTGCTTTGCAAATGGATAAAACATCATCTTCAGGGAGGCAGAACAGTTTATTACTGTATATACTCATTATTTTTTCGGCGAAAGAGATTTCACCGATTGACATAGAAAGATTAACCATTGAGAAGAATACCAATGGTTGTAAATACGGTATTTTACCGATTATACCTTTTCGCTCAGTAGTTTTTATTATATTGAAAGCTTTATGCAGTTCATCACTGTTACAATAATTCAATTTAAAGATAGCAAATCGGAATAAAGACTCGAATGCTATTTTCAGATATTCAGGAGTAAACAACTTTTCATTTTTATAAAGGTATGAAAGCACTTCTGCAAGGTCATCAATGGTTTTATATTCTCTTATAAGCACTGCAATACGGTAAAGCAAATAAACGTTATGATGATTCTTTTTGTACTCAGTGGATTCTTCTTTTATTTTTTTCAGAACAACATCTACCTTTAAATAAGGTTTATATGTATCAGCTGCGAAAAGATTTTCGTTTATATAGTTGAACAGAACATTCTGAAAATAAACGACTTCAGACATTCTGCAAATATCACCTCCAACTCTGACCATTCCCATCTCGTCGTTCAGTGCATTTAAGAGAATAAACTCTTCGAAGTAATATCTTAAAGATGTGAGATTGCTTATAAGTCCTTTTAAGAGTTTCTCCTCGTTCAGGTCTTTTGCTTTTTTTAGATAATCACCGAACAATTTATCCACATTCCTTTTTCGCATTTCATTCAGCATAAGAATATTTATTAACTGCTTATCGCGTTCAACAGAAACGCCTATAAAGTAACCTTCAATAAGTTTGTTGAAATCAGACAGGAATTTTCGTGAAAGTGTTTTATTATACCGATTATTAGTTTCAGGACTGCTGCTGCGATTTGAGATCATAGTCTCCTTTTTCCAGACCCAATAGTTGAAATAGTCGATATTATGACTTCTGCCGAGTTTAGAGACGAGGTATCTCTCAAAATTCATAAACTCTTTTGGCTTGATGGTTTCCAGCAAATAGTCTGTCTTCGATTTCTTTGAAGCATTCTTCATAAAAAACTATTAATTTAAATTTCAAAAGATAAAAATTTATAATACCTAATGTAAGTATTCTAACGTCAGAAACGTTTACCCGATACTTACGGGTATTATATTTATTAACCCTAAGAAATTATATTAATAATTTCTTCACCTAATTGCCCTTTTACCTGCTTAATAAGCAGTGAAATCAAATAATTTAACCTGCTAATATCTACCCAGGTATATATGTGAATATTCCTTAACAAGTTAAAGAAATATGTCAAAAAAGAATTAATCGTTAAATGCATTTATTTATCTCTTATTTGTGCTATTTTGCTCTTAACTATTTTTCACCTTATAGTTTGCAAGTTACAATATTATAAATATATCTTATGTACAATTTTCCAGAAATAATATAGTTCAGAAATATTCAGCACACCGAACATGCTATAAACAGTAATGTTTCAGTAAATAGTATTTTTTATGAACGATCTGATTTTAGTAAAGTACATTATTTCCAAATTAATTAAAGTTCACGTTACACGAATATTATAAAATCGTATCCTGGCATCGGTCAGATTCTTTAATTATAAAAAATAATATTTTAGATTACACCAGTTAAGTAAAGGAGCGAGGTTAATTTGGGGAAATCAATCTGTATCCTGATTCTTAACAAAAAAGTGAAAGTGAAGGAAATTAGGAAAGGATTGTTTCATCCATCTGAACAATTCCAATTTTTGCATGGCTGCAAGAAAGTTTCCCTTGATTAAGCATGCAAATCCACCTAATCCAATTTAAAGAGAATAAACTGTGTGTTATATAAATCGTAACACTCATTTATATTTTTATAATTTATAATGGAGTAATAATATGTTCAAACTTAATGATTCATCTTAGAAGATTTTAATAGTAATTCAAAGAACAAAAAAAGGAAGACCAAATAAGTAAAGGTAATACCACTGAAGGCATTTTGCCTCAGGTTTTAAAAATTTAAAAAAACACTATGAAAAAGCTTTTATTAATTCTGCCGTTGTTACTTTTAGTATTTACGGTAAGTGCATATGGTACGGACATTTTTGTCCCCTCTCAATATGCAACAATACAGGCTGCTGTTGATGCAGCTGTCAATGGTGACAATATAATTGTCAGCAATGGAACATATATTGAGAATATTACCATTACAGGGAAAAATGTTAAAATTGTATCAGTTAGTGGAAGATCAGTAACAACGATACAAGGAATACCCAATGCAGGTAAAAATGGTACTGTATCTATAGCAGGACCAACAAATGGTTTCCAATTAGGTGATATTGGTCAAGGTTTTACAATAATTGGAATAGATAATGGTGCATCTGGAATTGAAAATGCAGCAGTATATTTTATCGGAGGTAGCCATACAAACAATATTATTAAAGGAAATGATGTCAGAGCAAATGGTGATGAAGCATTTATGTGTGAATATAATGCAGATGTAACTTATTTTACAATCGATAACAATATTTTTTCAGGACAAACATTCGTTGGAGCAAATCCTGGTATTGGCGATCAATGGACGGTACCCAATATTCCGAGACAAATTGTTGTTATGGGTGGAGGTTCCGGAGGAACAAATACACACCATATCACTTTCACTAATAATAATATTACCGGTATCTCAGGAGGACTTACAACAGGCGGCCTAGAATCCGGGAACACTTTGGTGACAATAGATGCTGACAATTCAGTTGTTACCGGAAATACATTCAACGGAACTACAAAAAAATGGCAAAATACAAGTTCAAGTTACAGTTTAAGAATCAGAAGAGGGAGTACTACTCTAACTGGAAACACTTTCAACAGTTCAGGATTATCAAGTACTTGTGCACATTTACTTCTTGCTGGTCAGACAGTAACTCCTTCAATGATTTCATCAAATACTTTCGATAGAGTTGTGTATATTTTAGGGACTACAGGAATTGGTTTTGAAATACAACCATTAATAAATGTAGTAACTGCTGGAACAACAATATATATTGGAGCTGGTATTTATTTTGAATCAGTGACGATAAATAAAAGCATTATTTTAATTGGCACAGCAGGTGCTATAATACAAGCACCGGCAACTTTACCTGCATCAAATGATCCACTTTCAAATATTATTCTGGTAACAGGAAGCGGTGTTAATGCAGAAATTACAGGGTTAACGATTAAAGGACCAGGAACATCGAACTGTGGAAGTATGGGAAGAGGTATTTTTGTTCGTGACGGTGCAAATGCGAATATACACGATAACCAAATATTGGATATAAGAGATGCAGTATTCAGCGGCTGCCAGAATGGTATTGCAATTCAGGTTGGAAGAATGGCCTTTACTACAAGCGGAACTGCAACAATTACAAATAATCTGATTCAGGGTTATCAAAAAGGCGGGATTGTTGTTGATAATACAGGTTCATCTGCTACCATTACAGGTAACACTATAACCGGAGCAGGCACAACTACAGTAACAGCTCAAAATGGAATTCAGATAAGCCGCGGTGCGGCTGCCACGTTATCGGGAAATACTGTAACCGGAAATTCATTCCATCTAACAGGGAATTCATCTGATTGGGGTGCATGCGGAATTCTTTTATACCAAAGTGGAGCCGTATCATTGACCGGTGGGAATAATTTATCCGGAAATGATAATAATTATTATGCAACTGGTGTAACTGGTAATCTTAATATGGGTGCCGAAATATTCGGAACAACCACATCGCCACTGGCAGTTGGTTATCAAATTGCACTGGATGCAAATTACAACATTAATGCTATATCATGCACTTTCGATGGTATTAATCCTGCATCTGCTTCTTTGTCACAATTATTTGCAATTGAAGATAGAATATGGCACAGTGTAGATAACAATACAACTTCAGGAGTTGTAAGAATTAAAGCAGGCAATCTTTATTTAACACAAACTGAAACAGGTTCTCTGATTCAGAATGGAATAAACGCAGCAACAACCGGTGATATATTAAATGTTGCAGCAGGAACATACAATGAATCAGTAAATATTAACAAAGCAGTAATTGTCTCAGGCGAAAACAGAGATAATGTAATTATTAAAGGACCTAAAACATTAGCCCAAACTGTAATTCTAAGTGCAGGCTGCACGCTTGAGAAAGTAACTGTAACAAGAGATGGTAACAACGTTACTGATTGGGCTTCCAACGCTAACTCATCTGGGGTTATATTTGCACAGGGTGTTCAAAATGCAACTCTTCAGAATGTAAAAGTAACTGAAAACAGAAACGGTGTTTACCTGAATAATACACTAGGCAATACAGTAAAGAATTGCCTCATAACCAACAATAGAACAGGTGTCCAGTATGTTAACGATGTTTCAAATACATTATTTGAGAACAATGAAATAACGAATAACTGGACCGTGGGATTTGTAATATATTATGCGGGTGTCTTAACACCAACACTAAACTGTGTATCAAGAAATAACAATATTTCGGGAAACTGGTATAGTGGTGTAGATTGTAAAACCAGCTTAGGAAATCCAATTCCTACCGTAAGTTATAATTTTGCTTATAACTGGTGGGGTACTCCAACACTTAATGTTGTAACAACACCAGCAGGTGAGCCTGGATACGCTTCACAAATTCCTGTTCAATTCGGTGGTTCGGCTGTTCCTCCGGGCGGTAATGAAGGAAAGATAAGCGGAGACTTATCTGCTAAGATTAATTACACACCATGGATAGGTTCATTAGAATCTATAGCAATCACTAATGCAAATTTAAACACACCAGTCAATTTCACGACAGCGAACACAAATTTGACGTTCACTTCCCTGCCGCCAGCGACAAACGCGACTGTTTCGGTACAGAGAATTGAAAGTTCTACACCTCCAGCAGGTGTGCCGGCATTCCCGCCAGCCGCAGGAAGCGGATTACCGTTATACCTTATGATTACAGCAACCGGATTAACTAACTATACATTCAGTGTTACAGTCGTTGTTGACGTGAGCAACATTGCAGGATTTACTGCAGGTTCAAAGGTAATGTATTTCAGCACAGCATCAAACAGCTGGGTTGGAATCGAAGGTCTTTACAATCCTACCGCGAAAACATTTACGTTTACTACAGACCACTTCACACCGTTTGGTTTTGTTAATCCAACAAATCCGAATGATATTTATATGTCACAGGATGTAAATAATCCTGTTACCACTCAGAAATGGTATCCGGCAGTTGGAATGGGCGACCCTGCTCCATCGCCTGACTGGAAATACACAAACGCAACAGCAACATTCTACGTAGTACCGACAGGAACGACAGGAATGTTCTCCTCAAAGTTTACTGTTGTCTGGGATAAAACTAAAGCTAACCTGATGGTAGAAGCAGGTAATTACTGGACTGCTCAGCAATATTTCGGTAATGATTCATCAGTAGGTAATAACGGAAGATACAAGGTAGAGATGGCAAGTACAGACCTTACCAATCAGGTACCGGGAGGAGGGAAATATCTTGCTAAACTTAACTTTACAAACATAAAACCTGGGTACATGCCTGTTTCCATAGACGGTACTGAATTCAGATACTATCACGCAGGTGACTCTACTTCAGGTGTATATGCAACAACACATCCGGGAAAGATATTATTCTATCTTGGTGACGTAGCTAAATCAGGAGATGAGACTATTGGTGACGGAAAGATTACTGGTGCTGATTTATCATTATTCTCATCTGCATACTGGAGCCTAAACACACATCCTAACTACAAATTTAAATATGACATAGGCCCGACGAATGCAAACGGAAGTTACTGGGCATTGCCAAACTCTGACGGAAGAATCGAATTTGAAGACTTAAACATCTTTGCAATCGGTTACGGGAAAACAGGTTCAGGACAACTTCCTGACAATCCCGGTGATAACAAGATGAAAGTATCAACACTTGCAATGAAATACGAAAACGGTTACTTCAAAGTACCTGTAAAAGTAAGCGGTGTTGTGAATGACTTCAGAAGCGGCAGTTTTGAGTTCGCATATTCATCATCGGAACTTGAATTTGCAGGATTTGAAAAGAAGGGCGGTTTTGAGGGGGATGATAACTTTATGCTGTCAAAAACTGAAAACAACAAAATTATGCTCGATGCAGCTATCGTTGGTGCAGAAAAAGACGGTATGAACGGCGAACAGGTAATTATGAACTTACTGTTTACAGAAAAGCAATCAGGAAATCATAACGTAAATGTTCTCACAGCAAGAGCAAGAAACAGCAGCAATACTCCTATTGAAATAACTCTGGATGGTAACGGAATAAGCAGTGAAATACCGACTACTTTCAGTCTTAACCAGAACTATCCAAATCCGTTTAACCCAAGCACAACTATCAAGTATGGATTACCAAACGATACAAAGGTATCGCTGGTAGTGTTTGATATGCTTGGAAGAAAAGTAATGACACTCGTAAATGATAATCAGAAAGCCGGATACCACGAAGTTCAGTTCAACGCTTTGAACCTTTCTTCAGGTACCTATTTCTACAGAATCATGGCTGGTGATTTTACTTCCATTAAAAGAATGATCTTAATTAAGTAAATACAAAATTAACCTATGCCGGAATAAAATCCGGCATAGGTTATATTAAAAGAATAAATGATTTCAATATTAAATAAAATATATAAATGCTTTTTAAACAATCAGAATATGACGAACTATTTGATGCAAATAAAAGATAGACAGAGAAGAACAGTTTTAGTTAAGATGACCGTACTATTAATATTTATTCAAATATTTATTTGCACAGTTCTGTATGCGCAGATAAATCCTGTAAATTTATATTTAACACAAGATACGGCAAATACTTCTCAGACAACTGCCTATCCTATTGTTGGAATGGGAACGGGAACTACGTACGGTGTAGACGACTGGACATACAACAACATAAAACTGAACCTGTTTGTAGTTGTAACCGGTAATCAGAGATTATTATCGGCAGATTTTATTGTTAAATGGGATTCTACATTTTTACAACTTGAAAGTTTTCCCGGAAATCTTTTCAGCCCGAATTTCTTTAACAAATATGATATAACTACAGGAAGGCAAAGAATTAATACAGCAAGTCTTAGCGGAAATGTACTGGCAGATTCAAGTAAATATTTAGTGAAACTGACATTTAATGTACTAAAACCCGGAGTATCGGGAGTAAGTATTCTGAATCCTGATATAAGGTATTATGACGAAATGAATGACATTCAACTCAAGATACCCGTAACAAACAATCAGGGGTTCGTGAAATTTTATGCGGGAGATTTCGCAAAGACACGTACAATCATCTACAAAGGTGATGGTGATATAAATTACAAAGATGTAGCTATGTTTGGCCAGCATTATGGCGGTATAAGAGATGCGGGTCTGGTATACAGAGCTAAATATGATATTTATCCTACCGAAAACTATTTTGATTTTTACAAATTGCCAATAGGTGACGGCGTAATTGATTTTTACGATATGGTTATGTTTACAATTGGCTACAACTATGAAGCAAACGGTATAATTCAAAGTCCGTTTGTACCATCAAATAACGGTAAAGAGATCAAAGTACGGTTATCAAAAGAAAACAATACGGCTGATAAGATTATTTACAGGATATCAGTTGACGAAGGTTATAACGATTTAATGGCAATCAGCATCAGGATTGATTATGATGTAAACTATTTAAAATTCAACGGTACTAAATATTTGGGTAAACAAAACGACGAGTTGCTTTCAGGAGTTATTAATAACAACGGGAAAGTAAGTGTAGACGCATCAATTCTTAAGAATACAAATAGTTCATCACCATTATCAGGAAGTATTTTCGATGTTGCATTTGACGTTATCAAACCAGGCAATAATTCTCAAAGAGTATATATCACATCAGCAGAAGCATTTGATAATAAAGTACAATCATTTAAAACAACTTTTGTAAACATTAAGTAAACATGAAAAATTTAAAACATATATTATTATTTTTTATACTGCTTTATGCTGTTAAATCACATTCCCAGGCAAATATATATCTGGATCCTTCTTCCTATTTTAAATCAGTTGGTGATACAGCATTTGTGGTTTTTAAAATAAGCAATGTAACCGATCTGCATTCATCGAGTGTACTTGTAAAATTTGACAATACACTTGTAAAGTACATCGGTGCAATCAACGGGACATTTTACCCAAGCGGTTCATTCTTCGGACAGCAGCCATCGGTAGCCTACGTCAAAGACAGTGTGTATATTGATAATGCAATTTTAGGTCAAAGTAATGTGAGCGGCAGCGGGACCTTATTTACATTAAAATTTAAAGCACTTGCGAATGGCGTATGCCCGGCAATTATAAAGACTGCTGAGTTAAGAACACAGGTAAATACAAATATTTTATATTCCTCACAAAATGGAGTAATTATTATTGGAGGAATAACGGCAAATCTGAAAGTATTTTTGCAGGGTCCTTTTAACACAGGAACCAATCTAATGAATACATCATTAAATACGGCGGGATACATACCATCGAATCAGCCGTATAACGTTGCACCCTGGAATTATACCGGAACTGAAAGTGTAGCACCAGGATTCTTTAGTACGAATTCAACAATCGTTGACTGGGTTCTTGTTGAATTAAGGACAGGAACAAGCGGCAGCACAACAGTATCAAA
Organism: Ignavibacteria bacterium; assembly: GCA_049317745.1. Lineage (GTDB taxonomy): Bacteria > Bacteroidota > Ignavibacteria > Tepidaquicellales > Tepidaquicellaceae > CAIKZJ01. The sequence goes on from JBMOHR010000045.1 coordinate 9,612, forward strand.
AAAGGCAGGGTTACTAAAAAACAACGGTCAGATAGTTGATTATCGTAATGCCAACACACCTATAATTTTCGACGGTGTAACTGCAGGTAATTATTTTGTAGTCGTAAGACACAGGAATCATATAGGTGTTATGACATCGTCAGCAATAACATTATCCCAGACATCTGCTCAGTATGATTTCGCAACGGGGCTTGATAAGTATTATGGCGGGGATGCAAAACTTTTGAAAGCCGGGTATTATGGCCCGTATTCTGGTGATGCGAATAAGGATGGGTATATTACAGGAACGGATTACAACATTTTTGTCATAGATTTTAGATCTGGTGCTTCAGGGTATAAAATAACAGATTTTTCTATGGATGGATATGTGACAGGTACAGATTATAATCAATTCGTAGTAAATTTTAGAAATGGTATTTCAACTAAAATTCCATTATGATGAAGATGATAATAATTAAATTTATTGTTTTTTGTTGTTGTCTTTTGGTTTTAAACAAAGATAGCAATTCTCAGGCATCAATCGAGCAAAAATTAATCCTTATTGAGAATTCAAAAACTCTTCTAGGGAATTTTAAAATAGAAGCTCAGATTAAGGGGTCAAACTTACCTATAGCAAATACTTTAGGCAGTACTACTATTGACATTATATATGACTCTACCAAACTCAGATTTGTGAATGGCTCTGATTGGCATACTGGAATTACTTCTGCGAACGGTTATTCAAGAAGTATACAAAGTAATAATTCCGAGACAGGAAACATAAGGGCTGTTAGAATTGGTATTCTAGGATTCAATGTAAATGGAAATGGAGGAGGGACTCCCCCAGGTTATGACATAACTACTAATTATGAAACTATTGTAAGAATGAATTTTATTATTTTAAATACAACATTACCAGTTTCATTAACAATAAAGAATGCCACAAATCAAATTGGATTGTTTGAGAACCATAACAACGAACCTAATACTGGGATAATAATGGATCAAAATTTATCCAATCCGATAAATCTAGTAAATATTGCTTTGCCAGTTTTACTAAATGAAGATATTATAAATGATTCAATATCCTTAAATAACTTTCCGAATCCATTTAATAATTCCACAATAATAAAGTACTACATTCCTAATAATAGTTTTACTCAAATACTTTTGTTTAACAATACTGGTAAATTATTGGAGACGCTTATTGGAACATATTTAACACGAGGTCATTATACTTTAAGATTGAATTTATCTCATTATTCATCAGGTATATATTATTTACAATTAAAGCACAATGGCGCAATAAAATCAAAAAAAATATTAATCATTAAATAAATCTACTATGAAGATACAAAATATAATCATTAGCTTGGTACTTGCCCTAATATGCAACTTTACTATAGCGCAAACAACATTACAACAGAAATTATTACTTATAAGAAATGATGGTATAATCGGGGGGCAATTTCAAGTTTCTTATCAACTAAAAGGCACAAATCTACCTGTTGCTAATACTCTCGGTTCATTAACAGTTGACATAGTCTACGATGCTACAAAATTAGCTTTTTCAAATGGTTCAAACTGGAACTCTAATATTTCTACTTCAAATGGATACTCAAGAAGTATTCAGAGTAATGGAACGGGAAATATAAGAGAAGTTAGAATTGGAATACTTGGTACAGGTGTCAATGGTGATGGCAGTGGAATTCCACCAGGATATGATTTGATCACTAACTATGATAATATTGTAAATGTAAATTTTACGATACTTAACAATACTCAAACTGTTATTTTACTCATTAGCGAAACGACAAACCAAATTGGATTATTTGAAAATCATAGCAACGAACCATTTACTTATATTATAATGGATCAAGTACTTTCACCTGCTATAAACATTGATGAGACTCCCCTTCCAGTATTATTATCCTCATTTTCTCACAGTGTAATGAAGAACAATATTAAGCTCAACTGGAAGACAAGCAAGGAAACAAATAATAAGCAATTTATTGTAGAAAGAAGGATTGTGAATTCTGAAAACTGGAATGTAGCAGGTACAGTTGAAGGGAGAGGTAATACAAATACGATTACGGAATACCTCTTCTCAGACAATAATTTGCAAACCGGTAAGTATAATTACAGATTAAAACAGGTTGACTATAACGGTAATTTCGAATATCATAATCTGAATGGGATTGTTGAAGTTGGTGTACCTGACAAGTTTGAATTGTCACAGAATTATCCGAATCCGTTTAATCCGACTACAAAAATTAATTACGATTTACCGTTCGACAGTAAAGTGCACATTGTTCTGTATGATATGACGGGCAGAGAAGTGAAAACACTTGTAAATGAAACAAGAACAGCAGGATATTATACAATTCACTTTAATGCATCGGACTTATCGAGTGGTATATATTTCTACAGGATTCTTACGAAGTCAGCGGGTAAGGATTTTGTAATGACAAAGAAAATGATGCTGATTAAATAAAGTTATTCTTAATAAGTTTTTAAGCGTTTACCCAAAATAAACACTTACTTAACGAAGGAGTCCTTGCGTGATGAACAGGGACTCTTTTTTATAGTCAGGTTCTCCCCTCTTAAACCCCATTGACAAGGGCATCTTGTGAATTCACTTTATACGTTTTAATAATTACCCTTAAAACAGTAATTTAGACAGAATATATTGGAGTTACAGAACGTATTTAATTTAAATTATATATTTAATTCAAGAACGACAAATATACCAGGGATGCCATTCTTGCCTGTGTTTACAGGCTTTTAGAGGCAGCACAATATTCTTATATGTATATTGCACTTACTAATGTTTTTTCCTGCACTTTTTAACAGGTTACAAGTGCCTGTATATATCCGATGATGTCAAAGCCCTGTTTATTTCATTTAAACATAAAAAATAATAAATTTCATAAAGTTAAGTAAAGTAAGAAGGTGTAATTTGGGAAATCATACCGACAACTTCCTTAACTTTTTATTGACGTTAAAAATATTTCGTCAACAAAAATATATGTAACGTAAAAAGCATAAGGAAAGGATTGTAACTCATCCAACAGTACAAATCCGTATTTTTGCATTATTAATCTATCAAACTACAGTTTTAATAATTGCAAAAACCACATAAAATCTATTTTGGTGAGTGATCTGCTCTCTGCTGAATCTTAAGTTAGAAATAATTAAACCTTATGATTAAGATATTACATGTTACAAGAACAACAATTCCTGGGTGTGCAATATCGGGCTCAGAAAACATAATAATTTACTGGTAAATATTTGGGGGCAAATATTCAATCAATGAATAATAAATAATTTTTGAATTAAGTAAAGGGAATCATCATGAAAACATTTATCACATTACTAATTTCTTCACTGGTATTAGCGGCCAGTTTCAGTTCAAGCGGTTATTCACAGGACAAGAACAGTGTAGATACAACACATACTATTCTTCGTATGGATAAGTATAAAGATTTATCTGAGATAACTGCGCCAGTCAAAACCAAGGTTAACCAAATTCCACAGGGGTCTTTGTATTCTCCTTTAGCCACAAAGATAGCATCGGTTTCTGGTAACTGGAATGATACAATAACATGGGGAGGCAGCACTATACCGACATCATCTGACGATGTAACAATAAATAACGACATAAATGTGACGATAAATGCAGCTGCTGTTTGTAATTCACTTGTGATAGTAGACGGGGATAGAAGTAATTTACTAGAGATTACTGGTTCAAACTCTTTATCAGTGTCAGGTGCTATAGTAATTAATGCAGGAACAGGCAGAAATGACAATAAAATTATAAATATTGGCAGTGGTACACTATCCTGCTCGTCAATTACAATTGCAAATCCAGGAAACGACAATCGTTATTGCAGATTGACAATAACCACAGGAACATTGAATGTTACAGGAAATATTATAATGAATGGGAATGGAAACATGAATCAACTCATGCTCACAGGAAGCGGAACTGTAAATGTGGGAGGAAACATTTCAGGAGGTAATCTGGAAACTTATTCGGGAAGCACCATAAATTATAACGGCAATGGAGCGCAGACAATATACACGACAAATTATGACGGTAATCTTGTTTGTTCAGGAACCGGTAAAAAAACTTTTACGGGAGATATGAATACCATTTATATGGTTAGCGGTAATTTAACAGTTAAAGCAGGAAGTGAATTAATTACTGATGATATATATGAGATGACACTTAATGTAAATGGTATATTCAACGAAGAGGCAGGTGCTGTTGTCAGCTTAGGCGGATTAGCAGGAGGAAGACTTGTCGTTACAGGCACCGGGAAGTCACACAACATAAGCGGCACAATAAACATATACTGGGCTCTTCGTTTCGATTACCCCTCAGGAACTTCAACCAGTACAGTAACAGTAAACAATGGTGCAATAATTACGAATGATGCAGCTGCCGAAGGTCAGCTAACACTTAGAAACGGTGTAATTTTAACAATTTCATCAGGAGCAGTATTAAATAATTATAATGATATAACAATTCAGGCTCTTTGCGGGATTAATATTCTGGAAACATCACGCCTGACTGTTAACGGAATAATAACAAACGGAGCGAACGGCAGCATATACAGCAGTAATATTAATGCAGTAACTATTAACGGAACTTTCAATTATCATTCAGGATACTGGGTCTCAGGCAGCAATCCGGTTATATATGGATCAGCAGGAACTTTAGTATATACAGGAACAACATTAAATACTACTAATTTTGAGTGGCCTTCAGCAAACACCCCATTTAATGTAAAGATAAATTCAACAGGGAACATAACTCTCCACGCTGCAAGAACTGTAAACGGAAATTTGTATCTTTTACAAGGTCAGTTCGTAAACGGGGCCAGACTAACATTGGGAAACGGAACAGTAATTAACCGCTCAGACGGTACTCTCTCAGCCGCTCCGACATTCAGTACATCTGTTCATCTGATTTACTCGGGAACGAATCCGATTACTACGGGTCCTGAAAATCCGGTTTCTTCAACCGTACTGTATAATTTAACTATAAATAATACAGGAGGGATAACATTAGATAAAAACACTACAATTAACAGAATTCTTACTTTAACAAACGGAATACTGAAAACTACATCCAGTTATACATTATACTTTGGAGTACTTGCAACTTCACCGTCTGAAGGGTGTGGGGGTTATATCGAAGGTACGGCAGTTATGAATCAAAGAACCGCCGGAAGCAGCAACCTCGATTTCCTGAACTGCTTTATTCATACGGGTGCAAATATCGGCAACGTGACTATAACGAGAGTAACCGGCAGTGACGGAATAATAAGTTCAAACGGAAACAGTGGAATTGCGGCAAACTGGGATATTGTCACAACCATACCGTTGGGTACCGGAGTTACGAAGGATGTAACATACAGATGGCCATGCGAGCTCGATAATGAACACGTTTTTGCACCAACTATTTTAGCTCAACTATATTATGTAAATGGCACCACACTTGAACCTGTAGGGGCAGGCATTGACGTATCAGGATCGGACCCAAGAAATATAACCGTTGCACATTCTCATTTTTCTAAATATACAATAGGTTCGTCAGATGCACCATTGCCAGTTCGACTATCATCTTTCACTTCATCACCAAGAGGAAGGAATGTACTTCTTGATTGGGTAACAACATCGGAAATTAATAATGCGGGGTTCAACGTAGAGCGAATTCTGAGATCAGAATTAAAAATTCAGAATTGGGAAAAGATTGGGTTTGTGAACGGGAAAGGAACTGTGAATACTCCTACGAATTATTCGTTCGAGGATAAGAATTTACAGACCGGGAAGTATATGTACAGATTGAAGCAAATAGACAACAATGGTAACTTTGAATATTTTGCTCTGAACGGTGAAGTAGAAGTTGGCGTACCAAAGAAATTCAGTCTGAGTCAGAATTATCCGAATCCGTTTAATCCGACCACTAAGATAGACTTTGATTTACCGGTTGACAGTAAGGTGAATATAGTTCTTTATGATATGAACGGCAGAGAAGTGAGAACGCTTGTTAATGGAGCACGGACTGCAGGATACCATACTGTGCAGTTCAATGGGTCGGATTTATCAAGCGGAATTTACTTCTATAGAATTTCGGCGGATAAGTTTGTGATGGCTAAAAAGATGATGCTGATTAAATAATATTAAAGATAAAATATAAAATATCAAAGATACATATAAAATATTCAATATCAATAGATTCGACTGAGGAAGTGAGTTATATGAAAAGTGAATAATTATTGAGGTTCCTTTTAAGATCACAAAGGAATGACTGCAAAAAGAAAAAGAGAGAGCAATAAATAATATCTTCCCCTTGAAACTTTGACAGTAATGAAGGAGAGAGAAAGGGGTTTTAATGGAAATTAGAATGAAATATAGAGTATATTAGTAATAGAGTTAAGAAGGAATGAGTTTTCACCCCTAACAACCCTTACTTAACGAATGAGCCTTTGACTGATGAACAGAGGCTCTTTTAAAAACATTATTGAATATTGGTATATCTGTATACTGCAATAATAGATTGTGATTATACTATTCCCCTATCAGGCAGCCCGAAACATTCCAGTAAGAATTATCGCCTGATTCTATCAATACTTTGAAAGTATGCTCCCCTGCCTTTAGTCCGTTTAGTTTTATTTCGAATGGAGTTACTACCATTCCCGGACACCAGTTTGAACGGCTGTAATCGGAAGAAGACATTCCGTTCGGAAAATTACCCGATGCAGGATTGTTATCGCGGTAAGTGGCGCAATCGGTTCTCCAGGGAATGAGATTGAATACTTCTTTGCCATCTACAAATATCTTGTGAAGACGCGGTATGAATTCATCATCACCGTGTCCGGTTGTGACAAACTTTAATCTGATGTTATTAAGCCCATCAGGGATTGTCGCTTTAACAGACAGTGTATCTGTCTTGAAAAGGTTCGGGAATCCCTGTCCTTCCATTTCCATATAGCTTAATGTATTGAACAATGGTAAAACCCATTTAGAATTGTTTTCGTATTCAGGTTCTTCGAAATATTTCAGACGAAGACTGATAATGTGTCCGCCTTTATCCCAGTTGCCGATGAATGTACCGATGTATATATTTTCTCTGGTAAGTCCTTTAATAATATCAGAGACATCCAGTCTGTAAACGATTGAGTCTTTCCAGTTAAGTCCGTTTATGTTTAAATCCTTTCCAAAGAAACCAGTTCCGAAAGAAGTGATAAACCTCATAAGTTCGACAGGCGGTTCAAAGTTAGTGCTTTGCACCATACCGTTGTTATAATTCGGAAGTACATTAATCCCCTTTTCAAATGCTTCGAGCAGAGTCTTCTTATTAGTTTCCGGTATAGCAAATACAGAACCTGTTCTGTCGTAGGCATCACCATTCGAACGGACAGATAGTTCAGCAATGATGATTGTATTTTTTGTGGTTGCGGGTAAATTAACTTTTCTAAGAGCGATTGTTCCTTTTGAAGTTTTAATTATATCTTTGGATAAATCACTTACGTGTGTTTCATTGAATGAAAGGTTTTCATTATTAAAGATTTCATATGTATTATATCTGCTTTCAATAAGTTTTTGCTGGAATACTGATTCATTAATTTCGGTTAAGTTTTGAGTCGGATACCTGGATAAATTTGCATATTCATCTGAGATATCAATCTGCTTTGCGTATATTTCATAATTACCGTTTCGGACAACTTTCAGAACAAGTCCCGGAACATCTGCAAGGTAAAGGATTGGTGCACCTTTATATTCTGTTTCATCAGTATAATAAACTTCAATTTTATTTGACCTTATGTTTAACACAGATTTCATACAATGATAACTGAGTATTTCCGTATATTCATGAATTATTTCAGGTTTGGATTCGGTGTAGTTTTTTCTGAATGAATAGAAACTATTATCTTCTTTGATGAGTGTCTGGAGAGTTTGTTTATTTACATAATCTATGTACTGCTTTTCTTTTACTAATACAGGTCTTGTTATTTGCATCGATTCTTTTGAGATATATACTACGATGGAGTCGGTTTTGCTTTCTTTACCGTCCTGTTTTATGCCATAGATAATACGCATTTGCGGTAAGGCTGACTGGGATATTATCAGCAACAGGATTATGGAGAATATATATTTCATCATAGATTTTAGTTTATTAAAATTATGTTATTCAGCATTTAAATTCTATATAAAAGATAGTGATTGAGAGAGTAATCTAGTGAGTTATAGTATTTGCTAAAGATTAAGGAAAAGATGTAAGCAGATCATATATAGGTGATAAAGGAATGTTGTCGATTGAAAGGAGATTTATTATACCCCGATTTAAACAAATTAAGTTAATAGAACCACACAAGAACCTCGAAGAGGTTAAATGTGAATAACCCCCGGCGAAGCCGGGGGAAAGACACAAGCAATCCAACCCTGAAAGGGTTGAACATCTTATTAGTTCATAAGATATTTTTCATTATAGTCGATACCATTATCAATTAAGAACTTTTTATACTCTTCAAAGAAGGTAATTTTCTTATGATGCTCTTTCTGGTTCTTAATATACTCAATTACAATATTTTTTTCCTTTGTTGAAATTGTTATTGCGGCATATCCCTCAGCCCAACCTTTAAACAAAGGAAATCCAGGATTATTTTTTAACCAGAGTGAACTCGACACTTTAATATCTTTGATATATTTTTCAAGAGACACTGATGGGTGCAAGTCACTTAAAATATGTATATGCTCTTCTGCGCCATTAACTCTGTATAGATGGCAGTTGTGATTTTTGATAACACCCCATATGTATTTGTAGAGTCCGGACGAGACATCATCAGGGATTGACTGTACTCTGTCTTTTGTACCAAAAATAATATGATATATGATTTGTCTATAGCTGCTCATAGAATTTGGGTTTTGATATTTATATAAAATATTCTATTATAATTTCAAATTCAACCCCTGCGGGGTTGGATAGTTGGAGTATTCTCCCCCGGCTCCGCCGGGGGTTATTCATATTTAACTCCTTCGGAGTTTTT
>JBMOHR010000046.1:0-18619 GCA_049317745.1 Ignavibacteria bacterium
GCGACCTCCTGAGTGACAGTCAGGCGTTCTAACCAAACTGAACTACGACTCCGTTGTTAGAATAGCAAAATAACGATAATTTTCGATAATTGCAATAACCATAAAAGTCCCAATTGACCCTATTTGAACCCACTTATTCCCAAATTCACTATCAATTCACTATCACTAATGCTATCATCCAAATATATTATTTCCGCTACTCCCTCCTCACAAAACTCCTCGAAGTCATATATCACAAAAGGGATAATCGGCAATACATTTACGCAGGTGGTGGGTGTTGGTTCTTGGTGAGCTTGTAAATCAATAACGATGGTTAATTTCCCGTTTTCTATTTTGGCTTCCAATTAAATAATTTTTTAAATATTGAAGGTCCTTTTTGAGTATTTATAATTAAGTTCTCTACAGGTAATTCTATGTCAAACGAATTATAAATTGTATCTGGAGCTTCAACAGCCATCAATAATGCAATTGGGGGTTCGGGTTTATTTAAAGCTTTAATTTGTTTTTTCAAATCTTTTAACTTTGCAGCAGAAGATATTTTCCTGGTTCTTGTATTCACTGACTCTTTTTCCTTTCCGTAATTTTTCCTAAATTCATCAACAGAAGAACCGTCTGTATACATATTTAAAGTTGCTTGAGCTAATTCCACTATTCTATCCCTGAGTTCCTTTGGTTCTAGTACTTTAACTTTTCCATATTGTCCAACGACCCATTTCGCAAGATCATCTAATGAATAATGGTTTGTTTCAGCTTCTATAATATTATTACCTATAATTTTTTTAATTTTAAATCTGGATATTTCATATTCATCCAATGAATGGTAATTCTCAACGTGGACTTTTATCAACATTCTTATTGAAGAATTTGTAGTTTTGCTTTCTAAAAACTTAATAATCTTGGAATCATAATTTGTTAAATCTTTTTCATTGGTAATTGTTAAAGATAAAATATCTTTAAACGCAAATGCTCCTACAGTATTATTGAAAACACCGATAAATTGTAGATGATTATGGCTATGAATTATTTTACAAGGTAAAACACAGACTCCTTTAATACTTTGTTCACTAAACTTATATTGAATTACGATCTTTCTCTTGTTATCAATAGCTTCGTTTACGTTACTAAATATAAACACTTGAGAAATATCTCTTTCGTTTATTTCTTTAAATAATGTGTTTTGGATAATAATATCAGATTGATACATAGCAATGTACTTCACTATTAATTCTGCTACAACCTTTTGATTTATTTCTCCAGTTATTTCAATACCTTTACCGTAAATAGTATTAATGGGTATTCCTCTTCGTCTTAAATCTTTTAAATCCCTGTTAATAGTTACTTCTGAAACATCATATTTGTCTGCAAGTTCATATGGCTTACAATCTTTAATTTTAACATTAGGATAAAACATTGACATGATTTCAATTTGTCGCTTAAAAGATGTAAGATTCTTTATCATAACTAAATTAATAATTATGATAAGTTTAGGTAAATATTATTAAATATTCTATCTAATAATTACCTTCTTATAGTTACAAACTACAAATACTTTTCCATTTTCTTGTTAATTAGACTGTATATCTCATCAATTCCTATTTCATACCTTTTCAATATGTTGTATGCATTTGATACGGAAGATTGGTATCTTTCTTCTTCAGACTCAATCTTATCCCAGAAATTTCTTCTTTCTATAGATTCTTTGCTGTATTTCTTTTTTAGTGACAATAACTCAAGGTGGGAATATCCTAAAGATGTTTCAAACTCGTCATTATCATCCGAACTCACATAAATAATACCATCAATTGTGTATTTTTTGTTCTCAAAACTAATTGTTTTATTTAATAGTAATACTTTTACTGATGGCCTGGTTGAATAGTTAGCAAGGGTTTTAAAGATTAAATATGGTATTAATATTCTTCCTGAATAATTAGTTTTGCAGGTAATAGAATATTCGCTACCTATAGATTTAATGTTAAGTTTGTCCTTATCGAAATTAAATTCTAAGACAAGGGATATCTTATCTTTATTTTTCAATATCAATCTCCTGATATCTTTATCAATATTTAATAACTCCTTTTTGTTAACTTCAAAGATAATTTCTTTATTATTCATGACTTAAAATTTATTGGTTATTATTAGAATTTAATTTCAATTTAAGCTCTTTCAAAACACCTTTTTTAGCCGTTTTTAATTTATCCTTCAATAATTCCTTTTCTATTTCTGTTAAATAACTAATACAATTAACTGCATCTTCAAAAAATCCATCGGGGAAATAGAATAGAGGTTTATCGCTATTTAATAATTTCTTCAATCTATTTATTGGATTTAAATTTGTATATTTAGAAAGCTCATTAAATCTATCAGATGATTTCTGTTTTGCTTTAAGAAGATTACTCTTCGCAACTATCTGACTTTGAAATATTAATATATCGTTATTTATCTTTTCAATTTCAGAACGCAATTTGGAAATATTATCCTCGTGTTGTAATTTGTCATCCAGAAATGATTTTTTAACTTTTTCATCTATTTGATAAGAATGCAAGTACTCTTCAAAAGATTTGGCAGAATAGTTTGTTGTAGTGAAAGGGAAATATAGATTGTCAGCCTCTGATAAGAGAAAGTCTGTAAGAGATTTGATGTCATAATCTCCTGAAATATACTTTATCGAATGTCTTTTTATAAGTAACGAATAGAAGCCCTTAATTACTTTTTTAATATGGATATTTTTTGAGTCCTTATACAACCTGATTGTTTTTATGATACCAATACGGAGATCTTCATCAGAAATGGAATTAAAATACTGTTCAATAAATTCCCATGATTTTACTTTTTCACTAATGAATTCAAGGACTTGATTTATGGTTTCATCATTTTCATGAAAAAGAGAAGCAGGGACTAAATCTGGGAATTTATTTTCAATAATTAATATATTTATTAACCGTGCAGTTGGCATAGGGAAAGATTTTAATATTCTTGCAAGGTTCTCGTTATCACCTTCAGAAGAATGATATGCTTTGTTTACCATCTTATAATATATTCGGTTGTGCTTGTCATAAAAATACCTATATAAGCGATTATCAAGACTACGAGAATTATAATTGTTAGTTTTAATTTGAATTAATATCCATAATATAAAATCACTTATATTGTCAAAGCAAAGACTTTTAACAAATATCTCTACCCATTCATCAATAACGGCAGAAAAATAGCCAAAAGGCATGTATTGAGATAGAATGTGACGCCTATCAAAATCTTTAATAGTTACGAAAGTAAGGACTTCAGAAAAACCACAAAAAGAATGATCACCACATATAACTCTAAATTTAACAATTTTGTTGTTTTCTTTTTGTGGCTCATATATCAATCTTCTCCCACATTCCGGACAATGACCAGTGTTTCTGTATTCCAACTGTTGTGCATTCATGGATTAATTTTAATATAAAGTGTTTTCTAAATAATTTATACGATCTTTTAACTTATTAATTGTCCTATTTTGTTTGCGGTAAATGTAAACAGAGTAAAACAAATATACTGGTAAAAATACGCAAAATAATAATACGTTTATACCCACGTAACCGAGGAAAGTAATTTGCCCCAGAAACTCAAGGATATATACACATGCATAAAATGACATTTGAGCAATATTGTGCCAGTAGTATATAACTACGACAGCAGAGATTGGAACTATTACCGACAAATATAACTTTGATTGTTTATCCATGTTAAAACCCCCTACATTTAAGTGTACTAATATTTTACGCCTTTTCATATAATTTATAATTTTATAAATGAAGTAATTGAGTAATAGTAAAAAGAGAGATATTATATTTAAAATTAAGTATGGAACACCAACTATTAAAAGTAATACTAGGCCATTTTCTCCAGGTATTCCTATGAAAATGGCTATTAATACTATTTCAAGAGGTATTAAAAACATTAATATTATCTTATATTTTTGTTCCATAATAATCTTCCTTAATTAGTTTAATTATATATATTTTTAACCAAAAATAGACATCTATACCATTTGAATATTATCACGAGATGATAATATTCAACGACCAAAGGTTTATATATTTGTATTAAACAACTCAGTAGGTTGCTTAATTAATATTAAAGAAAGGAAGTTTTGTATGAAGAATTTAATCTATAATCATGCTTTCCATTTACTACTAATAATAGTATTATTTATTCTTAATGTTGTTGGATTCATTTACTATATAGACACTCCTAATCCCAATGATTCATTAGGGGGCGGGTTAGATGGTTTTGGAGCAATGTTTTTGGCCTTCTTAATTTTCTTTTCACTTCCGTTTATAATAGTATTCTTGATATTGATGTATAAATTACTCATAACAATTGGAGAATCATTGATTAAATCAGAGGATAAAAGACTTTGTTCAATTGTATCGTTTTCAATTCTGTTTGGTATTTTAATGATTCCATTCTTATTCTTTGTGTTTTCAGTATTTGAGATTGGCTCAAAAGAGGTAATTGTGGACTGGCATACTAATGGAAAAAAGAAAACCGGTGTTGTTTATATGGATAAGGATACTACTAAAATGGTATTAACAAAAACATATTATAAAGAATCAGGGGAAATAGAAAAGCAGGAAAAAATTAACGGCAAAATAAAACTCTCATTTTCCAATTCAAACGCGATGCCTATTTTTGATCCTTCATTAATAGTTATAGGGAAAAACCTGACAATTGAGGAGCATAAATTAGCAGGGTTTACGAGGTTTCCCTTTCCCAAATTCCCTGAAAAAGCTTATGATATAAATTATTCGTTAAGTTATATTGATTATCCCCATGAACATTCTAATCTATACTTAGATTATAAATTAGCAGGTGTTGAAATATTTTCGGTGAAGGAAATAAACACCAAAGATACTATTCGAAGAGAAAATATTTACCAGGATTATCAACAACTTTATGGGGATACCATTGAAGTCATTTACAGAAGGGAAAGATGGTAATCTTCAAACGCCATACCCCGTCTTTTCATTGCCGTGAGTGGCATCAACTACTATAGTTTTGCCAGTCACACTGGGTGTTCTCTAATTAAACTATTATTCTCCACCACTATCCTCAATTAAATCCTTATTACTTCTTGTATAGCTTTATTGACGCTATCAATTCTTCCTGCAATTGAGGGATTTTGTTGCGCGCATAAACTTTAATATCAACGGGAAGTTCACTAATTACATAACTGTATATATGAGCGCAAAACCCTATTGTGTTTTTGGGTTGAGTCAGTAACGGATCGAAATTTGAGTCATAAACACAAAATGTAAAGTTGATGTTTAGACCAAGTTCCTTCTCTGAAGAGATATAATGAGTTTTGTCGTTAGAAGATGTTACTTTGAATCCTCTTTCTTTAAGCTCTTTAACTATTATTTCAAGCATTTTATCAACATTGTACTCATTTTCAAAAGTAATGTATCTCCAGTATGAAGACGTGGCATCATTGCAATAAAGAATATTATAATTTTCCTCCTGAGAATAACATACTGGCGAAGTAATCAATAAAATTAGAATAATAGTCTTTCTCATTTGATTTATTTAATATTTAAAAGTTTCTCCCTCAATATTAAATTAGAAAAGCAGCAAGAATCAATTTTATCAATTGATGATAATATTGTTAGTAATTTAATAATTATCTTTGAATAGTTACATTAAGTGACATTATAAAATAATTTATTAATTTTAAATATGACAACAGCAGTATGCTTTAAATGCGGGGCAATCAAATTTGGGGCTTTTAATAATTGTCCTGTTTGCAATTCTGAGCCAATCACTGAGGAAGACTTTATAATGTCAGTGGCAATGACAGATCACTACTTCGACGAAAATGCTTTGAAGACTATGGGTAGTGATATAAAGGCAGGGAAAGAACTAAAACTGACACCCGAAACAAGAGAATATTTATCAAAATCAGTAGGTGTACTAAGGGAGTATGGACTTTTAGAAACTCCTAAAAGTGAAAAGAAGAATTGGTGGAAATTCTGGCGACGATAAGAATTATTGAATTATGGCGATAGTTTAATGTTTTCCTAAATCAAGTGTCAAGATCCCTCCTTTATCACAGGTGATATATAATTTATTATCATTACTTTTTGCAATACTGTATAAACTATGTAAATTACCTGGTGTGGGATTTTCAATTTCCCATTTATTACCACCATTTGTTGTTTTTAATAAAGTACCCATCTCGCCAACAATCCAACCTGTGTTATCATTAATAAATAAAATATCGCGAAGACGAAACTGAGTATCTGATTGTTGTTTAACCCAACTGTTTCCGCTGTCTGTAGATTTAATGATAATCCCCCCAAAACCGACAGCCCAACCTGTATTAGCATTAGTAAAAAATATTTTATACAATTCATCCTTGAAATTTGTAAAAACATTTTGCCAGGATTCACCACCATTTATAGTTTTAACAATATTTCCTTCGTTACTACAACCCCATCCATAATTCGAATTATAAAAGAATAATCCATTTATTTTGTTTCCATTTCTTAAGACATTTATATCAATTTTACTCCAATTCATACCCCCATTATTTGTCTTATATATAAACCCGCAACTTCCAATATAACCATTTTCAACATCCAGAAAATACAGACATATCAAATCATTTTTCGCTACATTTCTTAATCGGGGTAATTCTGCGTCGAGATCTATCAATCCACTTTTTGGATCTCGTCTTTTCGGTTTTGGTCTTTTTTGTTCTAGGTTATTAACTATAAGCTGGGTTTCCCATTCTTCACCACCGCTTGTAGTTTTAAGTAAATTATATTGCTCTCCCCAATAATTTGGTACATTAATTTTTTCTATTGACCAACCCGTTTTATCGTCAATGAAGAATATATCTTCTACTTTAGACGATGTATTTGCTTTATATATTTCGTCCCATGTAAATCCATTATCAGTTTTCCAAATTCCACTTTCGTCTTTACCTCCATTATAACCGCTATAAGACATCAATCCAGTATTTTTATTAAACTGTATTTTATAAAAATTCAGATTTTTATTTAATATTGAGTAATTCCATTTATCAGCAACTGTATTTGTAATATCAAAAAACATATATTTGCTTAAAATACCAAATGGAATCAATATCACTAATATTATTAAGATTGAGACAACATACTTTTTCTTAAGTCTTTTTACTTCAACTTTATTAATTGGAATACCAGGTGCGTTTTGAGTCCTATCACCATTAATCGAGCCTGACAATATTTTGTCCAACGCTTCAATTATTTCTTTGCAGTTATTATATCTATCATTTGGATTTTTCTGTGTACACTTCAGAATAACTTCCCTAAAATGTTTATTTATTTCAGGAAAGTATGTTTTCGGGTCAGGTAATGGTTCGTGAACAATCTTATAACCTAAAGAAACCGGTGTTGCATCTTCCAATAAATAAGGATTCACACCTGTTAACATTTCATAAAATACTATACCAAGAGAATAGATATCAGTTCTTAAGTCAGCAGTCTCGCTTTTGTATTGTTCGGGACTCATATACGCAGGAGAACCAATATTTATCAAAGTAGTGGTTGAACTCGTTGTTAATCCAGTGTTTATTATCTTCGCTATTCCAAAATCAAGTATTTTAGGATTATCATCTTCATCAATCATAATATTTGAGGGTTTTATATCACGATGAATAATATTAGAATTGTGAGCATATTCAACCCCGCAGAGTATTTTCTTAAATATTTCTAACGCCTTGCGTTGATCAATCCTTCCATCCTTTTTTATGTATTTATCTAACGACAGCCCTTTAACATATTCGATGACAATGTACAGGTTGTTTTCATAATCAAAGCAATCTTCAACTTTTACAATGTAATTATGATTTAAACCATAAAGAATCTGAGCTTCTTTAATAAATTTCTCAATAATTGTTTTATCCTGCAATTTAAGTTTTTTCAAAGCATTAAGTTTGTGAAGATACTTATGCTCTGCAAGATAAACCTTACTCATTCCCCCTTCACCGATTTTTTCTATTATATTATAATTATTTATAGTTTCCATTTACATCATGTTAAGTTTGTCATATCAAGAGAATATTAACGAATCTGATTTAACACTTACGGTTATCTTATCTTTATTTGTAAATTTATGCTCAATTAATATCTTGCTCAACGGATATTCGACAAGGTTCTCTATTTCCCTTTTTAAATTCCTTGCTCCGAATTCTTCGTCAAATCCAATATTTGCCACAAACGTAATAACATCATCACTATAGATGAGTTTCTTTTTGTGGTTAAGGAAGAACTCTTCTGAAAGTTTATCTAATAGCTTCTTTGTTATTATTTTAATGTCATTAAGATTGAGTTGTGAGAATTCTATTATTTCGTCAATACGATTAATAAACTCAGTTCTAAAGTGTTGTTTCAAATTTGATATTATGATATCCTGCATTGATTCATGCTGCTGGAAACCTAATTCAATTTTTTTCTCGGAAACTAAATTAGATGTCATTATAAATATTGCATTTTTTCCATCAACAGTCCTTCCTTTTGAATCTGTAATTCTTCCTTCATCGAATAATTGAAGAAAGATATCAAATACTTTAGGATGTGCCTTTTCAATTTCATCCAGCAAAACGACACAATAAGGTGACGTTCTCAGTTTTCCTGTCAATTGCCCTTCATCATCATATCCCACGTACCCCGGAGGTGAACCTATCAATTTTGAAATACTGTGCTGTTCCATATATTCAGACATATCTAATCTAATCAAATTCTTTTCAGTTCCGAATAAATATTCAGATATTAATTTAGCTATTTCGGTTTTCCCTGTACCTGTAGGTCCGAAGAATAAAAACACAGATAAAGGTTTTTTCCTGGTTACAATTTTGGACTGAGCTATCAAAAGTCTTTTACAAATTGAATCAATAACTAAATCCTGACCCACAATATGTTCCTGCAAATATCCTTGCAGTCCTACCACCCTTGAGTTTATATCAGTATGTCCAACAATTATATCAACGGGGATATTAATCTTTTCTGACAATACTTCAGCTATCGTTTCGATTTTAACGTCATTTGATTTATTAATATCATTCATATTTTCCTGCATACTGAGTAAAGGAATTCGTGTTTTTGCTGAGGCTTTATCCACAAGATCTATAGCTTTATCTGGTAACCTATGATCATTATCAAATTTAACTGATAGTTCGATAGCAGCCTTTAAAACTGCATCTTTAATAATAACGTTATGGTGTTCTTCTATATGTGAATTAATCCCTTTAAGGATTTCAAAGGTTTCATTTATATCCGGTTCATTAACGATGATTTTTTCAAATCTTCTTTCAAGTGCACTATCGGTTTCAATATATTTCCTATATTCATCAATAGTTGTAGCTCCTATACATTTTAACTTTCCTCTGGCTAATGCAGGTTTTAAAATATTAGAAGCATCTAGACTTCCTTCTGCTTTTCCCGCTCCTACAATAGTATGAATCTCATCGATAAATAATATAATATTAGGGTCTGACTGTGCTTCATTAATGATTCCTTCAAGTCTTTCTTCGAATTCACCCCTGTATTTTGTACCAGCTGTAAGTACACCCATGTCTATCTGATAAATTACTTTATCGCCGATGATTTGCTTGTCTTTACCATCTTTAATCCTAATCGCCAAAGCTTCTACAATAGCTGTTTTACCAACACCTGCTTCACCAATTAATACAGGATTATTTTTCGACTGTCTGGCAAGTGTTTGAATTACACTAAGTATTTCTTTCCTTCTTCCTATTACTGGATGAATTAAGTTGCTTTTTGCTTCATCAATTAAATTCCTGCCATATTTTACAAGAAAAGGCAACTTGGAATTATCATCATTATTAAGAGCATATTCTTTCATTGCATTGATGTTCACTCCGGATTTAGAAAATACATCAGAGACTATTTCGCTCGGTTTTGTTATAATTGAAATCAATAAATCAATGGAAGTTATAAAATCATTATTAGAATTTAAGGAGTCCGCTAATGTAAACATCTTTTTGCAATCATTACTTCTATGAATAGACTTCTCTTTTCTCTCGAAATTCTGATTACCAAGTTTTATACGGATTTCTTTTCTTAGGTGTATTATATCTACATCAAATTTAGCCATAATTGCAGATATCTCTTTATGCTCTCTAATAACTTCATTTTTATCGTAATTATGCTCTTTAATCTTTTCAAGACTGCATAAACCAATAAGTATATGCTCAACTTCTATAAATTCGTACTTTGAGTATATTGCTTCAGAAGCAGCAATATCCCATGTTAATTCCGCACCTGATGATAATTTTTTCATAAATTTTAATATGCCTTGATAATTAACTCTTTTAAATTATAAATAACTAGCTATCTATACCATACATTAATCATTCTCATTCCATTCTCTGGTCATTCTTTCTAATTCTTTTCTAATTCCCCTAGGTTTTATATATCCGAATCCCCGGTTCTTCAATTCACAATAAAATTTAATGAAATCATCATTAGTCCAATTAGGTTTACCAATTCGAGATATACCATCAGAGCCATAAGGTCTATGGAGTTCTAGGAAAATGTCAAGATAAGGTCTGATGCTTTCGTCCCAATTTAAAGGTTTAGGAAATTCTAAATCCCATTCTAATTTGCATAAGCTAGTAACCTTAGAATTTCTAATTAAAATATATTTACTATCAGAGGAAATACTTACTGAATAAACAGGATAATTACTAATATCAGACTTTTTAATTTCTTTTCCAGATTGTATCTCCCACAAACGAATCGATTTATCTAAACTTCCAGATAATATAAATCTACCGTCTGGTGAAAAACAAACAGACGTTATAGCCTCAGTGTGCCCTTCAAATTTACTGATTTCATTTCCTGATTTTATATCCCATAAGTGAATAGTGTGATCAGAGCTTCCTGATAAAGCATATTTTCCGTCTGGAGAAATACTTATTGATTTTGCATTAACAATAAGTCCTTCTAACTTTCTAATCTCTTTGCCAGAAGAAATATCCCACAAGCGAATAGTTTGATCCGTGTTCCCTGTCAGAACAAAACTGCCATCAGGAGAAAAACAGTAAGAAGTGGTTCTATTAAATTTTCTAATCTCCTTTCCAGAAGAAATATCCCATATTCGTAAACAACCCTCACCATTTTGGGAAATAACAAATCTGCCATCTGAAGAAAAACGAACCATTCCTATGCTTTTGGCACCGTCAATACGAAGACTATTAATTTCTATTATGTTACTATCAAACTTTCTAATCTCTTTCCCTGTTGCAACAACCCATAATCGACTCGTATAATCATTACTTCCTGACAAAGCATAATTACCGTCAGGGGAAAAGCATACTGCATTAATTGATTTTAAATGTCCCTCAAATTTTCTAACTTCAATTCCTTTTGTGATATCCCATAATCTGATGGTAGTAGATCCACCCAATAATACAAACCTGCTATTTGCAGAGAAACAAAATGAATGCACATAGTTATCGGAACCCTCAAACATTTTATATCGCCAAATATTTCTTAACCTTATCATCACCTTCTCTGGAGCATCGAATATTTCATATTTTAATGAGAGAATTTTTGATTCTGATTTACTTTTTATATCAACAAGCCTAATCTGTTGTTTTAATGATAGATTCTCTGAGTCTCTTATTTCCTCATTAATAATATTAATATCCGTTAAAATTTTATAAGCAATGCGATATTTTTTTAGTAAAATTAATACTCTTATAATATTAATAGAAAGGTAGTAGTTAAATGCTATCGTTAATCTTCTTATAAATTTTGTATAATAAAATCTACTACTTGTATTTTTAATATCGGATATTGTTATCATATCACTTGTCATCTTTTCTAATTCACTCTTAATTCTCTCTGGCCTTATATATCCAAGACCTCTACTCTTTAGCTCTTCAAATAATTTATTGAAATCATTCTCATTCCAAACAGGTTTTCCAATTCTTGTAAACCAATCAGGAGCATAAGGTCTATGTAGTTCAAGAAATATCTCAAGATATGGCCTAGCACCTTCATCCCAATCCGTAGGTTCGATAAACTCCCAATCCCAATCGAATTCCCATAATCTTATAGTATTATCTGAACTACCAGACAATGCATATCTGCCATCAGGGGAGAAACTTATAGATTTAACCCAATCTGTATGCACATAGCTCTTCTTAATTTCTTTACCTGTTGCAATCTCCCATAATCTAACACTACAGTCCTTACCACCTGACAATAAATATTTCCCGTCAGGAGAAAAACAGACAGACCAAACTGAACTTGTATGGCCTTTAAAGTTTTGTATTTCTTTTCCTGTCTCAATTTCCCATAATTGAATTAAATCATGACTTCCAGACAAAGCATACTTTCCATCCGGAGAAAAAGCAAGAGAAAGAACAGTTGTATTTCCGAAACTTCTAATCACTTTATCTCTAGCAATATCCCATAATCGAATTGTATCGCTACCAGTTAAAACATATTTACCATCCGGAGAAAAACAAACCGCCCAGACAGGTGAAAAATGACCCACAAAATTTGTCATTCTTTTACCTGTAGCAGTTTCCCAAAGTAGAATTGTTGTATCCATACCTCCTGACAAAATAAATCGTCCGTCTGGAGAAAAGCATACAGATTGACCACTTTCCGTATGCCCTTCGAACTTTCTAATCACCATTCCTGTCTCAAGTTCCCGTAGTAGAATAGTATTTTTATGACTTCCAGACAAAGCATACTTTCCATCCAGAGTAAAGCATATGGGATAAAAATCGACAAAATTTCCCACCGGTATTCCCGAAGCGATATCCCATAACTTAGTTCTGCCATCATCTAAAGCATACATACCATGAGGAGAAAAGGAAACGGAATATATTTTCCCATTTTGATCATCTAAGATCCCCTTGCACCAGGCATTATTTAGTTTAATATTTATTTTCCCAGACTCTTTAAATATCTTATGCTTTAATGAAAGAATTTCTGAGTTTTTTGAATCTTGAGGATTATTTTGAATTTCTTTTATAAGAGTATATGCATCCTTATATTTTTTGGTTGAGACAAGATTTCTTATTTTATCTATTTTTGCAACGACTTTATTGCTTTCATTTATATTCTCATTAATACTCTTAACCCTATCTAATATCGGAAAATTATTGTAAACTTTATTCGAAGGGTAATTTATCTCCCAAATACGAATTGAATAAAAATCACTAGATATAGCAAATTTTCCATCTGTAGAAAAAACGACTGAAGATACAGAGCCAGTATGACCATCAAGTTTTCTAACTTCTTTTCCGGTTTCTAAATCCCATATTCGAACAGAATTATCATCATTTCCGGATAAAATAAATCTTTTGTCTGGCGAGAAACAAACAGAGTTCACACAACCCGCATTTCCATCTAATTTTCTAATCTCTTTTCCTGATTGAGTATCCCATAATCGAATTGTGTGATCATTACTACTTGACAAAACTAATTTACCATCACTGGAAAATGAAACTGACTCCACACTAGATGTATGTCCTTCAAATTTTCTAATTTCTTTTCCTGAATCCGTTTCCCATAATCGAATAGTTTGATCCCAACTTGCGGATAAAATATATCTGCCGTCTGTAGAAAAACAAACAGATTCTACAACATCATTATGACCCTCAAATTTTCTTATAACTTTTCCTTTACTTGCATCCCATAATCGAATAGCACCATGACCGTGACCAGATAATACAAACCATCCTTCCGGATAAAAACAAACTGAGTTTACACTTCCATCAGGTGAATATGTTGAACCTGAGTCCAGTTCTATTATAAGACCTGTAAACTCAATTTTATCTTCCCCTGTATATTTTTCCAATAACCGAATAGTGCCATAATCTTCGCCAAATAAAATATCTCTACCGTCTGGAGAAAAGCAAATAGAGTTTACTCTATTTGTAGTACTAGTAGTACCATATCCATCGAACTCATCAGATTCGCTAATGCTTTCACCCGTGTCTATATCCCACACATCATATCCACCATCTTGAAATCCTGCTACGACATAATACCCATTTGGTGATAAACCAATGCAAGTTATAACATTACCATATAAATGAGTAATTGATCGAATTTCTCTTCCTATGGGCTTGTCTTTTATTTTTAATGCACTGACGAACTTTTCATTTGTTATTTTATTCGCTGAGTTCTGTATTAAATTTATTTCATTAACATCTCCACGTTCAAAATGAATCCATCCATAACTTAACCAATATTCTGGATTATCAGCATAAGCTTGTTTAACATATTCCATCATTTTTACTAAATCGTCATCTGTAATTTCTGCTTTTTGCCATCTGTAATAACCATAATTATATGTGCTTGAAAGATGTTGTGGATCAATCTTTAATGCCTCAAGCCATAATTTTTCCGCTTCAGAATATTTTTTAATATCAAGCATTGAGACTGCTTTGTTATTTAAACTGTCTGCAAGAAGTTCAGCAGGTTTTGGATGTTCAATTGGATATTTTTCGTTTATCTGTTTATTATATATCTGTATAAGTAATTCAGATATATAATTCATATCCTTTGGTCGTTCAATAGGGTTTTGCTTAAAACAGTCGTTTAATAGATTTGCAAGTCTTTTAGGGATATGAGGTATTTCTTTGTTTGATGATTCCTCTTTCAATAATCTTTCCAATACACTTCCTGCAACTACTCCAATTGGCCAAAAAACACCACCTGTAAACATTTCTAATATGGAGACAGCCCAACTCCAGATATCTGTTTTTCTGCTAAGTGGTTTTCCTTCTTTTTGTTCCGGAGAACAATATGCTGGCGTCATACTGCCGGAACTTACAAGTATAGACTTATTTGGGTCAGTATAAGTTTGAGATGATATATCTGCTTTCTTCTTAGCCTTTGATATACCAAAATCTGTAACTTTAACTGTACCATCAGATGATATTAATATATTTGCAGGTTTAACATCCTGGTGAACTAATCCTTGATCATGTGCATACTGCAAGCCCCAAGCTGACTGAATAGTAATATCAAGAATTCTTCTTAATATTTCTTCTTTAGTACCTTCATATAATTTCTTATTTAGAATCCATTCTTTAAGACTTCCCTCATCTACATATTCCGAAAATATTCTTGGAACTTCACCTAATTGCCTCACATAATAACAGCTAACTGTATTTGGATGTAATCCTAAATTTACCCAGGTCTCGGCTTCCCTAATGAAGTTTTCCAATCCAGTTTTTGATAATATTTCCGGGCGTATACTTTTAACAGCTAAATCAATATCCCATTCTTTGTGGTGAACCTTATAAACAATACCCATTCCGCCTTCACCAAGAATACCAGTAACTTCATATATATCTGCTATAACATCACCTATATTCCATTTAAGAGGAATATCACTTAAGTCTTGTTCCTTATTATGATAATTACCTTTACTCATTCCAATCCCTTGTCATCTTTTCTAATTCAGATCTAATACCTTCTGGTCTTATATATCCAAATCCTCTATTTTTTAATTCTTCGTAAAACTTATTGATGTCATCAGTATTCCATTTAGGTTTTCCTATTCGCGATATCTCATCAGACCCATATGATCTATGTAACTCAAGAAATATTTCAAGATAAGACCTCACTTCTTCATCCCAATCGGTTGGTTCGACATATTCCCAATCCCAATCGAATTCCCATAAACAGATTGTTTTATCCCGACCACAAGATAATGCATATCTGTTATCTGACGATAAGAATACCATATTTATGTAGCGAGTGTGATTCATAAAACTTCTAATTTCTAATCCGGTTCTAATTTCCCACAGTTTAATCATTTTATCCCAACTACCCGATAAAATGAATTTCCCATCAGAGGAAAAACAAACTGTACTAACAAAATGATTGTGCCCATCAAATTTTTTAAGTTGTTTCCCAGGCTCAATATCAAACAAACAAATAGTATCATTTATTCCTAATTTAGCATTCCATAAACGAATTGTGTCGTCATAACTTCCAGACAAAATAAATCTACCATCTGGGGCAAAACATACAGATGTTACTATGTCAGTATGCCCTTCAAATCTCATAAATTCTTTTCCGGTAGCAATATTCCATAATCGAACAGTTTTATCCCCACCCCCTGACAAAGCATATCTTCCATCTGGAGAAAAACAAACCGAATAAACGCTTCCAGTATGTCCTGCAAACTTATTAATCAATTTTCCAGTAGCAACATTCCATAATCTAACCGTTCTATCATCACTTCCTGATAAAGCAAATTTCCCATCTGGTGAGAACTTTATAGAATTAACATTGGAACTCCCGTCGAATTCTCTGATTTCTTTTCCTGTCGATACATCCCATAATCGGATAGTATTATCGAAACTTCCTGATAAAATATATTGATCATCTGGAGAAAAGCATACAGATCTTACAGCTGCAGTATGGCCCAAAAACTCTTTAATTAATTCCCCATTCATCAAGTCCCACAACTTTATATTTTTATTCCACCCACAAGAGACAATGTATTTATTATCACTAGAAATGTTAACCGATTTAACAGATTCATTGTGACCAATTAAAGTCTTTCGTAACCAACCGTTTCTAATATTTTTTATTCTAAATCCTAATTTTAAAGCGATGTTGTATTTTAGGGCTAACAATTCAGAATTTCTTGAATATTCTGAATTACTTGCTAATTCCTCTATTAAGGTAAAAGATTCTTTGTATTTATTTTCATTATATAATTTAAATATTTGATTTTTAATGTTTTCAAGTTCTAATGATTTTTTAATATTTATTACTTTATTTAGTAAAGGATAATTATTTGCTGTTGGTTTATTATTAAAACAAAGTTTCCATAATATTATTGTTCCTTCTGAATTTCCGGATAATGCGTGTTCTCCATCAGGAGAAAAACAAACAGAATAAAGCCTATGGTTATCTTGTGTGAATTTCCTTATTATTTTTCCTGATTTTACATCCCATAAGATCATACATTTGTCTTCCCCACCAGATAAAATAAACCTATTATTTGGCGAAAAACAAATTGCCCAAATTTTATCTGTATGTCCAATAAATTGTCTAATTTCTTTTCCTGTATTTATATCCCATAATCGAATAGTATTATCGAAACTTCCCGACAAAGCAAATTTACTATCCTTTGAGATACAAACACTAAGTACAATATCATTATGACCCTCAAATCTTTTAATTTCTCTGCTGGAATAAATATCCCATAATTGAAGAGTATGATCTGAACTCCCTAATAAGGCATAGTTTCCATCAGGAGAAAAACAAACCGAATTAACATATTCATTTACATCAAATTTCAAAATTTCTTTTCCGCTTGCAATTTCCCATAATCGGACAGTTAAATCTTTTCCCCCAGATAAAGCTTGTTTTCCATTTGGGGAAAAACAAACTGAATAAACTTCATCATTATGTCCTTCATATTTTCTAATTTCTAAACCCTTCTTTATGTCCAATAAAAGTATTTTATTGTCACTACCCCCAGATAAAGCATAATTTCCATCGGGAGAAAAACAAACCGAATTAACTTCACATGAATGCCCTCTAAATATTCTTATTTCATTTCGAGATTTAAAACTCCATGAATCCCATAATCGAACAGTTGAATCTCGTCCCCCAGATAAAAGAAATCTGCCATCCGGTGAAAAGCAAACGGAAAATACTTCATAAGTGTGTCCTCTAAATGTACTATATGTGTCACCAATAGGGCTGTTATTTAGTTGTAATGCTTCAAGAAATCTTTTCTCTGTTATTTTATATTCAGAATCTTGTATTTTTTGTATTTCGCTTATATCTCCACGTTCATAATGTATCCACCCTAGACTTAACCAATATTCTGGATCTTCTTTGTGTGATAATCTCAGTGACTCCATCTGTCTTACTAATTCATCATCTGCTAATTCAGCTCTCTGCCATCTATAATAACCATAATTAAAAGTGCTAGAAAGATGATGAGGATCTATCTTCAATGCATCTTTCCAACATTCTTTTGCTTCTTTATGTTTTTTCAAATCAAGGAAGGATATTGCTTTGTTATTCAGATTATCTGCATGTAACTCAACAGATTTCGGAATTTCGTTGCGGTAAATTGTTTTTATCGTTTCATTATATATTTGAACTAATTTGGTTGATATATCTTCAAAGTCTTTTGGTCTATCTTGTGGGTTATATTTGAAACATTGTTTTAATAATTTTGCAAGTTGCTCAGGTAAGACCGG
The DNA here is from genome assembly GCA_049317745.1 of Ignavibacteria bacterium. Taxonomy (GTDB): domain Bacteria; phylum Bacteroidota; class Ignavibacteria; order Tepidaquicellales; family Tepidaquicellaceae; genus CAIKZJ01. The sequence goes on from JBMOHR010000046.1 coordinate 18,251, forward strand.
AATATTATTATTGCTACTTCCATTTATAAGATGTTGCTCTAAAACAGTTTCGGCAATCGCACCACTAACCCAGTGAACACCTCCTGTGAACATTTCTAATACAGATACAGCCCAACTCCAGATGTCTGTTTTTCTACTTACAGGTTTTCCTTCAGCTTGTTCGGGTGAACAGTATAATCGCGACATTGCACCAGAAGGCACTAAAATAGTAACATCGTTAGATGGTGTATATTTTTCATTAATATTAATTATTGCTTTTGCTATTCCAAAGTCTGTTACTTTGACTGCGCCATCTATAGATATGAGAATATTTCCAGGTTTAACATCCTGGTGTATCAACCCTTGTTCATGTGCATATTGCAAACCCCA